>JBBRBE010000256.1:0-6726 GCA_038206175.1 Chloroflexia bacterium
GGCCTGGAACTGGAAGCTCCTTTCGCCGGGCTGGTGGTGTTCGGCTCTTACCTGGGCCTGACGGATGCTCTGGCGATGGTGGAATACGGTTCGCTCGGTCTGGCTTCGCCCTGGGTGCGGCCCCTGGCGAGCCTTTCGACCGGGCTGACCGTGGCCGGTCTGCTGCTGATCTACGGCCTCGCCTGGTGGGGGTTGCGCCGACCTGCGCCTCGGCCCGCCGGGTGGCTCGTGGCAGCGTTCAGCCTGGCGGTGCTGTGGTTCGTGCTGGCAAACAAAGTGCTTTCGCCTCAATATATGATCTGGCTGCTGGTGCTGATGCCGCTGTGGAAAAGCCGCCTCAATATCGCTCTTTTTCTGGTCGCTCTGCCTCTCAGCGTGATCCCCTTTCCTTTCCTGATTGATTGGCTCTCCCGCCTGGACGCCCTGCCTTTTGTGCTGCTGGCCGTCCGCAATTCTTTGCTGGCGGTGATTATGGTGCGGTTGGGCCGCGAGGTTTTCTTTTATAAGGGTACAGATAATACAGATAATATAGAAAGAAAATAATGGCCGAAGAAGTATTGGAAGAAGAAAAAGACCTTTCGGGCGAGAAGAAGCGCGTGCAACGGCTGAGCCAGATTCGCCAGATTGTGTTCGGGTCGCTGGATGGCTTGCTGGTGCCGCTAGGAGTTGTTAGCGGGGTGGCGGGCGGCACCAACAGCACCAAAGCGGTGATCGTGGCGGGCCTGGCCGAAGCTTTTGCGGGCGCACTTTCGATGGCTGCCGGGGAGTTCATCGCCGGGCAATCGGAAGCTCAGGTGCAAAAAGCTGAAATTACCAAAGAGCTAGAGGAGATGCGCCGCAACCCCGAATACGAGCTTAGCGAGATGATCGAGTTGC
The DNA here is from genome assembly GCA_038206175.1 of Chloroflexia bacterium. Lineage (GTDB taxonomy): Bacteria > Chloroflexota > Chloroflexia > Chloroheliales > Chloroheliaceae > 54-19. Next base: position 877 of record JBBRBE010000256.1, read on the forward strand.
TCAAGCGGTCGGGGGTTAAGCCGGAAGATGCCCCGGTTATCGCCGAATATTTGCAACGCAACCCGCGATATTACGCTAAAACGATGGTGGCGGAAGAGTTAGGTATCACCAGTGAGCCGGAAGAAGTTAAAGTTGTTCCCGGCTTGATCATCGGCCTGTCTTATCTGGTCGCCTCGATAGTGCCGCTAATCGCTTATTTCTTTTTGCCAATCGAGACGGCTTTTTACGTTTCGCTGGGCCTGAGCTTTTTGTTCCTGGTCGGGCTAGGTTTATTAAAAGGTAAGCTGGCGAACATGAATTTGTTCAACAGTGCGCTCAGTATCGTGGCGGTCGGGACGGTTTCAGGGCTGGGCGGTTATTTTCTGGGCGGCTGGTTGCCCAAACTGTTGGGCTATTAGGCTTGCTCCAGCCACGTCTTTACAATTTAAGTTAAAGTTCGCTTTTATAGTTGTACGGGTAATCCTGGGGTATAATTAAACGGGAGAAAGCCTGGAGACTTTTTGTAATGGCGTAGTTTTAGCCTAAAACCTGGAAATAACCCCGATTAACCCGGTGGTTTAGCTCTAGTGTGAAGTTTAGAATGACCCGCCAGGAGATAAAAGTTATGAGTGAAGTTGTATTACAGCTTGAGGATGAAGTAGTGGCCTTGTTACGTCAGTTTAATCAGCCTCTGCCGCACAGTGCGCGAGAGCTGATAATTTTAGAGTTATATCGGCGTGGGACGCTTTCGGATGGAAAGGCTGCTCAGTTACTCGAAATGTCTCGAACGGAGTTTGGACAGTATAGCTCTCGTTTAGGTCTTCCTTATTTCGCCCTGAGCCAGGAGGAATGGGAAGAAGAAGTAGCTCAAAGCCACAAATTATGAGCCAATTAACGGTGGTTTCCAATTCTAGTCCCCTCATTGGCCTGAATCAAATCAATCAGCTCTCTGTATTAGAAAAGTTGTTTGGTAGTATTACCATTCCAACAGCCGTTGCTCAGGAAGTGGCCCCAAGCGTGAAATTACCAGAATGGATAAATCTAAAACCTTTAAGTCAACCTATGGCTGCTCGAATTTTAGCTACTGCGCTTGGGCCAGGGGAAAGTGAAGCTATCAGTTTAGCTGTGGAATTAGGCAACGCTCAAATTATTTTAGATGACCGGGCGGCTCGACGGCTGGCGCAAGGCTTAGGATTAAGTGTAGTTGGAACTTTGGGAATAGTATTGGCGGCAAAGCGGCGTGGATTTTTAATTACACTCCACCCTCAACTCGATGCCCTAACTAATAATGGATTTCATCTTGCACCGGAGTTATATCAGCGAGTATTGGTTGATGCCGGGGAATAACGCTTTACGTTGGAGCGTGGATGTTATTTTAATTTGTTTGCAAAAGCGTCGCTTGTAATAGGCTAAAAACCTGCTAGAATAGTCCTATATCGTGTACACGAATGGATTATAACTATGAAGAAGAGACAAATTTTGTGGGTAGGAGCATTGACGCTTTTACTAACACTCAAGTAGTGCAGGTTTTCGATGCTCTCACAGCCAATCTTTTACTAACCCTTAGTTAACTTCTTGAATTGAATTGAAGTCAAAACAAGAAAGTGACTTTAGCAACTTTTTTGTTTTTGGGTTCTAGTGGTGTATTTCTAGCCGCATAGGAACAACTAAAGTGTTTGTGGCTCCAAGAAGAAGACACCAAAGTTATTCTCTTTATACAGAGCTACTCAAGCAAAGCTATTGTAGAGCCAAAACCAATTTCTGTTTAAGCAGGAGGTTTGATTATGACTAAAAGGCGAGAGCAGAATATTATTGTTGTTTTATCATTATTAACAACCAGTTTTTTTAGTTTAGTAGGTGTGTTCAAATCTTTTGCGGCCTTATTTGCATTACTTGGAAGTATTACTTTATTTACTGCAATCGTTATAGCCTTTAAGGTTTTCGCCAGCCAGCACGATAGGCGGTCAACATTGTGGATGGCACTACTAGGTGTGGTGATTTTTGCAGTTGGTTTTCGAATAATGTATTTAATCAATATGTAAACAGCATCTTAAATCAGGTGCTGTTACGTGACCTTACCCACTCTTCTGGGATAACAGACCAACAACAACACCAAGCGTTGCTGGTGCAACACCAATACCCTCGCCAGCTTATCCCATAACCGACTTTGAGATTAAACCAGAAACGGTGTTTCGTAATAACGGGCAGATTGCGTCGGGCAAACCTTTAGTTTTTAGCATACTTGGGGGTATAAATTCGCCCGACACTGACCAAAAAGCGATGCCTCAAATTGGACAGAAATATCTTTTTGTGCTTGTTCAATCGCCGGATAAACAAGTCTATAGTGAACACGGTGAGTGTGGTACGTTAGTTGTCGGCGCAACCAGTCTCGAATGCCGGAACAAGGCTCAAGCTTTGCTACTCTTTATGCAAGGGCAATCGCCAGCCCAGTTTATCGCACAGCTTAAACAACTAACCGCCAAAAGTCGGTAGATATTCATGAGGCAAGAAATGAAGATCAAGATAGTTGGTACAGTGATCCTTGTTATGGTTGTGATAACTGCTGGAGCAAGTGCTTTCGCTATAACGACTGCGGCTCCTTCTTCACAAGTACAAAATGTCGAGGTTCATGTTATGTACGCTGATCTTATGGTATATCCGAGTCTTGCTGAAATCACCTCTTTAAGTACCATCGTTTTTCAAGGTACAGTCGAAGAAGTCTTACCGTCTTATCGAGTTGCTCCAAAGGATATTCCCAATGCGAAAACAGTAGGATATTTGATGACTGATGTTATTGTCCGTGTAAACAAAGTTGTTTATGGTTCCGCAGAGGTTACTAACACGACGATTACAATTCCTCATACGGGCGGGCAGCAGGGAAACGTGAAGTATCTGCTAGAAGGTAGTCCAATTAGCGAAAAAGGAAAGACTTACCTCTTTTTTGTACAGCTTGATACGGATAATGTGTATAGGCTCGTGGGTGACACTCAGGGCCGGTTTTTAATCCAGAATGGGAAACTGACACCTGTCTCCGACGATGCCGAAAATTTTCCGGCAGGCAAAATTCTGAAAGGTATGAGTATAGCTAATTTAGAACGCGATTTCCGACGTTTAACCAACCGATAGCCTCCTACAGAGGCTCAAGATGAATGCCTGTGCTGTCGTCAAGGAGCGAGCGACGGCCCTGAGCAGTTAGGGCGTACTTCAATCTGCAAGCTTCGCGGCACCGAGCGACTTCGGCCCGACTTCTTTAGTTCCGCCGATTTAGCGGCTCGGCTCGTCAGTTGTGGTGGAGTAAGAAAAAAGGTTATAAAATAAAAAGAGTGCCGAGAGACAGAATTGAACTGTCGACACTGCGATTTTCAGTCGCATGCTCTACCAACTGAGCTATCTCGGCATTCTAAGAATGCAAGCGGTAATATATCACATCCCCGCTCAGAACGCAAGCTTTTAGCCAAAAAAGGGCCAGCTTTGTCTCCGCGCTGCGACTCCGCTCGACCGGGAACTTAAGGGCCTCTGGCAACGTCATAGGAGCAGTTTGAATGATTTGCTCAATGTTCGTGTTGATAAAAGGCCCAGACATGCTAAGTATCGAGCCGCCAAACGATAAAATATTAGAATATATTGTCAGGAGTTCCGGCTGGAGTAGCCGGTACGAAATTGACCGTCACCTGTTGAGCAAAGGTTTTACTCCGCTCCAGATAGAAGGAGCCTGGCAAACCTTTCGCCATCCGACTGACGAACAACCGGCTAAACATTCGGCCCTGTACTGGCTGTTTTTTGTGGTGGTGTCTCTGACTTTGTTTGCCATTATAAGTGATTTTCTGAGTTTAACTTCAGAATTTCCCGACGTTCCTAACCCGCTGATTAGCTGGTCAGGTTATATTATCAGTGCAGGACTGGCGATCTTTTTGACCCGGCTGATCCTGAGTAGTACAAACCTTAAAACAGAGGCGAAGCAACGTAAATATGTGCTTTCATGGCTTCTTTTTATCGGTCTGGCTGTAGGAACAACATTTTTAGCACAAGAAGTTGGTAAGGTTATAAACCATGTTGCTCCGTTTCCGGTTTATCCGGGTGGAACCAGTCTTAACGTTGAGCCAAATATAGGCCAGTCGCTTATGGCCTGTGGCTATAACATGTTCCCAGATATATACCCAAATTTCACGACGTCGGCGAGCGAGGAGCAGATTTTAGCTTATTACTGTCAGATTGTAGCGTCTATTTCGTATCAGAAACTGGAAGAGCGAGCTGGTTCGATTCATATTTACGAGAACCAACCGAAAGATAGGGCGGGTTCGGCACCCGTTGAAGATACCAGCATTTCTGGCACTTGCTTCTTTCTGAGCATGGGCCGCTCTACGAGAGCTAATGTGGTGGTGGTGTTAAACCCTGCTGTTCCTGAGGAGGCCAGGGTGATAAAACGCTTTTTCTCCCAGGCTCCGTCTGACCGCAACGTAGTAATTCTTAGCAAAGGATTTTTTTTTATGGAATAAGTTTCCTGCCAGGCTTACCTGCTTGCAAATTCTGATATTGGGCTTTGTAGGAGTAGCCCGGCCAGTGGTGGCCGGGCGCGGGAGACGGTTTGTGTAAGGCGGGCCAGACTTAGCCCGGCGTGAGGCCGAGGCCGCTTCTTTTGAACGGTGGTTAGTCGGCCCGGTAGTGACCGTTCTTGCTGGGCTTGGGCGGGCGACCGGACTGGATGACGGCGGCGGCTTCGGAGTAGAAGCGTTCTAGCTGGCTGCGGGTGATTTCGCAGCGCAGGGTCGGGCGCATATTGGCGGCCTGGGTTTCGATTTCTTCCGGCGAGGTCGCGTTTTCCTGGGCGGCGATTTCGCTTTCGACATCGAACATGAGCAGCAGGAACAGGTCGGTGGCTTCGTTGAAGCCAAGAGCCAGGCGGCCCGTCTGAGCTTCTAGCTCGAAGGGTTCCGGGAAGGAGTCAATGGCGGGAGCGTCGGGGATACCCTGGCCGCCTTCGACCTGCGTCAGGAGTTCGCTTACCGCGTCGGCCAGCGCACCCATCTGAGTCTTTTCCATCCAAAAGCAGGCTACCCGCCGCCCTTGCCGCATCAGCAGCCGAAAGCGGCGGTTTCCCGGCACGCCAATAGCTTCGGGTTTGAGTTCGTCGAGTGGGCCAAAATCGTTGATAGGCTCGGCCATAGGGCTATTTTTCTCCTCGTTTTCAAAAAAAGTTCACAAATTTGGGCGTCAGTATACCACGCCCGGCCCGCATCCGTCTAACCTAACGCCAGGTTGAGGGCTTGCTCTAATTCTTCCGGGCCGAACGGTTTGGGCAGCAGCAGCACCCCCGGTGCGGGTGGAGCGGGTTCTTCCAGGGCACTCACCAGCAGGATCGGTAGTCCGGCCAGGTGCGGGTCGCCCACGGCTCTGATCCGCTCGATCAGTTCCGGCCCGCTTACGTCGGGCATGACGGTATCCAGCACCAGTAAATCCGGGCGGGGGTGGCCGTTGATTGCCAGGAACATAAACTCCGCCGGGTCGCTCGTCGCGGCCACGGTATGCCCGGCACTTTCCAGAAGCATGCGGGTAAATTCGAGGGCTAACTCGGAGTCGTCAATTGCCAGAATGTGGGCCATAAAACCTTTCTATTGGGCCTGGCGCGGCCTGGCTTGCAACAGCTCGATCCTTCTGCTAACTTAGCCGCGCAATATGAGCGTATTTTAACATGACCCCGCCCACAAAGCTACCCAACCTGAAGGCAGCCTTAGTACCGCTCGTCACTAGAAAGGTACGTAATTCTTAACTATTCAGACAGCTTCGTCCGGTCGTACCATGTCACGCCCTATGGGTGTGAGCGTAGCGAAGAATCTTCTTTAATGCTCACAATTTTGCTTTTTCAAGAAGATT
>JBBRBE010000257.1:0-6579 GCA_038206175.1 Chloroflexia bacterium
TGGCCGAGGCAATCCGGTTGGTCGAAGCCGGGTGTGAGATTGTGCGCATTACTACTCCGACCGCCAAAGACGCTGAAAATCTGCGCAATATCCGGGCCGAACTGGAAAAGCGGGGAGTGCGCGTACCGCTCGTGGCGGACATTCACTTCAACCCGCAAGCCGCGCTGGAAGCGGCGAAGTGGGCCGATAAAGTACGAATTAACCCCGGCAATTTTGCCGACGCCAAGAAATTTGCTATCCTCGAATACACCTACGACGAATACCAGCGCGAATTGGAACGCATCGAAGCTAAATTCAAGCCGCTACTGCTGCGCTGCAAAGAGCTTGGCCGCTCGATCCGCATCGGCACGAATCATGGTTCGCTCTCCGACCGCATCATGAATTATTTCGGCGATACGCCCGAAGGCATGGTCGAGTCGGCGATGGAGTTTGCCCTGATCGCCCAGAAATACGATTTTCACGAATTGATCTTCTCGATGAAAGCTTCTAATCCGAAAGTGATGATCCAGGCTTACCGTCTGCTGGCGGCTCGGCTGGACGCGCTTGGTCTGAACTTTCCTTTTCATCTGGGCGTGACCGAAGCCGGTAACGGCGAAGATGGCCGGATCAAAAGTGCCATAGGCATCGGGTCGCTGCTGGAGGACGGTATAGGCGACACGATCCGAGTTTCGTTGACGGAAGACCCGGAATTTGAAGTGCCGGTCGCCTTGCGGATTGCCCGGCGTTACACCCCGGTAGACCCGCAACTGCTGGCGAAGGCCCAGATAACCGACACCCTACCCACTCCGGCGGCCTCGGATTGGCCGCCCACCGACCCGACCGCTCCGGCCCTGCCCGACCCACGCGATCCTTACCATTTTACCAAACGGGAAACCAGAAGCGTGACCGTCGGGTCGGTGCAGATCGGCGGCGAGACGGTACCGCAAGTTCTGGCCGAGCTTGCAGGTTTTCCGGCAGCCCTGACCGGGACGCCCAAAGGGGCCGGGCGGTCTTTGCCCATGGCCGGGGGTGTCCGTCCACAACCAGGCGCACCGAGCAAACCCGATCTTTACGTCTATAGCCTGGCCGAAGGCCAGCCTCTGCCGTCCAAAGCGGAGCGAACGGGACGAGCCGAACCGCTCAATGTGGTGTTGAAAATTACGCCGGAGACGCTGGATCAGGCGGTGCAAATCGAACCAGACGGATTAGCCATCGAGATTGCCGGGCCGTTCGAGGGTGCGGAGAGTGCTTTTGTAGGCCGAGTGTTCGAGACGGCTAAGGCTCGCGGTTTGCCGGTACTTTTAACGGCGCGGTCGGCCTTTACCGGGCCGGAAGAAGAACTGGCCGGAGCCGCCCGGCACGCTTTCCCGGCAGTGGAAACCATCCTGAGCGCGGCGCGATTGGCCCACCAAAACGGTTTTGAGGCTTTGATCTTGGCCCTGCAAACCGATAGTGCCGCTTATTCCCTGCGGGCTAATCGTCTGCTGGCGGCTCGGCTCGGTCAGGAAGGTTTGCAGTACCCAATAGCTCTGATTGCGCCTACATCTACATTGGCGGGCGAGGCTACCCAGGACGAGCATTTCATCAATGCGGCGATTGCCGCCGGAGCCGTCCTGACCGATGGTATCGGCAACTCCCTGCTGATCGCGGCACCCGAAGGCGGACACCTGACCCCGCCCACCGCAGTGCAACTGGCCTACAACGTTTTGCAAGCCGCCGGAGCGCGTAGCACTAAAGCTGAATTTATCGCCTGTCCTTCTTGCGGCCGCACTCTGTTCAATTTGCAGGAAACTACCGAGCGGATCAAGGCCCAGACCGGCCACCTGACCGGCGTAAAAATCGCCATTATGGGCTGTATCGTCAATGGGCTGGGTGAGTTAGCCGACGCCGATTTTGGCTATATGGGTGGCGCACCGGGCAAAGTGAATCTGTTTGTAGGCAAAGAGTGCGTGGTCAAGGGCGTGCCAACCGCCGAAGCCGACGCACGGCTGATCGAACTGATCAAGGCTCACGGGCGGTGGGTCGAACGGGACGATGCCGATTAGTTGTTTACCTCTCCAGGGGAAATAAGTTTCAAAACTTGCTTTTACACTTACATTTACAAAGACAAAGGATGGCTCTACCGGCCATCTTTTGTTTTGGTTTTCTTTTTTAAACCATACTAGCTTTTTTTTGGTACAATTGATTTATGGGTCTACAAATCTACCTATGGTGTTGATCTCTAACGGTACAGTGTCAAAAAGATAGTTTGGCCGCGTTAATTGTTCTAAACAGAAAAGCTGCGCTAAATGCACCAGTTTATCCATGCTGATTTTATGGTGGAATCTTCAGGTTTTAGTCCATCGTTATAACATTATATAAAGTTGGGGATGCTTCCGCTTTAGAGGAGGTTACAAAATGTCAGGATTATCCGAGCCAAAGGCTAATTTTGCCCTCCGCCACGTTGAGAACAGTCAGGATGCTATCGTAGCGACTGACCTTAACTTCATTATTACCGCCTGGAATCCGGCGGCAGAGCAGATTTACGGCTGGACAGCCCAGGAAGCTCTCGGCCAAGCGCTGGCACTTATCCGGGCTACACCGCCTTTCGACGAAGTTGAAATTACCTTAAATGCCGCTATACCCGACTACGAGGTAATTTGGACTGAAGGCAAATGGTTTGGGACAGTGGTTCAGCAGCACCGAGACGGCAGACACCTGATTATCAATTCGGCTGTAACGCTCATGCGCGATGTGCAGGGTCAGGCGGTCGAGCTTGTCGGAGTCAATCGAGAGGTAACTGCTCAGGTCAAGACCGAACAAGAGTTAGTTCGCCGCAGTCACCAATTGCTAGTGGCTAACTCTTTTCTGGAAAACGTGATTGAACAGTCGCCAATTGGCCTGGTGGTCTTCGACCCAACCGGCCTGTGTGTGCGGCTGAACCGAACACTTTGTACGATTATAGGCGTTGGCAACCCTGAAAATATTGTAGGTCGCTACAACTTTAGACAGGACGCTCCCTTGTTCGGCCCCGAAGTGCGCGAAATAGCTGAGCAGGCTTTTAAGGGCGAGTACGTGACAATTCCCTCACGAGAATTCGATCTGACCCACCTGGAAGGGCTGTTTGGTTCTTCGCTGGGTCGGCTCACGCTTGGGATTAAATTCTTCCCGATTATGGATGAAGCTGGAAGCTTGCAGAACGTGGTCGCCTTGATCGAAGACATGACCGAACAGCGCAATCTGACCAACCAGCTTTTGCAAGCTCAGAAGATGGAGATGGTTGGAGCTTTAGCCGGTGGACTTGCCCACGATTTTAATAATATGTTGACCGTGCTACTCCTGACTTCCACCTCGCTCCGCCTCAAATTACAGGGGCTAAATGGAGAGCAAGCCGAAAGCCTGAGCGAACTGGCCGAACTAGAAAGCCTGGGCAAACAGGCCAGCGATCTCATTTCCCGGCTACTAATCTTCACCCGCCAGAAAATTGAGCAGACCCAACTCGTTAGCTGGGACACCGTGTTGAGCAAAACGGCCACGCTACTCCGGCGGGCGGTCAACGAAAATATCCGGCTAGAAATCGTTCCGACTCCGCCAGGTCTACCTCCGGTTAAAGTGGACCTTTCAGAGTTACAGCAGGTGTTATTAAACCTGGTGGTTAATGCCCGTGATGCTTTGGAGGAGATAAGTGAGTCGCCCGACCCGGCCTGGCAACCGGCTATTCGACTGGAAGTTTTCAGTCGTCAGTTCGAGAAGGTACCGGAGAGCGGCTTTTATGCAGCGGAGGACGGTTGGGCAGGCTATATCGTGTTAGCCGGAGCCGAGCGCGGCCTGGGCGCGACCCCACCGCCCCGCCTGCCCGGCGGAGTTTACCTGGCCTGCCGCGTTAGCGACAACGGGGTCGGTATCCCGCCGAAGAAATTAGCCCAGATTTTCGAGCCGCTTTTTACTACCAAAGAGGTTGGTAAAGGCACCGGACTGGGGCTGGCAATTTGCTACGCCGTAGCCCGTGATAACGGCGGCTGGCTGCAAGTAGAAAGTCGTCCTCAATCCGGGGCGCGTTTTACGCTTTACTTGCTGAAAGCTTCCTCCGAAGAGGTTTCTCAGCCTGTTTTGCCGCCTTCAGCCCCCGCGCAGTGGCTTATTCCGCCCTCGAAGGAGCAACCAGTCCGCCAACCGACCGCTGTGCTGGCGGAAGATGAGGCGGGCCTACGACGAGTGGTAAGCCGGGTGCTGGAACGCGAAGGTTGGCGAGTGTTAGCTGCCCAGGACGGGCAAGAAGCCCTCGAAATATATCGTACCCGCTCCGGCGAGATTGATCTGGTTATGACCGATACGGTGATGCCTCGGCTTGGCGGGCCAGGGTTGGTCAAAGAACTTATGGCCCTCAACCCGGATTTGCCGATTATTTTGATGAGCGGCTATGTCGAGAACTCGCTCGAATTAGCCAGTTTTGCCCCGCTCTTGCAATCCGGGCAGATACGCTTTATCGGCAAACCCTTCAGGATGGAAGCTCTGATCGAGATGTTGCGCGAAGTCAAAATAAACAAATAGCCCGTGGCCGTGGCCGGTTTATTGCTGCATCGCTACCCGGTACTTGCTTGCTACGCAGCATTTTTATAATCCAGGAGGATATACCAGTATGGCAACGGGCGGGTTCAGGGATGTGCGAGAGTTTGCAGCTTACCTGGAAAAGCGCGGGGTGCTGCGACGGTTGCGCCAGTCGGTTAGCCCTCGCTTTGAACTGGCCGAAATCAGCCGCCGGGCTGCTGCGTTACCAGGCGGTGGGCCAGCCCTGCTGTTCGAGAATGTGCGCGGTGCCAGCGTCCCGGTTCTGACTAACCTGACCGGCCCAACTACCCGCCTGGCCTGGAGCCTGAACCTGACCGACCTGCACGAGCTTGAAAGTGCCGCCCAAACTCTGCTTAACCCTGCCGCGCCGCTCGACCTGACCGAACGCTTGACCCGCCTCGGCGAAACGTCGCATCTGGCCCGCTTTGGCCCGCGCTCGGTGCGAACCGGCCCTTGCCAGGAAGTCGTGCGTCCGGCGGAAGCTTTTCTGGAATTGCCTTTTGTGTGGGCCTGGCCCGACGAAACCGGCCCGGCTTTGCGCTCGGCTCTGCTTTTCCGCCGCCCGGCGGCGGGTAGGGTCGGGGTAGAACGAGCCGACCTTGTGCTGAGCGGTTCGGATATTTTCCTCTGCGGGCTGACCGCGCCGGTGGAGGAGGCCGGGCCGGTCGCGCTGGTGGTCGGGGCTGAGCCGGCCCTGCTATTCGCGGCCCGCGCTCCGTTCCTCCCCCCGGTAGACCCCCTGACCCTGGCCGGGGTCATTGGTCGGAGGCGACTCGACCTCGTGCGCTGCCGGACTAGCGAGATCGAAGTGCCAGCCCTGGCCGAGTTTGTGCTGGAAGGGGTAGCTGAACCGCTACCGCCAGAAGAAGCCGAGATCGCCCTGACCCTGTGCCAACCGAGCGGGTTCTATGGACAGCTACCGGCCCTGGCCCGCTTCCGGCCTCTGGCCCTGACCCACCGCCGCGACCCGCTCTTCCTCAGCCCCGTAATCGGCCCGACCCCGCACGAAGAGTTAAGCCTGGTGAAAGGAGCCGAACGGCTACTGCTGCCGTTGCTAAAACTGGCTGTGCCGGAGATCACGGAATTGGGCCTGCCGACCGAAGGAGCTTTCTACAATCTGGCAATTGTGGCGATCCGCAAGAGCTATCCCGGCCAGGCGCAGCGCGTGATGTACGCTTTGTGGGGCCATCCGCTACTGGCTCATCTCAAGCATGTCATAGTGGTAGATGCCGATTGCGAGCTACACCAACCCTCGCTCTTGGCAGCCCGCGTGCTGGCTCTGCTCGACCCGACCCAGGACATTCTGACGGTCAAAGGTCCCCTGTCGGCCCAGGACGGAGCCAGCCCAACGCCCGGCGTCGGCTCGAAAATTGGCCTGGACGCCACCCGCAAGCTACCCGGCGAGGGCGGAAGTCCCAACGCGACCCGCACCCCCCAGGCTCCCGCCGCCCTCCGCGAACTCCTCGACCAGCAATGGCTCGAATTCGGCCTGGAGTAAAAAGAATAAAATGTTAGACTTTACTAGGAAAGAAGTTATCAAGGCTTTATCTCAAATAGTTGTTTTTCAAAGAGGTGCAGGAGTATGGTCATAATTGGTGAAATGCAGTAAAATTATAATAAGAGCATCGGCGAGGAGTGGTCTGAGAGAGTGCTATACTACAGGTACTAGATTTAGATCAGGATGCTAAATAGCTCTGGTTTGGCTTGATTAGCCAAGTCTGGGTGCTGATGAAGCGGCTTGCCGGAGCGGTCAAATAGATAAGAAGACACATTGTTAAGTAACCAGTATTTTTAACATAGGAGGAAATATGGACGGGGAATTAAAAGTATACTTGGATCATTTAATACCACGCCAAAGTTTGCGGTACGAACGTTCAGAAGAAAGAATTGAGTCGAAGGATGACGAACTGCCTATCAAGCTTAGACTATCTGATTTGACAGGAGATCACGTTTCCTCTCGAATTAAGTATTTACGGAAACCTGACTTTCAAAGAGCAACTTGGGCCTGGGATGCAGACCAATGCGTTGAACTACTAGACTCAGTTATCAACC
>JBBRBE010000258.1:0-6431 GCA_038206175.1 Chloroflexia bacterium
AAATTTGTGTTAAGATTAATACTTTGCTATCATAGAAATATATACCAAAAAGCTCTGTTACCCTGGAATCGCTTTTAACAGGAAGGATTTTGACGCGATGGCCGAAAATATCACGTCGTCCCAGCCAGCTCGCACGCCACCGGCTCGTTTATCGTCGGGAATCAAAGGTCTCGACCGTATTCTGGCGGGTGGTTTTGTTCAGTCAGGGAGCTATATTATTCTGGGCACACCGGGTAGCGGTAAAACTATTCTGGCTAATCAGGCTTGTTTCAATCATATTGTGAACGGCGGACGCGCCCTCTACGTGACCCTCCTGGCCGAAACTCATAGCCGGATGCTGGCGAACATGACAGTGCTGGATTTTTACGACCCAGCCGCTGTGACCGACTCGATTTACTACATCAGTGGCTACCAGGTATTGCAACGGGACGGCCTGCACGGGTTGACCGAAATGGTCCGAAAGGAAATTCGCCAGCGTCGGGCGACTCTGCTGGTGGTGGATGGTCTGACCACTGCCGAGGCGGCATCCGAATCATCGCTCGATTTCAAAGGTTTTATTGACCAGCTTCACGCTCACACCGAAAGCAACGGCTGTACAACCCTTTTACTCAGCCATCAACGGGTCGTCGAAACCGAGAAACTCTACCGGCCCGAATATACAATGGTTGACGGTATTATCGAGCTACACGATGTGGCGGTAGGCGAGCGCAACCTGCGTGAATTGTTCGTTTCCAAGTTTCGGGGCGGGCCGCATATCACCGGACGCCATCTGTTTGAAATTACCGATGCCGGGCTGGTGGTCTATCCACGTACCGAATCTATCTTATCAGTGACAACCGACCTGCCCGATAATCAGAGAGCGCAGCAGAATTTTGGCCTGCCGGGGCTGGACAAAATGCTCTCTGGCGGCTTGCCCCAGGCCACCACTACGATGCTACTGGGCGTATCCGGTAGTGGTAAGACTTTACTAGGATTGCAATTCCTGGCGGCGGGAGCAGCGCAGGGCGAACCGGGTTTGCATTTCGGTTTTCACGAAAGCCCCACTCAGTTGCTCAGTACCGCCGCCGGTATCGGCCTCACCGACTTTGATAGCCAGGTTAAAAATGGCTTGATTGAAATTATCTGGCAATTGCCTCTGGAAGGATTACTGGACATCCTGGCCGAACGCTTGCTGATGGCGGTGAAACGACGGAGCGTAAAGCGAGTGGTAATTGATAGTTTCCAGGGTTTCGAGCAGGCTTATTATCCCGAACGCCTGACCCGGTTTTTTACGGCCCTGGCTCATGAATTGCACTTGTTAGGGGTAACTACGCTTGTCTCGGTAGAGTTGCATGACATAATCAGCCCGACCGTTCAAATACCCATCACGCCGGTTTCTACTATCTTTAATAATATTATCTTTTTGCGCTATACAGAACTTAACTCGCAACTGGTGCGGCTGCTTTCGATTATCAAGGAACGCGGTAGCCCTTTCGATCCCACAATTCGCCAGTTTACGATTGGCGCAACCGGCATTGTAGTCACCGAACCCGTCGAACGAGTAGAAGGGCTGCTCACCGGCATGGCTCATTACGTAGGCAGTGCATCGGGAACGGCGGACGTTGCAACTTCCCTCCCTCAATCATCTTCGACCAGACCTCGTATCAATGAATCGGCCTAGCCAATTAAAGAGAGGTAGCGGAAGTAGTGGTCGAAAAAAGTGAAGGGGTAATCCTGTTAGCCGAAGACGAAGCTTCGATAGCCGAAATGCTCCAGACTGTCCTGGAGGAAGAAGGTTACGAGGTGGTGCGGGCTGAAAACGGGCTGGAAGCATTGCAATTACTGGCTGGCTTGCCCCAGCCACCCCTTTTGGTGCTGACCGACGTGATGATGCCGGGCATGGACGGACGGGAAATGGTCAAACAAATGCAGGCTGACCCGACTTATAAGGAAATTCCGGTGGTGGTAATGAGCGCGGCCAGCGCGGGCAATAGACTCAAACCGCTTGAATATGCGGCATTCCTGACCAAACCTTTTGATCTGGACGAACTGATAACGGTAATTAGCCGGGTAATTTCAGAGAAAAACCGCAACCGTTTACAGGGCGGCTAGGCTTAGAACCGATCCGAGTAGGGGCGTCTGCTTGCTGCGCCCTCTGGACTGACCGTGATCTTGTGGCTCCTCGAATATCCGAACATTTTTGGGTTCTACCGCAAATTTAGTGAACGAATGTAATCAAGGGATTGAATGGAACATAGATTTTGAGTAACTAAAGCTCAAATTCATTTCGTATAGCTGACTGGTTTCCTTTTTCACTAAAACTGCGGGAGAACCCCATTTTGTGCAGTAAGCTTTCAGACCGTTTTTTAATCTTAGAAAGGCTAAAAAACGCTTATAAAGCCGTTATCACTAATATTTTAATGTTGGGCAGATGCAACAGGAAGGGTGCAACCATGATCCTCCCCAAAGACCGCGACTCCCGCTTCATCACCATCCGACGCGGTGGGACGCTCACGGACTCCGACCATCGGCTCCTGGCTTTGTGGGCGGCCACTTGCGCAGAACACGTTCTGCCCCTCTTCGAGAAGGTTTTGCCCTCGGACCCACGGCCCCGCCAGGCGATAGAGCAGAATCGGGCCTGGGTGCGCGGCGAGATCAAGATGTCTCAGGCCCGCGCGGCGGGAGGTCATGCCATGGCGGCGGCAAGAAAGCTCAGCGGAGCCGCCAGGCACGCCGCTTATGCTGCCGGCCAGGCGGCAGTGGTGGCCCATGTCGCCGCCCACGAACTCGGTGCGGCGGCCTACGCGATCAAGGCCGTGCGTGCGGCCGCCCCCGAAGGCGAGAGTGAGAGTGCCGGTCGGTGTGAATGCCGTTGGCAGCGCGAACAGCTCCCGGATGCGATTCGCCAACTCGTCCTGGATGATCAGCAGTTGCGAAACGAGATCTGCTGGTCGGTGTTCGACTGCTGACGGGCTTGTCTGCACGGCCCGACAAGCCCTGCTCTACTTCTAGCTTCTGGTACAGGCTGACCTACTTGATAACGGGCAGCTTTCGATGAGCCAGCACCGAGATACGGGCGGCCATGTTGCGGGCTGCCGTCTTGAAAGCCTGAGCGACCGGAGAATCGGGCTGGCTGACCGTAATCGGTACGCCCGTATCGCCACCGATCCGAATGGCCGTTTCGAGCGGGATTTCACCCAGGAAAGGGATGCCCCGGCGTTGCGCTTCGCGTTGTACGTTGCCGTGGTCGAAAATGTCAGTCCTCATTCCACAACACGGGCAGACAAAATAGCTCATATTCTCGACCAGACCCAGGATCGGCACGTGCATCTGCTGGAACATCGCCAGACCGCGCACACCATCCGAAAGAGCTACGTCCTGGGGTGTACTGACGATCACGGCTCCGCTAAGCTGCACCGATTGGGTCATGGTTAGCTGAGCGTCGCCCGTACCCGGCGGCATATCTACAATAAAGTAATCCAGTTCGCCCCATTCGACGTCCCGCATAAGCTGTTGCAACGCGCCGTGTACCATCGGGCCACGCCAGGTCATTGAAGAACCGGGCGGAACCAGGAAGCCGATAGACATCATCTTGACGCCGTGGTTTTCGAGCGGAGCAATTCGGTCTTCGCCGATCATGCGAGGCCGCTCCTGCGAACCCATCATGATCGGAATGTTCGGACCGTAAATGTCGGCGTCCAGCAGGCCGACCCGCGCCCCTTCCTGGGCCAACGCTACGGCCAGGTTTACACTGACGGTACTCTTGCCCACACCGCCTTTACCGCTCGAAACTGCAATGATGTTCTTGACGTTGGGCAGAAGGGGAGCCTGGGCCTGAGTGGTACCGGTGGCCCCGCCCCGCCGGGCTATCGAAACATCGGCGTCCCAGTTGATCTTGATTTCGGTCACGCCTGGCACCATCTTGTGAATGGCTTCTTCACTTTGCTTTTGCATTACGGCTTTGAGCGGGCAGGCCGGGGTAGTCAGCACAATCGTAAAAGTCACCCGGCTATCCTCGATCACGACATCGCGGATCATTCCCCGCGAAACGAGGTCGCCGCCTAGCTCTGGTTCCTGTACTGTACCGAGAGCTTTGAGTATCTCATCCCGGTTAATCTGGGTGGTGGGCATCTTCTTCAACTCCTTTGTCTAAATATTGTGGTCTATGTGTCGGGTATTATTTAGTTTAATATAAATTTAGCTTAACTCTGGCTAACTAATCAGGGTCTATTCGTGAAAAGTTTTTCAAACTTTACCCATATTATACCACTCCGGCAGGGCCAACGCCAACGCCGGTCGCCCTTCGCCCTTGATGAACGCAAAGTCGGGTTCTGGTTAGAAAGAGCTTGACTCTTACGTAGCGTCAGGCTTTATACTGTTTCCGGGAAGCTTCCCCTTTCTATGTAACTGGTTACTACTCTAAAAGAGGACTTGACTGGCAGTGTTCAAGATCGGCGAATTTGCCCGGATGGGGCGGGTTTCGGTGCGGACTTTGCACCATTACGAGGATGTAGGCTTGCTCAAACCAGACAGTATTGATCGGTTTACCGGCTACCGCTACTACTCGACTACCCAGCTACCCAGGCTCAATCAGATATTAGCTCTCAAAGATTTAGGCCTGTCGCTGGAGCAAATCGGGCAGTTGTTGAACGAGAATCTAACTCCTACCCAGCTCAAAAGGTTGCTTTTGCAAAAGCAAGCCGATTTTCGTCAGCAACTTGCCGAGCTTGAAATACTTCTTGAGCGTACACAGACCTGGTTAAGTCAGTTAGAAGAAGGAGGAAGCGAAATGATTATGGCCGACAGTTACGACATTACACTCAAAAAGATCGAGCCGATACTGGTGGCCTCCATGAGGCAAACGATCCCGGCTTACGGCTATTTGGGCGGCCCTTTTGGGGTGTTGCGCTCCTATCTAGCCCGGTTTGGGTTCAAGCGGAACCACCCTAGCCTGGTTCTGTGGCATTTTTCTAGCGATAGCCAGGAAGAACAGGGCTTTGAGGTCGAGTTAGCCGAGCAGTTAGATGAAGCCGTGCCGGACGAAGGCGAGATCAAGATATACAATTTGCCCCAGGTCGAGTTCGCGGCCTGTGTGGTGCATCGCGGCGGCCTCGATTTAGCACACCAGGCTTACCAGGCTTTAGGTAGCTGGGTAGAGAGACAAGGTTACGCTCCTTGCGGCCCTACTCGCCAAATTCATCACCACTTTCAGCCAGGCGATGACCCTGACACCTACCTCACAGAGTTCCAGATACCGGTTGAGAAGCTTAAACCATGAAAGTACGTAACCGAATTCAAAAGAACCGGCCTACCTTACTACCATTCCTGGCGTTATCAAATCCGCTCAGACCAGCTATAGAAATGCTAGCAGACGGGCCGGTTCTTTTGAATTCGGTCAGGGTTAAGGGGTGCGCCCGGTGGTGGTCAGGATCGCCCCGGCAGAGGAAAGGCCATAGTCTTTTCCACTGACCCCATAGCACTTGTTAGCTACCGGGCAACTCAAAGAAGTAATCGGGTAGGGTGTGCCGACTTGCTGGACGCGCCAGGTGCGCCCGGCGTCCGCCGTCACCGCAACCGACCGGCTATCGTAAAGGGTATAACAGGTTTTAGCATCGGGACACTGGATAGCCGTGTAACCTAATCCGTTGTTGACGGTATAAACTCTTTTCCAGGTTTTAGCGGCATCGTCAGAGCTATAAACAACTACCGGCACACCGCCGAGATCTCCCCCTGTTTGCTGAACAGCCAGACAGAAGATAGGGGTGGGGCAGGTGATGGAGGCAAACCCGGTCGCTATCGAAGGAGTGCTTGAAGTCCAACTCCGACCGCCATCAGCCGTGACCAGCAGAGCAGCCTCATACTTTGGGGTAGGCACCATACCGCTACTGGCTACGCCTGTGACATAGCAAATTTGCCGGGAGGGACAAGAAACGCCACTAAACCAGTTTTCAAGGCCGGTAGCATAGGAGTTCCATTTATTACCGCCATCCGAAGTAGTCAGTAATGTTCCTCCCTCGCCAGCTACCACGCAGCTATCCACCTCCGGGCAACTGATAGCCGATAAAGATTTGATCGAGGCGGGCAAAGACTGCATACGCCAATTCTGGCCTCCGTCTTTTGTAGCTACAATATAAGACTCGTTCTCAGTGCTTGCACCTGCGTAACACACCAGCAAACCAGGGCAGGTTATATTATAAACATGAAACCCTATAGAAATGGTTTGCCAGGTCTTCCCACCATCTGTTGTTTTTAACAACTCGCCACCTGGCGTCGCTGACAAGACAAAGCAGGTGAATGCATCAGGGCAGCTAAGTACCGCTCGTCACTAGAAAGGTACGTAATTCTTAACTATTCAGACAGCTTCGTCCGGTCGTACCATGTCACGCCCTATGGGTGTGAGCGTAGCGAAGAATCTTCTTTAATGCTCACAATTTTGCTTTTTCAAGAAGATT
>JBBRBE010000259.1:0-6351 GCA_038206175.1 Chloroflexia bacterium
CCCCGTTATAATTCCAGCGTCCTTCTTCTTCCCACCATCTCACAATAGCGGCTACCGCGAACTCAGCCGTGTCGGCACTATCTCCAATATACACCGAGCCTTTTTTAGTCCGCCCATCATAAATGCCCTACGGCACTGCTCGACCGAGGGCTTCACTCGGCCAGTCGTGGTCGTTGACCTCCTCCACGCGGCCCGGCCCCAGCCATTTGCGCCCGGTCTGGTAATAGTTATCGATCAGTTCCTTCTTCTTGGTGTCCACACTTATCACCGGCCAGCCCTCCTCGTAAAAAGTGGCTCGTTGTTGTTCAAGGTGCTTGAACTGACGATCTCGGTCGGGATGGTGGCTGGTCGCCGAGCGTACTTTTAGATTGCGCTTTAGGGAGAAGCCGAGCTGTTTTAGGAGGCGACCGAGGGTAACGTGGCTGAGTTTAGAACCTAGCAAACCTACTTCTTTAGCCATTTGGCGCAGACTGCGTTTGATCCACTTACAACCGCTCAGGGGGTCGCCCGCCACGTGCGGCGTTACCAGCGTTTGAAGAGTGCTTTCTAAGGTCGGGTCTTTTTTTGGGCTGGTATTCGCCCGCCCCCGATTTGACGGATGCGGTCGGTGGGACGGTCTTGGAGTTCCTTATTAAGTTCGGCCCGGCCACGCCGAATGGTTTTCTCGTCCAGACCGCTGATTTGAGCCATCAAAGGCACTCCTCGCCGGCCCAGCCGTTCGGCTTCGAGGGCGACATACCAGCGGCGTTGTTGTTCATCCAGTCGGCTTAACAACAAGTTCATTTTGTAATACTGGCTTCTCTCAACGCTAGTTTGGTCATCGTAGGGAGGGTTTTGACACTTCTCACCTTCACACTGATACAGCGAAAGGTTTGACACCCGTTAGCTCCTTAAATTTGTTAAGTTTGATTAGCTAAGTTTGTGTCCACCAGTATACTCCTTTCAGGAAGTTAATTCTTTACCCTTACTAAGTCAAGAAGATTCTTCGCTACGCTCACACCCGCAGGGCGTGACAGGGGGAGACCGGGCGAGGAAGAAAAGGGTAGAACCCGACTTTGCCTTCGCTCTACCGGTCGCTTTTGATCAAACTTGACAGGCTCGGCCCGGCCCTCTATGATCAGCGAGTCTGGAACGGCTCAATTCTTGTGGCCGGGTAGGGGTACTTTGGCGGCACGATGGGGCCGCGCCCGCCCCTCTAATCCCTACCAGAGTTAGCCTGACCCGGCAAGTTAGAAAACCTGGACTTACAAGGAGCTAAAGATAATGGATGACGAGACTAAGGCCCGCCTAAAACAACAATTACTGGACGAGAAGGCTCGTTTGGAAGGGCAGATCAACCGCGAAACCCAGGAAATTCGAGAAATGGGTGCCGACGAAGCCAACGAAAACACTTACAGCAATCATATGGCCGACGATGGCGGAGCCTTGCAGGAGATAGACCGCACCACTACGATCCGGGGGACGCTGCAAGAAACGCTCGATCAGGTGAATCTGGCCCTGAGCCGCATGGACGAAGGCAACTACGGCCTGAGTGAAGTTTCAGGCAAGCCGATTCCCCTCGAACGGCTGGAAGTAGCGCCATGGGCGACCCGGTTGGTAGACGAGTAAACTTTATGACACCCGGTACTGAAAGCGACAGCGAAAAGAAAGATTTGGGCGACCAGCCTGACCTGACGGCTTATTTTTTGGATCCGCCCAGCCGAGAGGATAAACGCCGACCGGGTTATTACTGGCCGTTTGCCGTGTCGCTGGTGGTGCTGGCTTTTGACCAGTTGACCAAGCGACTGGTTGAAGATAATCTAGGGCCGCTTGGAAGCGGCAAAAGCTACGAGTGGCTGGGTGGACAGCTTCGGGTCGTGTACATCGTCAATAAAGGAGCTTCCTTTGGGTTCCTCAACAATGGCGAAGCTTCCTGGATTTTTACCCTGCTGGCTATCGCTGCCACGCTTGGAATTGTCGGCTGGTATGTCGTAAGCGGCACGCGCAATCGCTGGCTGCAACTGGGGTTGGGCCTGGTGCTGGGTGGTATCGTCGGCAATCTGCTCGACCGCCTCTTGCAGGGTGGCGGTGTCACCGACATTATTACGCTGCCGAACCTGGGCCTTTTCAAGGTTTTCAACATAGCGGACAGTGGCATTACCGTGGGCGTAGTCGTGGTAATCCTCACCATTGTTCTACAGGGTCTCGCGCAAGGGCGAGAAGCCTCGGTCAGAGGTGGGGGAGCAAAAACTGGAACCGAGCGGGTAGACCAGGAAGAGATTTAAGTATAGGCTTTAAAGGCCAGGCCGATCAGGTTTTCCAGTTCTGATTCCTGGCCTTTGGCCTCTGTTTAGGAGTACATTTTGACCGATCCTTATGGAGATTTAGACCCGATAGACGGTTTCGACCCTGATCTGCCGGACGATGACGAAGGCGGAACCGACGAGGACGATTTTTTCGAGATCGGCCCGGTTGCGACAAGCCCGCTCCAGAGAGCGACCGCGCCGGAGCAGTTCAATTACACCGTCAAGCCGAGCGAAGCAGGCGAACGCCCGGACAAGTTGCTGGTCGGGTTGCGCCCAGATTTGTCGCGGGCGCATATTCAACGGCTTATTGACGAGAAACGCTTGCTGGTCAACGGTAAGCCGGGTAAAGCCGGGCTGAAACTGCGTGGCGGGGAAGACTTAATCCTGTATATTCCTGCCGCCCAACCCCTGCCCCACCTCGAAGCCGAGAGTATCCCGCTCGATGTGGTTTACGAGGACGAATCGGTAATTGTGATTAACAAACCGGCGGGCCTGGTAGTGCATCCCGCTCCCGGACACTACAATGGCACGCTGGTCAATGCCCTGCTCTATCACGTACCGGGCCTCAACATCAACGGCAGCCAGCGTCCCGGTATTGTCCACCGCCTCGATAAAGATACTAGCGGCCTGCTGGTGGCGGCCAAAACCGACGCCGCGCTGGGCAATCTGATCGAGCAGATGAAGCAACGCCTGACCCTCAAAGAGTACCGCACCCTGGTTGAAGGTAATTTGCAGCCGCCCGCCGGAATCGTGGACGCCGCGATTGGACGCGACCCCGGCCAGCGCAAGCAGATGGCCGTCACTCGCAATGGCAAACCGGCCCGCACGCACTACGAAGTAATCGAATACCTCCCGCGCCATACTTACGTTAATGCTCGGCTGGAAACCGGGCGTACCCACCAGATTCGGGTGCATATGGCCTATATGAAACACCCCGTCGTAGGCGATCAGGTTTACGGACAGCGCAAGCCCAGCCTGAAACTAGGGCGGCAGTTCCTTCACGCTTACAAACTAGGTTTCAGACTGCCGACTACCGGCCAGTACCGCGAATTTGAAGCTCCACTTCCGCCCGACCTGGAAGCCGCTCTAAAGCAAGCTCAGGGTTAAGATAACAGGTCATACTTAACAATTGCATAAATAATTCACAAAGATGAAAACCTGCTTGACCGCTCGACCGCTCGGCCACACCCGTAGGGCGTGAGCCGGGCTACACCAACGAAGCCCCGTGAACAGGGCTAATGCCTCTTTCCTAGAATTCAGCCCTTATTTGATCTATCATCGCGTTATAGCAGGCCCATTGATGGGTCTTTGTTGGAGGAGCCCGGCTCACGCCCTACGGGTGTGGCCGGGCGGTCTTGAACAACGCTCGGTTTTTGCTTTATAAAATATCTTTGACCAGGTGGATTCGCCACTCAAGGAGCTTTCTATAATTTGTGAAATTTTTAGGCAATTATTAAGTTATTACTAAAAGGGCCAGACTGCCCGGCAGTCTGGCCCTTTTAGTGTTCAAAGAAAGTTTAGCCTAGACGCGCTTCGTTGGGTAGTTCGACCGGCAAACCTTCCATTCGCATAATTTTGAGGGCGTTGGTGGTGGGCGACGGGCCGGGCCGCAAGCGATAGTCGAAAACCATCCGCCCGTCTACGACTTCCTCGCGGAAGTGGAAATTATGGATCAAGCGGCTATTTTCGTCGGCCAGGTGGATCAGTTCGAGGTCGTGAGTTGAAACGATGCCTACGCCGTTGCTTCCGACCAGAGCGTGCAGGTAAGCTCGGCTACCGATCAACCGTTCACGGTTATTAGTGCCGCGAAAGATTTCGTCAATCAGGAAAAAGAGTGGGAGGGCGTCAGGGCGTTCCAGTTCGTTTAGAAGAGCTTTAAGGCGGCGTACTTCGGCATAAAAATAAGAATAGCCGTCGTTCACCGAGTCACTTACTTTGATGCAGGTAAAGACCCGAAAGAGGCTCGTGTGGAGGGCGGCGGCGTTGACCGGCCCGCCTGCGTAGGCCAGACAAAGGTTTACGCCCAGCGTCCGCAAGAAAGAACTTTTACCGGCCATATTCGAGCCAGTAACTATGTCAATCTGGCCCCAGGTGTTCACCGCGTAATCATTGCAGACCTTTTGAGCGTCCGGGATCAGTGGGTGGCCCAGGCTTTGGGCCTGGAACAAGACCGCTCCCGGCGGTACGGTTGTCACCTGGGGTAGCGTGTAGTGCGGATTGAGATAAGCAAAACCAGCCAGCGACGAAAGAGCTTCCAGCTCGAACCAGGCTTCCAGCCAGCCCGGTAGCAGATCGGCGACTTCGGCTCGGCTCTGGTTCAGCCGATGAGCAAAGAACAAATCCCACGGCACGATTATGTTGACCAGCAGCCACAATACGGCGTTTTTGCGGAGCATTACGGCTCCAGCTACGAGGCTAATCCGGCGCAATTGAGCCGAAGGGCGGGCTTGCCGGTTGAGGAAAGGTTGACACAAACGGCGTAAATTTTCGTTTCGCCCGTAAGGGTAAGTTTCCAGGTAGCCCAGCACTCCGCTCAGCGTCCGCAAACCATCCCGCAAAATATAGGCGTCGTCGAAAACAGCCGCCACTTCCCGCGCCCGGCTCAGGAAAATCCACATGTAAAGCAGGACTGTGAAAAGCCAGAAAGGGAAAACGCCAAAGCGGGCCGACAGTACGGCCAGGGTGAGATTTACGACCGTCAGGCCGAACAGTACCAGCAAAGTGGGTGTCAGGGAGCGGTAGACGCTCTGCGGGCTGAACCATTTGAGCAGCTTGCGGGCTTCTAGCCGCGTGCCGGTTTCGTTTGAAGTTACGACCGCACTGAGCTTGAGCCGGTTGCGAAAGAGAGAGAGCGGAGCCAGTTCGCGCACCAGGTTTTGTCGCTGGCGGGTGTTTGTCAGGTCTGGGTGGGTGTCCAGCAGCCAATCGGCCAGGCGTGCGCTTCCTTCCTGGCTGGTAGCGGTATCGAGCAAGTGATGGATCGAGCGGTGACCGGTCAGGTCGAGGTCAAGCTCGAAAGGGTGGTCGGAGCGGGGCGGCAAAACGGCGGCGGGCGGCAGGTTAGCCCAATCGAGCCGGGCGCGGGCGATCTCGACCGTTTTCAGGTTTAGCCAGGTACGGTGGCGCAGAATTGATTTCGCCAGGCGGCTATGGAAGCGGGCCACCACTTCAAAAACGACCAGCCCGACGGCGATAATGCCCCAGCCCCACAGACCGCCGATTTGCCAGAAAGTCAGAATACTCAGGCTGGCGGTGACCCCAAAAATTCCCAGCCGGAGCCAGGAATAGCGGTCGCTGATCGCTCCTAGTTTTGTCAGGCGGCGGTTTAGTCGTTCGGTCTGACGTTCGAGAGCGGCCACCCTGGTTAGCTTCTTATCGAGATTGTCCATTACTTCTTTGTTTTTCTCAGTCCTGTTTTAGTCCGGCCAGAGCCGCCTCGATCTGCTCCATCACCTCGGCCTGGTTAAGGTTGTCGGTACTGAGATAGAGCGCACCATCAGGAATTACCAGGGGGGCGGCGGTACGCTGGGAGTCTAACTGGTCGCGCTGATCGAGATTACGGCGGGCTTCTTCGGCGGTGCGGTCGGTTTCCTGGCTACTGCGGCGGCGGGCGCGGACGTCCGGCGAGGCGTCCAGATAAATTTTCAGGTCGGCCTGGGGCAGCACGACGCTACCAATATCTCGACCCATCATCACGATGCCTGCGGGCGATTGGAGGGCGATCTCACGTTGCCGCTCGACCAGTTCGACCCGAACTGGCCCGACCGCCGCCACAACTGAAACCCATTTCTCGACTTCTGCCGACCGCAAGGAACTACTCACGTCCAGACCATCCAGCAAAACCGTGTACTGCCGTCCATCCTCTTCGGCGACGCCTGCGGCGTCCCGCGAAATGAAATTGAGATGCCGCGCCAACCCAACCAACCCTGCTTCGTCCACCGGGGCCAGCCCGACGCCCTTTTGAAGAGCTTGCCAGGTTACAGCGCGGTACATTGCCCCGGTATCCAGGTACGGCAGACCTAAGCGGGCCGCTAACATCTGCCCGATAGTGGTTTTACCGGCTCCT
>JBBRBE010000260.1:0-6251 GCA_038206175.1 Chloroflexia bacterium
CTAAATTCGACTTGGAAAGGTTTCGACTTTGCGGTAGCGAAACGACGAGACCAAAATGATCAGCCCGCCAACCAGCGTGCCGTAGAAACCGATCCGCAGCAAGCCTACCAGATCGGGCGTGTTGAACTGAGCGTTATTACGGAAGACTAGCTGGAGGAAAAAGTAAACCGCCCCCGCCAGCACCACTAACCCGCACATCAGCAAAGCCCCGAATTGGGGCCTGATTATCGCGATCAGAATCGCGCCTAGCGCAGCCAGGGCGGCAATCAGCAGGGCCAGTCTCACGTCCAGCCCGATGCTGCTCTCGCCGACTCCGCCGCTCCCGATTGCACTCCGGCTACCCTGCGCCCCAAAGAGAATGTCGAAGGCACTGCTACCACGGCTACCGGCGTCACTGGCATCTTTGGGAACACCTAGCCAGGCCAGGAAGTAACACACCACCACACCAAGTCCGCCTACAATGGTGTACAGGTAAGCCGTACCACGGTCTTTGCTGGCATCATAAACCTTGAAAGAGGCCGGCCCGACCCATCCCGGCGCACTCGGCATTTTTGCGTTACAACGGTAGCAGGTCAAGGCTCCCGCCAGGTTCTCCACCCGGCAATTTGGGCAAACTAGCTGTGTTTCTCGACTCATCGCGGCCCCTCCCGTTCAGTTTTGGTTAGTAGTGTGTTTAAAGCGATTACGTTTTGGTACGCTGATAGGGTAATTATAGCCCAGAGACTTACTAAAATACTTTATTAGAAATGCAAAAGAGCAGATTAAAGCCGAAACTTAACCTGCTCTTTTACGAAGAAGTTACATGTTTACCCTGGCTAAAACTCGACTTCGCAGCTTCCAGAACTACACGCAAGCTCCTGGGCTGCCGTGGTCAGGTCTATTTCCTCGTAGCGGTAGAGTTTGGCGTAATCTACCTCTGGGCAGTTGGGAGCCAGTTTCTCGTACTCCTCCCGCGTGATCTCGATGTAAGGAAGCTGGGCATACTGAGCATCGAAAGTCGGCAGGAAGGCCATGCCGCCCAGAACGGCCCGATGCTCCCAAATCCAGGCCAGCAGGTCTAGCACTTCGTCCGGCTTGTAAGTGATTGTCACCGAAGGATTATGCTCAGTCCAGTTCAACTTGTTCGACAGCCAGTATTCGCACTGTTCGAGAGCGGTTCGTCCGTTGCGCGTGATCGCCCCTTCGGGAGCCTTGACCGGGAAGTGAATTACCCAGGTGTTAGCATTCTCGCGTGTCTGGCCGTTTTCGGGATCCATCGGCACGCCCGCATCCCGCAAAACCTTGTAGATCGGCGAGTGACCGGCTACGCGCACGTTGCGAATGTAATAAGGTGCCCAGCGTGCGTGCAAACCCGAAGCACAATCTACAAGCTGGCTGGTGTTACCGCTCGGCTTGACGCAAGTAACCGAGGCCGATTGATTGATCTCAAGTTTAGAGGCTACCTCGCGGTTGACCTGAATAGCATGTTCGCGTAGCTGAACCTTGATCGCGCCGTCCTGGGCCAGAGGACTATCAAGCTGGCCGGTTATGTCAACTCCGAGCAACCGCTCTTCCTGGCAGTTCGCGGCCCACTGCGAACGCAAGCCGGGGAAGTTGGTCGCCATAGACTGGATCGAGCCGATGATCGTGGCAAGCTCGACCTTCTCTTTGAGGCTCTCGAAAGTATCCTCCTGCCGGGCAACGACCGCCGATAAGTTGCAAAATTGGAATGGGCGAAGGATGATCTCTCCGCATGGATTCGTACCGAATTTAATGAATTGTTTATGTTCGTCAACAGTCTGGCGGCGGGCGGGAGCCATATCGAGGGCCGCCTGGCGATTGAAGATGCCCGGTTCGCCGCGTCCGCTCTCGACCATATCCAGCACTTGCCGGGCTACATCAAGCTGCGATAGACCGCC
Organism: Chloroflexia bacterium; assembly: GCA_038206175.1. Taxonomy (GTDB): domain Bacteria; phylum Chloroflexota; class Chloroflexia; order Chloroheliales; family Chloroheliaceae; genus 54-19. The sequence continues at coordinate 1,899 of JBBRBE010000260.1, forward strand.
TTCCGGCCAGACCGCCGAGTTATTAGCGTTCCAACGCTGGCTGTTCTCGCGCTCGAAATCACCGTCCTTCGCGTGGCGCATCTCCATGTCGTCGTAGTCGAAGAGTGAAATCATAGCCGTTCTTCGCACGCCGCCGCTAACCGCCGCATTGCCAACGATACACATAATATCGTGGGCATCAATCGGGCGGAGAAAGCTACCCTGGCGCGAAAGGATGCGCGACCGCACAAATTCCAGCATGGCCCGGAGGGGTTCGGGGCCGGAAGCCCGCCCGCCTTTGGTGCGAAGCGGCGTACCTGCCGTGCGAAGTTGCGAGAGGTCGAAGTGAATATCGCCACCCTCGAACCAGGTGTACAGGCCCTGGCGCAACGCTTCGGACCAGCCTTCCGCCGAGTCTGGCACGATGTAGGTCGAAGCGGTGTTGCCAGTCTGTCGGCGCACCCGCGGGAATTTCTCCACGTAATCGCGCTCGACCGAAAACCCGACGCCGCACCCGCTCATAGAGATAATCAAAGCTTCCACAAACGACTCAATCGAGTCTACCGGCTGGTAGGAACAGTTGTAAATCGTAATATTGGAGCGGCGGGCGGCAGGCCCGGCCATCGCCAGCATCCGCATCGAAGGCATTACCTTCATTTCCAGAATACCCCGGCGCAAGCGTTCGTAGGTCTGGGCTTCCAGGCGCGGCCCGGCCAGTTCGTGCAGAAAATCCAGCGTGCGATTGACCGTCTCGATCCAGGTTTCGCGGCGACCTTGACTGTAGTCGAAGCGGGAATATTTATCGAAGAACTGAAACTGCTGCAACTGGGTCGGGAAGTAAGTAGCCGACTCCTCGAAAGCCATTCGCACCAGTTCAGGGATCGGGCGTTCTTCGCGTTTGCGGGCGTGGTCGGCCCGGTAGAGGATATAGCGTTTAGCGGCCTCGAATTCACCTGCCGCTTGAAGCACCATCTCAACAATGTCCTGCACATTCTCAACTGTAATAGAGCTACGCTTCGCTACGATAATATTTACCACGCGGCGGGCTAATTCGTCTACTGGCGTGACGGGAGTGCGACCAAAACTGGCAAAGCATTTAGCGATAGCATACTCGATCAGCGTAATATCGAACGGCACAACCCGTCCGTCACGCTTGACAATGGTTTCCGGCAACCGCATTGGGGGCTGTCCGTCCATGCCGCTTTCCGAGATTGTGAGGTTTTCGATCATTGAGTCATCTCCTGTCGTTAATACATTTCATCCTGCTACTTTGCGATGAAATTACGCCTTGTAATGCTCCCCTGAAACTGGCGGGGAAATTATCAATAAAACTTTGTTGCTTATAAAGTATCCGTTGCGGCTAAAAGGGTGCTTGAAGCCTGAGGTTAGCTCAACCAACCCCAAAATCAAAGCAAGAAACTAAACCTTTTAAGCCTGAAAAAGAACAGTTTGGCTTGAAGTAGAGAGCGATCTTAGTGGTCGGAGATACGGGAGGATACACTGGCGAGTTTTTTTGATGCAATCCCGTTCCTGGCTTTAGCACTTCCGCGCCGAAGCACCAACTCCATTATGTAAAGCCATAAATCAGCTTTGAATGCCGCCGGACGAGGTATCCTGCTGGCGTAGCGCACGCTCCTGCTCTTCCATCTGCACCAGACGATCCATTTCACTTCGCATCACATTCAGGTCGGCGAATTCTTTGTAGACGCTGGCAAAGCGGATATAGGCGAGAGGGTCGGCCCGGCGCAGGTGCTTCATGATAATTTCACCGATACGCTGACTGCTGACTTCCAGTTCGCCTTTGCTAAAAATTTCCGCTTCGACTGCCTCGATCAACTTTTGAATATCGTCGGCTTTGACCGGACGCTTGGTGAATGCAGTTACGACACCCTTACGCATCTTTTCGCGGTTGTACTCTTCTCGATTGCCATCTTTCTTGATTACCAGGATACTGAGCGGCTCTACTCGTTCGTAGGTAGTAAAGCGTTGGCCGCATTTCAAGCACTCCCGCCGCCGCCGAATACTTTCGCCGTCGCGCAAGTCGCGTGAATCAATAACTTTTGAGTCGTTATAATGGCAATAGATACATTTCATTTACAGGTCAGTTTCTCTTCCCTCGAAAAGGCTAAGGTGTCGAACAGCTATTCTGAGCTTCCCTCCGTGCGCATGCAAGATTTTGTAGGGCTATAAGGTCGAAACCCTAAATCTTGTATCAGTGGGGCGATTGTAGCACAACTTGTAGTACCTGTCAATACCTTCCGAGCCTTTTAAATTCTATTTTACTAATATTCGAGATGATTTTAAGAGTGCTTATTTCACCAAAAACATGCATAGTCATATACACATTTTTGGCCTAAGAAATACCCAAGTACGCCCGCTAACTTACTTTTTAGGCAAGCTGGCTGGCGTACTTCTATTAAAAACTTCTAAAAACTTCAATCTGAAAGCTAGTTTTGAGGTCTGTAAACTGGGTTGGGAGTAGTAGATGCGGGTAGATTCAAAGCATAAGGACTAGGAAAATTTTCGGTAGCCCCCGACTTACCACCCTCCCTACTCCCGGCATTAGCAGGCGACCCGTAATCGCTGCCCAGCAGCACCACTACATCGGGGCCACTGGTCGTAGGCTTCTTGAGAGTCTGGACGGTGGCGTTTGGCAGCGAATTTGTAAGCGTTTTGAGGGTGTTGAGAGCCTTACCATTGCTGTAATCGAAGATAGTCGTGCTGGCGGTCGAGTTGGCCCAGACGGGGGAAAGCAGATCCAGACCGTTCTGGTCAAGCTCTTTGGTGAGGCGGTTAAGTAAAGTTTGCTGGTCGGAGCCGTTTTGCACCTGCACTTTCAAGCCTTCGACCCGCAATTGCGGGAACTCACGCCCACGAGCGAGCCATTCCTGGATCGCTTTGTAATTACTCTGGCCCGCCTGGGGGAACAAAATATAAGCTCCATCATTAGATGAACCATCGCTCAAGAAATTGTTGGTACTTAGCACCTGCGGGACAAACAGCAAATTCTTGATCGAGGCGGCACCCTCCCCACCCCGGTAATAATCCATCAAAGCGCGGGCTTCGTCCAGCGACAGGCTAGTACGCAGGTTGCCCTGTAGAGCATCCATCATCCCAAAAGCCTTAAACATAACGTCGGGCCGGGCGATTTGCTCCTTGACTGAACCAATCAGGCGCATCTGGCGTTTCGAGCGGCCAAAATCGTTGCCGTCCTGTACCGACTTGCGGCTACGGGCATACTGAATGGCCTTCTCGCCGTTCATATGTTGCGGCCCGGCGTTGAAGTGGATGTGCATGTAACTGGCGTCAATGCTGGGGTCGTCGTTGGCTGGATACTCGTAATCGTCAAAAGTCGTCTCGACGTTCACATCTACGCCCCCGATAGCATCCACAAACTTGCGGAAACCGTCAAAGCTAAAGACTGCCCAGTAGTCAATTGGTGTGTTGGTAATGCCTTCGACTACATCCTTTAACAGGTTCGCCGCCGCATCAGTTTTGCTTTTCGGGTCGTCCGCCTGGAAGCGATAGCGCGAGGATAAGTTAGTGCTGCTGGATTGGCTCATTACATAGGAAAAAGCCGAATTGATCTTTCCCCAGAAGCCAACTTTAGCTCCACCGTAGGGAATAAAAACAAAAAGGTCGCGGGGCAAATTCACCATTGTAACCGCGTTTTTAACCGGGTCGAACGTGACCTGCAAAATCGTATCGGTCAGGTAGCCGCCGTCGTGATGTTCGCCGCCATAACCCATCACCAGGGCGGTGAAAGCTTCGCCGCGCTTGATTTTCTGGATAATTGCCGGTAAATTGGCTTCAGTCTGGCTTGGGGTTGGCAAAGCTACGGGCGCAGTAGCAATCGCTGCCGGGTCAGGCCGGGCCGGGCGAGGCGTCGCAGTTGGCGCGAAAGGCGGCGCGGATACAGTTGGAAGAGCCTGCGTAGTAGGCCGGGCCGCCAGGGTGGTTTGAGCCTTAGCGGGCGGCGAAACGGTCAAAAGCGAACCTTCATTCCGCCCACCAAACGAATTATCTACAAAACTACTGACCCGAATGTAGGTGTAAAGACCAAACGAGAGCAAAGCTACGACCAGTCCTCCCGCAACCCATCGCCAGATATGTTGCTTCCGGGGTCGGGCGGTAGAGGACGCGCCAACCGAACGCTTAACGCCATAGCTACCAAGCTGGGCTATCTTTTCTTTAGTGTTAGAGGCCGGTTTAATTTCTCGTGTCGGCTGGGAACCAGGGCTAAAGTTTCTGGGTTTATTACTGGGTATTCCTTCACCGGGCTTGCCGGGTGTGTTTCTCTGACTCACGCTACTTCCGCTTTCTTCATTCGTTCAATTAAACAGGTTCTATTCCCATCTAAATCTCAGGATACCT
>JBBRBE010000261.1:0-6243 GCA_038206175.1 Chloroflexia bacterium
AGCACCAGGGCGGTCAACGGCGGTAAGCTCACCAGCAGCACCGCACTGACGCCCACCAGCACCAAAGCGACCAGCACCGAACGCAACCAGCCATCCCTCCCACTTTCAGCCAACGGCCAACGCTGCCAGAGCAATGAAACGGGTTGTGGCTCGCCTTGCTGGGTCATGGAGCATCGGCGGTATCAAGAATAATCGTTACGGGGCCGTCGTTTTCAAGCGTCACCAGCATATCGGCTCCAAAGCGGCCTGTTTCGACCGACAGCCCGGCTTTTTTTAACAGCGCAACCACGTATTCGACCAGCGGCGCGGCGACTTCCGGCAGGGCGGCCTCGCTAAAACCGGGACGACGACCTCGCCGCGTATCGGCGTAAAGGGTGAACTGCGAGATCAGCAAAATCTCGGCGGGCGGCTCTAAATCCAGAGCCGCCAGGTTCATCTTACCCTGCGTGTCCTCGAAAACGCGCATGTTGAGGATTTTCTGAGCGATGTACTCAGCCTGTTTAGAGCTATCGCCTTGCCCTACCCCTAGCAGCACTACAAAACCAGGCCCGCACCGGCCTATTACCTCGCCCTCAACCGCGACACTTCCCCGGCGCACTCTCTGCACTACCGCACGCATCTGCAACTCCTGAAAACACAAGTAAGCTCAAAGTAAAAGCTTTAGGGCTTAACTCGCTCAATCTAGCGGAAAAGCGGTGGCTCCAACCATCCCTGGCCCGCCGTGTGCGCCCAGGGTTGGCCCGATTTGAGCCTCAAAGACTTCCTTGAGGTTGAGCCGCTGGCTAAGACGCTCTTTGAGGATCGCCCGTTGTTCGGGGGCTTCGCTATCTACCAAAGCCGCCATCAGAGGCCGGTCGCCGAATTGTTCGCTCATAGTCTTGGCGATCCGTAAATAGGCCCGTTCCTGGCTCAGCTCACGACCTGCCGGTTCGCCCATCCCGTTCCTGAAGGTCAGGATCGGCTTGATATGCAGAGCCGAACCGATCAAATAAGTCATCTGATTAACTCGCCCGCTCTGCCGCAGATACTTCATAGTGGCTACCATGAAAAGCTGAACTGTCTCGGCTTTATGATGCTCGATTAGCTTTACAATGTCCTGCACGCTGGCTCCTTCGCGGGCGGCCCGTGACGCTCGGATCGCATACAGGCCCAGCACCATCGAAGCACTGGCACTATCAATGAGGGTAATATCGGCTTCGGGTAACATCTGGCGGGCCAGAGTTGCGGAACTGTAGGCGACACTCATCTTGCTACCGGCGTGCATCGAAATGATATGATCGTAGCGTTCGAGCATTTCCTGATAGGCGGTCAAATAGGCTCCTTGCGATGGCCCCTGGGTTTTGGGCATACCAAGTTCTGGTCGGGTTAACTTCTGGTAAAACTCGTGATAGCTGATATTGACACCCTCTTCGTAAGGCTTATTCTCTTTGTCAAAATACAGGTTAAAAGGCACAATTTTGATATTGCCCAGTTCCTCGACGACCTGGGGAGGCAAATCAGCCACGCTATCCACGACCAGCCCGATACTGCCAGTCTTCTTCTCTGTCATCGGTTCCTCGCTCTCCTGCTTGTTCGTAAAATTCTAATATTAAGTTTTCGGGAGGTAAGCCTTTGCCGCAACTGCTAACGGGCCTGCGCTCACCTCCGCCCTTGCTACTATGCTACCCTTTATTATAATCCAACAACTTCACGGTAGGAAATTTTAACGAACAATCACGCCGTCGGTAAGCTTCTTGCGGTTCCCCAAATCTAAACCCGCAAGTACGCACTCGTCAGAGAATGTTTAGCCTCCAGCAGTTGTTCGGGCGTACCTTCAAACAACACTTTGCCGCCCTTATTACCGCCCTCCGGCCCCATGTCAATGATCCAATCGGCGTTTTTGATAACATCGAGGTTATGTTCGATGGCGATAACCGTATTGCCAGTATCTACCAGCCGGTTCATGATCGTCAATAAGTGGCTAATATCCGACATATGCAAGCCGGTGGTCGGCTCGTCCATGACGTAAATGCTGCCTTTTTTGTGCAATTCACTGGCAAGCTTGATCCGCTGGCATTCGCCACCCGATAGGGTACTGAGCGGCTGACCAAGAGTTAGATAATCCAGACCTACATCGCTCATCGCCCGTAGCCGGGGAAGGATTTCTTTAAGGTCGAAGAAAGCGACAGCCTGCTTGACGGTCATTGCCAGCACGTCGGTAATGGATTTACCGTTGAGTTTGTAGTTTAGCACTTCGTCCTTGAATCGCTTACCGCCGCAAATTTCGCAGGGTGACTTGGCATCGTTCAGGAAAGATAAATCGGTGTAAATAACGCCCAGACCCTGACAATTTTCACAGGCTCCCTGAGAGTTGAAGCTAAACAGGCCCGCACTGACCCCGTTCGCACTGGCAAAAGCTTTGCGGATACCGTCCAGTATCCCGGTGTAGGTGGCCGGATTGGAGCGAGTAGAAACACCAACCGCCGATTGGTCAATCACAATTGTTTCGGGATGCTGGCTTAGAAATACCTGGTTTATGAGGGAACTTTTGCCAGAACCAGCCACCCCGGTCACGACCGTCAACACTCCGGTGGGTACATCCACACTGACATCCTGCAAATTATTCAGTCGGGCGTGGGTAATAGGAAGCTTACCCGTAGCCGCCCGGAATTTCTTTTTAAGCGGTAACGATTGCTTAATATGCCTGCCGGTCAGGGTATCGGCCTGGAGCAATCCCTCGTAGTTACCTTCGTAGACAATCTTGCCGCCCTCGGTTCCGGCCTGCGGCCCGACATCCACAATATAATCAGCCACTTTGATTACTTCGGGGTCGTGTTCGACCACAATGACCGTGTTGCCTTTGTCGCGTAGTTTGATTAGCAGTTCGTTGAGGCGGTGGACGTCGCGGGGATGCAACCCCACACTCGGCTCGTCAAAAATATACATTACATCGGTCAGACTGCTGCTCAGGTGTTTAACTATTTTGACCCGCTGCGACTCACCCCCGGAGAGGGTGCTGGTTTCGCGGTTGAGGCTAAGATATTCCAGGCCGATGTCAATCAGGTTCTGCAACCGTTCGGTCAGGGCTTTGACCGGGGAAGCCGCTGCCGATTCTTTAATTTCCTGGATCACTTCGATCAGCTCGTCCACCTCCATTGCCGAGAGTTCGGCAATATTGCGGCCATTTATCTGGCTACTAAGGGCCGCCTGGCTTAGCCGCGCCCCTTTACAGAGCGAACAGGGGCCAAGCGTCAGGTACGGCTCGACTGCTTTCTGGGTGCGCTCGGACAGGGTTTTGAGATCGCGGGTGATGTACTTGCGGCTAAATTTATCCAGGATACCCTCGAAGGTTAACTTAAAAGGCTTGCCTGCCATATTTGTTTCAACTTTGAAGGGCTTGCCGTGCAGCAATCGTTCCATTTCCTCCGAGCTATAGTCATCGAGCTTTTTAGCGTTGTCGAACAAGCCCGATTCGATGCAGATTGTCCAATCCCAACTGTTGACCGCATAATCCGGGAACAAAATAGCTCCTTCGTTCAGGGATTTAGAGGTGTCCAGAAAGGCTTCCATATCCACCCCGATTTTACGACCAATCCCATTGCAGTTAGGGCACATCCCCTGCGGGTCGTTGAACGAAAACAAATTAGCCTTGCCAATGTAAGGCTGGCCTACCCGCGAATAGAGCAACCGCAGTACCGTCGCAATATCGGTAATTGTGCCGACTGTCGAATGCGAACCGCCGCCGATGCGCTTCTGGTCTACCACGATTGCCATGCTCAGGTTTTCAATCGCATCGGCATCCGGTTGGCTGAAACGGGGCAGGAAGTTACGCACGAAATAACTAAAATTTTCGTTCAAGAGGCGTTGGGCTTCGGTCGCAATGGTATCGAAAACAATTGAAGATTTGCCAGAGCCGGAGACGCCGGTAAAAATCGTGATTTTGCGCTTGGGAATCCGCAAAGAAACCTCTTTAAGGTTGTTTTCACGGGCGTTACGAATTTCAATATATTCCTGAGACATGCTACTCTCCTTTTCTTTATAAGGCTAAGTTAAAATAGGTTCTCCTGAAGATAGCAGGAAATCAGGACTAGCACGGCCCATTCTATTCAAATCCAGGGGCAGTTATAAGCCCGGTATAACCGGGCCTTTTCTAGGGGGGTTAGTCTGCCTCAAGCACCGAAAGGATATTTCCAGCCGGGTCTTTAAACCAGGCGATGTTTGGCCCCCCACCCCTGGAAATACCCTTTTCGTCAGTTTTAAGCTCAGCTTCGTTGTAAATCTCAAACTGCACCCCGGCCTGAATAAGAGAGTCTACCGCCTGCTCGATATCATTTACCGGAAAATTAAGGATGGTGAAGCTGGCAGGAATATGATTAGGCTTGGGATAAACCAGTACCTTATTTCCGTTAGCAATCTCAAGCTCCAACATGCCATTGACTTCGGTAACTTCCAGCCCTAGAACTTGACCGTAGAACTCTTTAGCTTTTGAAATATCGTTTACTGCAAAACCACTAAAGGCCTGATTGTTTCTAAACATTTGTGTCCTCCTTGTGTAGTTAGTGTCGAAACACCTGTTCATTCTGATAGAGGTGATACTACGTGGGACAAACTCAGGAAGCGGCCCAAAGCTCCCGCCTTCCCTTCGACCCGGATGAAACCGGAGGCAATTGCTTCTTCTGGTTTAAGCTGTCCAACGAACAACCCCATATAAGTTAGCGTATCCGTCCGAAAAACCACGTCAGCTTCGAGGCTTTGCCCTTGCTGCACGCGAAGTTCTCCCTGTTTAATCTGCACTTGAAGCACTTCGGAGCCTAGCTGCAATTCATAGGTTTCGGTGATATTTTGGGCTTGCTGAGGGTGAAAAAAAGCTTTGATGGCGAGGGTGGTAGCCCCGAAACCTGGTAAAGCCAGCCCTTCCAGGGAAGGTGACAAAAATTGGCTACCCCATTTTCCCAGTTCCAGCACCGCTTTTTCCAGACCACCACCCAATTCAGTGAGTTCGTACACCGTTGAACCTGCCGGTGGCGGAAGGACACGCCGCTTGAGCATCCCCGCTTACTCCAGATTCTTGAGCCGCTCGGAAAGTAAATTGGTGCTGACATCGGGCAAGCCATCTAGCAAATCTTTGAAGCGGCGGGGGCCGGGCAAAAGCTCACGGATTATAAGTAAGGTCCAACGCTCTCCAATAATGTCCAGGGCGTAGAACTGATTGTAACTTCGGCTCGTCATAATTGGAATTATAACATAGAGAACAAAGTAATCTCAGTAGTAATGCGTTGAGATTGTAGCTCAACGAAGCTGTACTGCGTCTTTAAAATTAAGAAGCTGCAAGTAAGCCTTTAAGCGTTCGGACGAAACAGGGTCATACAGATGCCGTCGCAACCAGCGCACAAAATCAATATGTAAGGCCCGATGCTCGGTCCGACTAGCTTGACCTAAAGTGATGTACAGTTTCAAAAGTAGAAAAGTGATTAGGGCGGCCTAAAGCTGGATCAAAACGCCATTTTCACATTCGCTGTACCAGTGTCCCACTTGAAGATGGCGTTTAATCCACCAAAATAAGTTCTCAAGCTGCCAGCGTTTAAGGTAAAGTTCGACAATATCTTTAGCTGGTAGGTCAAAACGTGAGGTGAGGTAGCACCATTGCGAGAAGCACAATCAGTGTAAACCACCATTCTTAAAAGTAATTCAGTCTCACCTTTGGCAGTGGAGGTAGTTAAACGAATGGTTTGGTCATGGACTACTCCAAGTACAGCTTGTTCGCTGCTTACCGTATGCCTTCAACTAATTTGGAGCAACTTGCCTCAGCAAAGCAAGACCCGCCTTTATCAACTCCTTTTTATTCTGGCCCTAGAGAAAGTAAAAAACAAAGTGAAAGCGGGAGAGAAATTTCCTGTACCAGACTACCCTGGACCTAAAGAGCCAAATCCACCCCAAAATACAGGAACTGCACCTTAAACGGCAGGCCATTATCTACATTCGCCAATCATCACCTTATCAGGTGGAAAACCATTTGGAAAACCAAAAAAGGCAGTACCAATTAACCGAACAACCTTTTTCAAAGCGGCAGTCGAAGCGTTCGGCCAACGACCTACAAAGTAACGACCTACAAAGTAACGACCTACAAAGTAACGACCTACAAAGTAACGACCTACAAAGAAAGCCGCTACCCCGGTGCTATCGAAGCGGCACTGAATAGGAAAGTTGAACACCTTAGCATCAAATACTTAATTAACAAACTTGAGTAAGAACACCGAGGAATTA
>JBBRBE010000262.1:0-6188 GCA_038206175.1 Chloroflexia bacterium
TCCCTACCCACTCAACACCTACCTCGATGCGATCAATTGGGCGTTTTGGGAAAGCCCTGCCGATACCCCAAAGCTGCTCGATAGCTTACGCAGTGCGATCAGTGGTGGCGCATTGGCGATTACGACCGCCGACGAGAAACGCGCCGTGCTACGCCCGCCAACGACACAGCTTGCGACACCGCCTGCTGCTGCACAGCCGCAAGCAACCCGCGCGCCGTTGGAAGCACCCGAAGGCACAATCGATACACAATCGGCCTTGTATGTCGTCCGTGGTACCGATGCGCTGGCATTAGATGCAATCGCACGGCAGGGGGTGACAATCACCATCAAAGGCCCACGGCAGATGGGCAAAAGTTCGCTGCTCATCCGCGCTGCCGATGCTGCACGCAATGCCGGAAAGCGCGTCGCCTTTCTTGATTTCCAATTGTTTGACCGCGCCGCGCTTGCCAACGCCGACCGCTTCTTTCGCGAATTCTGCGCCTGGCTCAGCGAAGAATTGGAACTCGATTCGCAGGTCGATGCGTACTGGAGTAAGCCGCTTGGCAATGTGCAGCGCTGCACCCAGTATGTTGGGCGCTACCTGTTGAAGACGCTCGACACGCCGCTGGTGCTGGCGATGGACGAGGTCGAAAGTATGTTCGAGACCGATTTTCGCTCGGATTTCTTTGGGATGTTGCGAGGTTGGCACAATAGCCGGGCTGACGAGCCACTGTGGGCCGGGTTCGATCAGGTGCTGGTAACTTCGACCGAACCATATCAGTTGATTGACAATCTGAACCAGTCGCCATTTAACGTAGGTGAGGTGCTGGAACTGACCGACTTCAGCCCGGCTCAGGTAGCAGAGTTAAATCGGCGACACGCCCAACCGCTCGCTCCCGTGGCCGAACAACGCCTGGTCGAGTTGTTAGGCGGGCATCCTTTCTTGACCCGCCGCGCCCTCTTTGCCGTCGCCAGTGGCCGGGTGACGCCTCAACAGCTTTTCGATACTGCCAGCGACGACCGCGGCACTTTTGGCGACCACTTGCGTAATCATCTTTTCCGTTTGCACGGTCGGGCCGAACTGGTCGAGGGCTTGCGCGGTATCTTCCGCAACGTCAACCCGGACGAACACGTTTTCTGGAAATTGCGCGGAGCCGGTCTTGTCCGCCGCGAGGGACGGACAGTGGTGATGCGCTGCCAGCTTTACGACCGCTATTTCCGCGAACACCTTTAATTGAAATCTGGCAAACCGAAAGTAGCTCCTTTAGATTTTATTCTCAACCTTTCTGATTAGCTTTCGATTTCAGGTTTCTTATCAGCCTTCTTTTATGTTTGGGGGCATCTAGCATGATCAAGTCAACTCCTGAGAGCCAAACTTCACCGTCGGGCGCGAAAGCCCCTTATATTCTGGGCGGCAGCGTCCTGGCTGGAAAAGGGCTGTATATTCCACGCCAGGCCGACGAAGACCTCTTGAAACTATGCCGGGCCGGGTCGTTTGCTTATGTGCTGGCTCCCCGGCAAATCGGAAAATCAAGCTTGATGGACAGCACGATCCGGCGACTGAGTGCGGAAGGTATTCGGGCGGCCCGGCTCGACCTCAATGAGATTGGGGTCAAAGTCAGTGCCGAGCAGTGGTATCTGGGTCTTCTGGCGATCATGGAACGGAAGCTAAAGCTTGAAACCGAAGTATCCGATTGGTGGGAAGAACGGCCCGAACTTGGCTATGTGCAACGCTTGATGCTCTTTTTCGAGACCGTCTTGCTGACCGAAATTTCGGACCGGGTGGTCATCTTCGTGGATGAAATTGACGCGACGCTGCGGTTGGATTTTACAGACGATTTCTTTGCCGTGATCCGCTCTATGTATGATGCGCGGGCCGAAGTCGCTGCTTTCGAGCGGTTGTCTTTTGTGCTGCTGGGGGTAGCGACGCCGGGCGAACTGATCCGCGACCCCAAGCGCACCCCCTTTAATATCGGCCAGAGAGTCGAAATGACCGATTTCAGCCTGGAAGAAGCCCTGCCGATGGCCGAGGGCCTGAACTTGCCGGAAGAGCAGGATCGGCGGGTGTTAGGCTGGATTCTAGGCTGGACGGGCGGGCATCCCTACCTGACCCAGAGTTTATGCAAAGCTTGCCTGGAAAATAAACCGCCAGACGCTAAACCAACGGCGGCCTGGGTGGACGGCCTGGTGGCGCGGACTTTCCTGGGAGACCAGAGCGAGAAGGATAATAATCTTCAGTTCGTGCGGGGCGGGCTGACTGTGCAGGCTCCCAAAGGCTACGAAAAAGAGGTGCTGATGACCTACCGCTCGATCTGGCAGGATCGCCGCCCGGTGCGAGACGACCGGCAATCCCTGGTAAAGGAACATCTTAAACTATCGGGGGCGGTCAAGCTCGTCGGCCACCGCCTGACCGTGCGAAACCGCATCTACCGCACGGTCTTTGGGCAGCACTGGCTGAACGAGCAATTGCCGGTGCGCTGGCAGCAGGTTTTGCGGCAGGCGGCTCTGCCTCTGGCGATAGCTCTCGTAGTGACGCTGGCAATGTCGGCTCTGGCAACAGTAGCTTTTATCCAGGGCAGCAGTGCTAACGACCGGGCCAACGAAGCTCAGACCGCCCAGGCTGGAGCGCAAGCGGCCCAGGCCGGAGCGCAAGCCGCGCAGGGAACCGCCGAGGCCGAACGCAACCGGGCCAACACCCAGGTTACGGCAGCGGTGGCAGCCCAGCTTACCGCTCAGAGCGAACGCGGGCGAGCCGACGAACAAACTCGCCGCACCGAAGAACAAAGTAAAATCGCCCTCTCGCGGCAACTGGCGGCTCAGGCTCGGATCAAACTTGCGGAGCAGCCTGACCTGTCTTTGCTCTTGAGTCTGGAGGGTCTCAACGCCAGCAATACTTTCGAGGCTCGCTCGGCCCTCTACTCTCAGTTACAAAGCTCCCAGGCCCAGCGCAGCCTGGTCGGCCACACCAAAAGCCTTATCGCGGTAGCCTATAGCCCGGACGGTAAAATCCTGGCCTCCGCCGGGGAAGATCGGGCCATTCGCTTATGGGACGCTACGACCGGTCAGCCTCTCGGCCAGCCCTTGCAAGGGCATGGCGGATCGGTGCGGACGCTGGCTTTTAGCCCGGATGGTAAAATCCTGGCCTCCGCCGGGGGCGACGATAGCAAGTCGGCCCAAAACGATTTATCCATCCGCCTGTGGGATGTTGCCACCAGGCAACCACGGGGACAGCCTTTGCAAGGGCATAGCCAGGCCATCAATAGCCTGGCTTTTAGCCCCGATAGCAAGACTATCGTATCGGGTAGCTGGGATGCAACTTTGCGGCTGTGGGACGTGGCAACCGGGCAATCGATCGGGCAGCCATTCGAGGGCCATAAAACGCAAATCTGGTCGGTCGCTTTTAGCCCTGACGGAAAAACGATTGCCTCCGGCAGTCGTGATTACACCATCAGATTATGGAATGCGGCCACCCAGACCCAGCAGGGGAACTTTTTGGAAAGCCCCGGAGAATGGCCCTGGTACGTAGCATTCAGCCCGGACGGGAAAACCCTGGCGTCGGGAACTACAAATGGGACGGTTTTTCTGTGGGATTTAGAAAGCCGCCGACCGAAGGTGTTAAAGGGACATACGCAAGCGGTTATTAGCCTCGCCTTTAATTCAACCGGCACTAAATTGGCCTCCACCGGGCATGACAGCACCGTTCGGCTGTGGGATGCGGAAGATGGTCGGCCTTTGTCTAGCTTAATCGGACACACGGGTAAAGTGTTTAGCGTCGCTTTCCGGCCCGGCCCCGATAGCACCGAACTGGCTTCGGTGGGCGAAGACAAGGCGGTACGGCTGTGGAATCTGGATAGGCCTTTTACCGCCTCGCAAATTTCTACAGGTCATAGCGATTATTTACTGCAAGTGGCGATTAGTCCCGATAGCAAAATCCTGGCGTCGGCCAGCCGCGACCGAACTGTGCGCCTGTGGAACCTTCAAACCGGGCAATCGCTTGGCCCATCCCTGACCGGCTCACCCGCCCGCCTGAGTCGGGTCGCCTACAGCCCCGATGGTAAGCTATTTGCTTCGGCTTATTGCCTTGAATTTGAGAGAACCCTTTCGACTGAATGCAAACAATCCGAAATCAATCTGTGGGATGCTTCCAGCCGTCAGAAGGTCGGTCAACCCCTCAAAGCGGGGGCGGGTGAGGTCAGCAACTTAGCCTTTAGTAACGATAGTAAGATTCTGGCGGCTTTTCGGGGCGGTCAGGCCCAGCGTTGGGATGTCGCCAGCCGTCAGCCCCTTGGCCCACTTCTGACAATTCTTCCGCCAGAGACGAGATCGAGCGTTGCCGCCTTTAGTTCGGACACTCAGACCCTGGCGGTCGGAGTATGCAGCGAGTATGCCCTTTCCTCTTCCTATTGCCGCAAATCGGGCATCCGTCTATGGGACCTGGCGCAAGGACGGCCTACCTCCGAAGCTTCACTTCTCACCCTTTCAGGTCTGATAAACGATCTGGCGTTAAGCCCGGATGGGGAAATTATAGCCGCCGCCGACCAATCAGGGCGGCTAGAATTGCGCGAGGCGGCAACGGGACAAAGCCTGGGCGTACTAAGAGACCCTAACTCTTCTAGTGATTCCTATTCCGCAGGTGGTTCCTATTATATGGTGACAAACGTAGCGTTCGGGCCTGATGGAAAGACCCTGGCAGCTTTTGGTTGCAATACTATTTATAGTTCGGACTATCATTCTTGTTCTGGAAGAGGTAATCTAAGATTGTGGGATGTCGCCACACGCAAACCTTTAAGGCAACCTCAACAAGTTCCCACAACCCAGGATTGGCTTGTTAATGACCTGATCTTTAGCCCGGATGGTCAGGAAGTGGCGGCAATTGGAACCGATAATAATTATAATATTTCTGGAACGGATAATAATAATAGTATTGTAAGATGGAACATTAGCGGGGGAAGTAGCTCTCCGTCACTTCTACAGGGCCACTTCGACCGGGTATTGAGCGCGGCCTATAGCCCGGACGGTAAAACTCTGCTGTCTGCCGGGGCCGACCGCACCCTGCGGGTCTGGGATTTAGGGACAGGCCAGGAAGTAGGAAGCTCGCTAAACGGGCCGGTCTACAATGTTCAGCATGTGGCTTTTAGCCCGGATAGTAAATTATTGGCAACCGACAATTGCGTTCGTGTCCAAAATGCAAATTGTAAGGAAGCTCAAATCTTGCTGTGGAACGTGGCAAGTGGACAAAGGATCGGTCAACCTCTGGTAGGACACACGGCTTATATTCAGGATTTGGTTTTTAGTAGCGATGGACGGACGCTTTTGTCTAGCAGCACGGATCGCCAAATCCGGCGGTGGGATGTCTCAACAGGTCAGTTGCTGGGCCAACCGCTCGAAAATCCCGTCGAAAATGGTAATATTACCCAACTGGCTTTCAGCCCGGATGGTAAAACCCTGGCAACCGACAGTTCAAGCGGAACAGTTCGCCTGTGGGATGTAATGACCGGCCAGAGCCGAGAGATTGACTCTAATACTGATAAAACGGCCTCTCTCAGCCGGGCCTTTACCGCACTGACCTTTAGCCCGAATGGTCAAATTCTGCTAGCCAGTTATGGTGATTTTTTACGGCTGTGGAATGTCATGACGGGCAAGCTAATCGTCGACCGTCTATCGTTAAAGAGTGCGGCTTATGAAAACCCTTCTGTAACAAGCTTAAAGTTTAGTGCTGACGCTAAAACTCTGGCCGCGGCAGACGGCCAGGGCAATAGCTGGTGGTGGGATGTTCAGACGCTACAGCCGCTCGGCCTCCCAATCGTCAATCGTAGTTATATCCATAGTACCGACACGAGCCTGTACAGCTCGGATGGTAAAGCTTTGGTGGTCTACCCCCAACGCAATTACACGCAAAACCCTGAAATTCAGGTCTACAACATCGGACCGGATACGCTACGAGACCGGGCCTGTCAGCTTGTTTCGCGCAACCTGACCCAGGCCGAGTGGAAGTCTTACCTGGATGAGACTACACCCTACCGCAAGACCTGCCCTGACCTGCCGGAAGGAGAATAGGCGAAAAGCTTACTCAAGTTTGTTCGCCTTCGCTCGCTGCCCCGGCTCAGGGGCTAAAGCAAAATCTGCTCGATTGGCACGACCAGAATGCCGCCCGCTCCGGCCTCGCGCAACTGCTCCATCACATCCCAGAAGGTTTCTTGCCGGACTAC
>JBBRBE010000263.1:0-6165 GCA_038206175.1 Chloroflexia bacterium
GCCGTGCAGTCCGTCGGTGCAGCAGTTCGGCATGGCTTTGATGACGCCGCAGTATATCAACTCGTACTGGGCCACCGAACACGGCGGGATCGTCTGGACGCATTTCTTCGGCAACCCGGATTATCCTCTACAGGCCGATGCCCATACATATCCCTTGCCCTGGATTATGGGCGATGTGTGGTTGCCGGAGGGCGAAGCCGAAGCGGGCCAGCCTCAAAAGTACCGCTCCGCCGACCTGGAGGAGAAGGGCGAGATCATCATCACCCAGCCTTACCCCTACCTGGCCCGCACAATCTGGGGCGACGCCGAGAACCTGGGTAAAGCCGAGTGGAAAGGTGATTTCAAACGCTACGCCGAAACCTATTGGGGCAAATGGGCCGATACCTGGGCCTACACTCAGGGCGATTTTGCCATGAAGTACGCCGACGGTTCGTTCAGTTTGCACGGTCGGTCAGACGATGTGATCAACGTGAGCGGACACCGCATGGGGACGGAGGAAATCGAGGGGGCGATCCTGCGGGATAAAGGAGTCAACCCGGACAGCCCGGTGGGAAACGTGATCGTGGTCGGTGCGCCCCACCGCGAGAAAGGTTTGACGCCCGTAGCTTTCGTGCAGACCGTACCGGGTCGCCGCCTGAGCGTCGAAGACCAACGCCGCCTGACCGAGACGGTCAAGAACGAGAAGGGCAGCACGGCCATTCCCAGCGACTACATCGAGGTCAGTGCTTTTCCCGAAACACGTTCCGGCAAATACATGCGCCGTTTCCTCAAGAACATCATCAACGACGAGGATCTGGGCGATACGACTACCCTCAAGAACCCCGAAGTGCTGGTGGAAATCCGCCGCAAGATTGCCGATTGGAAGCGCAAACAGGCCCGCGAGGAAGAGCAGAAGATTTTCGAGGTCTACCGCTACTTCCGCATCCAGTACAACGAAGTCAAGCCGGGCGCAAAAGTAGCGACTGTCACGATTACAAACCCGCCGGTCAACGCCCTGAACGAGCGCAGCCTGGACGAACTGATCACGGTCGTGGATCACCTGGCCCGCCGTGACGATGTAAAGGTAGTGATCTTCACCGGGCAAGGCACCAAAAGCTTCGTGGCCGGAGCCGACATCAAACAGCTTCTGGAAGAGATGAACACCTACGAAGACGCTATCGCCCTGCCCAACAACGCGCACCTGGCTTTCCGCAAGATCGAGACGATGAACAAGCCCTGCATCGCTGCTATCAACGGCGTCGCCCTCGGCGGTGGCCTCGAATTCGCCCTGGCCTGTCACGTTCGCCTCGCCGAACCAACCGCCGCTTTCGGTCAGCCCGAAATCAACTTGACCCTGCTGCCGGGTTACGGTGGGACGCAACGCTTGCCGCGCCTGATGACGATGGTCAGTGGAGGAGATACTTCAGGCAGTTTAGTAAAAGCGGCCCAAATTATTCTAAGCGGGCGACAGGTTGACGCAGAACAGGCCATCCGCATGGGTATTGTGGATGATGTCGTTGGAGATTCGGGCGACGTCCTTACACTAGCCTCTCAACTTGCTAGAGCTTACATCGAAGAACAGGATGTAGAAAGCTTATTCGGCCTGAATATAGCTCAGGCTTTTAGCCTGAGGCAGAAAGCAATCGAGAATTGGGATAGCTCTCAGAAGTTCCCGGATGAAATTCTCAATCATCCCTCTGTAATTGAAATTCTGGCGCAAGGAGAAGCGGCGGGTCGCAAACAGGCGATGGCACGGGCAATCGAGGCGATCCGCTACGGCTGGGAGAACGGCTTTACGAAGGGCTTGCAGCACGAAGCGGAGCTTTTCGCCCAGGCCGTGATTGACCCCGAAGGCGGCAAGCGGGGCATCCAGGCGTTCCTTGATAAGAAGAGCGCGGCCCTGCCGGTCAAAGATAAGCTGACCTACACGTCGGAGGAAGAGCAGTCGTTGTTGGAAAGAGGCGCATTGCTCAAAGTAGACGCGCCCTTCTTCCCTGGCTTTACGCCGCTGCCTTCGCACCAGTACGCGATGGGAGCGGTTAAAGATGTGGCGACGGGTGAAGCAGTCCACGGCGACCCTGGCGAGGCCGAGAAACGGCTGATCATCCCGGTCGAGCGGCCAGGGCCGAATCACGCTCTGCTCTATATGTTGACGAGCGAGATTAACTACAACGACATCTGGGCTATTACGGGTATTCCGGTCAGCCAGTTCGAGGGCCGCGAGCGCGACTGGCACATTACGGGAAGTGGCGGGACGGCCCTGGTCGCGGCGGTCGGCAGCGAACTCAAGCGCGAAGGCCGGGTCAAGGTCGGCGACCTGGTTGTGGTGTATTCTGGCGAAAGCGAACTCCTGTCGCCCGTCCAGGGCAACGACCCGATGTTTGCCGAGTTCCACATCCAGGGTTACGACGGCACGGACGGCAGCCATCAGCAGTTCCTCCTGGCACAGGGGCCGCAACTGCACGTCAAACCCGCCGATTTAACCCTGGAAGCCGCCGGGTCGTACATTCTCAATCTGGGAACGGTCTACCGCGCTCTCTACACGATCCTTAAAATCGAACCGGGCAAAACTCTGTTCGTGGAAGGTGCGGCCACGGGGACGGGCATGGAGACGGCCAAAGCCGCCTCGCGCAACGGCCTGAAAGTGACCGGCCTGGTCAGCAGTCCTGAACGGGCCGAGTTCGTCAAGAAGCAGGGCGCAACCGGAGCGATCAACCGCAAGGAGTATGGCCCGATCTGGACGCGCATTCCGCGTGAGCAGGCACGCTGGGCCGAGTGGGAAGCGGCGGGCGCGAAACTCGTCGAGGATTACCGGGCGCAGAACGGCGGACGACTGGCCGATTACGCCGTCAGCCACGCCGGAGAGCAGACTTTCGCCCGTGGCTTTCAACTGCTCGAAACGGGCGGTACGATGACCTTTTTTGGAGCCAGTACCGGCTACCATTTCACCTTCATGGGCAAGTCCGGCACAGCGACAGCCCACGAGATGATGCAACGGGCGCGACTGCGGGCAGGTGAAGCCGTCCTGCTTTACTACGGTACACCTGGTGCGACCGACGAGAGCGGCATCGTGGATGCGGTGGGCCTCGAAGCAATCGAGGCGGCCCGGCAGATGGGCGGACGCTGCGTGGTAGTCACCTACACCGACGCCCAGCGCGAGTTTGTCCAGTCGCTCGGCTATGGCGACCTGGTGAAGGGCGTGGTAAGCCTTCAATCGGTTAAGCGGCGCGAGGGTGAGGACTTCCTGTGGCCGATGACCGGGGGCGGCATGCCCGAACTGCCCGACCCCAAGGCCGACACGGAAGCTTTTAAGGAAGCGGTGCGGCTTTTCAACGACCGCATTTTCAAGCCAATCGGGGCGGCAGTCGGCGGATTCCTCCGCACTCTGGATAATCCACGGGGCTACCCCGATCTGGTCTTTGAGCGGGCCGGACACGACGCGCTCTCGGTTAGCACCGCCCTGGTCAAGCCTTACACGGGCCGGGTGGTTTACGCCGAGGAAACCGGGGGGCAGCGTTTCTCGTTTTACGCGCCGCAGGTCTGGATGCGCCAGCGTCGAATTTACCTGCCCACCGCCAATATCTTCGGTACTCATCTATGCAACGCCTACGAGGTGACGCTGATGAACGACCAGATTGACGCGGGTCTGCTGGAAGTAAGCGACCCATTGGTAGTGCCGTTCGACGAAATGCCTCAGGCGCATCAGGCCATGTGGGAGAACCGGCACGCGGCGGGCAATTACGTCGCCAACCACGCCCTACCCCTGATGGGCCTCAAAACTAAAGAAGAGCTTTACGAGGCCTGGGCCGCGCAGGGTTAAGCTCGGCCTTAACTGCAAAGGCTTAACTTAAAGGCGCAAAGTCTTACCAAAAGAAACCGTCAGATTGCTGTAAAATCTGACGGTTTCTTTTCTCCCTCTCAGGGCCGTTATGAAGGCTTTTTGTTCTTTACCCTCATGTCCAGACGTGCTATACTGGCAGGGTAAACACCCGACCCAATAAGCTGTTTTTTTGATTGTTTTAACTGGTAAATCCAAACCTGAAATATTCTCAACTAGAAGTAAACCGTCCGCCTGATTATGTGCGGGCCTGACGGGGGGATACAAATATGGCTGCTGGTCTTTCACCACACCTGTACGGACAACTCAGCACTTTCTCTCTAAATACAATCCTGACCGCGCTTAATTTGCAAAAAGTAACGGGACGGTTGACCCTGGCTCAGTCCGACCAGATCGCCGAGATTATTGTCAACAAAGGCGAGGTAGTGGATGCCTGGAGCGAAGTAGACCGGGGTCTGGGTGCTTTGCTGCCCCTGTTTGGCTGGGATTTCGGGGTTTTTTCCTTTACGGTCGAACCGGCAGTTTCCAAAACGATTGATATTTCCCTGCCGGTTTTGCAGGTACGCTCGGCGGTTTACCTGGAAGAACAAAAATCCAGCCGACAGCGTACTTCGGTTTTTACCCGCGAAATCCCCTCGCCTCAGCACATCCTGGAAATCAACCGCGACTCTGAGGGGGAAGTTTCGATCCGACCCGAATATTGGAGCCTCTTGCGCCATCTCGTCACCGGGCCGCAATCGGTCGAGCGCATGGCCGAAATCACTGATACTTCTATCGAAGCTTTTGTACCTGTAGCGACCGAACTGGTGCGGGCCAACATGCTGCGGGTACTTAGCCCTGGCCGTTAACCGCGAATGAACTTACAACGTGTTCCCGAACTGCTGACCGGCCTGGCCGAATTTCTGCCCGCCTATAGCCAGCGACCCGGCCAGCTTCAAATGGCCGTGGCCGTGGCCGAGGCTATCGGCACTCGCCGCAACCTCGTGGTCGAGGGTGGCACTGGCATCGGCAAGTCAATGGCCTATCTCGTCCCGGCTCTTTTGTCGGTGGTCGAAGACGGCGCGAGAGTGCTGATTGCCACCAGCCACAAACCGCTACAAGACCAGATTGCCCGCAAAGACCTGCCCCTGCTGGAGCGACTTTTCGCCGCCAAAGGCTACCGCCCCTTTAAATCCACCACCCTCAAGGGTTTGAGCAATTACCTCTGCTGGCAGTCCGCCGAGTCTGAAAGCGGCAAGCTACTGGCCGATCCACTGGCCGACCGCGCTGTCCGGCACGCCCTGGCCTCCGGGCCGGATTTTTCGGGCGATTTTGAAGAATTCCCTTTTAACCTGCCGCCGGATACCCGTCAGACCCTGAGTGCCACCAGCGAAGATTGCCTGGGTATGCGTTGTCCGCACCGCGACCGTTGCTACGCCCTGAAAATCCGCAAACGAGCCGAAGAAGCCGACATCGTGGTCACGAATCACGCTCTCTTGAGCCTGGACATCAAAAGCGAGGGAGCTTTGATTCCTGGCAACTTTGCCACTTATGTCATTGACGAAGGCCACAACTTCGAGGAGAACGCGACGCGAGCCAACGGTTTGCAGGCTACGGTTGGCGCAGTACGCCGCCTGGTCAATCACGAGATCGTGCGACGGGCCGCGATTACTTCCACCACCCGTCTGCAAAACGCCCGCGACGACCTGGACAAGTTCCAGAACGAGGTCGCCGCGCTGTTTGTCCTGCGTCAGGCCGAGGGAGGCCGCTTCGGGGACGCCGAGGACGAAAACAAAGTGCTGATCAAGCGCGAATTAGGGTCGGGGCGAACGTTAGCGGCCAGCCTGAAGGAACTCCTGACTCTGGTGAAGAACAGCCCACCGCGCACCGAGGAAGAGTTAGCCCGCGCTCAGCGTTTGCTTAAAGCCGGGGCTAGCCTGATCGAGCAACTCGAACGTATTTCAGCCAACGCCGACCCGAATCTGGTTTACTACGCCGAACGTACTTTTTACGGTGGCCCGGCCCGTTCTGGCCCGGAGATTCGGGTTAACGGCAAGCCTTTGCCCGGCAGCAATGTGGCCTACGCCTTGTACGCTATGCCGATTGATGTATCGGGCTATCTGGCGAAATGGTTCAAGGAGAATCAAACCGTCCTGACCAGTGCCACCCTTTCGGACGGCCAAAGCTTCGACTTTTTCGTGCGGCGGGTCGGCCTGGACAAGCCGGACACGCTGGTTGTACCCAGCCCTTTCAACTACCGCGAGCGGGTAAAATTGTTTTTGCCTCGTCCGGTTGCGCCCGAACCGGGCCAGGGTTACACCGCTACCCTGGCCCGGCAGATTGGTGGCCTTTTGAACCTGACACCGGGC
>JBBRBE010000264.1:0-5973 GCA_038206175.1 Chloroflexia bacterium
ATCACCAGGTGCGCATTGATGTATGGGCCGAAGATTACAGCGTGCGCTGGGCCGATCTGGTTACATCGCCCTCCCAATTCCTGGCCGACTATTTCAAAGAACGTCTGGGCCTGACCGAAATTCCCGCCTCACCCTATCCCCTCGAACTCACAACGCGCCTGGAAAAGCCGCGCCGCTTCGACCCGGCCAGCCTCCGTAGAGTGGTCTTGCTGGGCAAGTTGGCCCCGGTCAAGGGCGTGGATACCTTTATTGAAGCGGCTAAACTGGTGCTGGCCCAAAAAGATGATTTCATTTTTGAAATTTACGGCCCTGATCTACCCACAGACCCTTTTGACCGTTCCTACCAACGCTTTTTAGAGCGGCTCATTCCCCCCGAATTGACCGACCGAATTGTGTTCAAAGGAGCTTTGCCCTACGCCCTCGTTCCGCCCATGCTGTTGCAAAGCGGCTTTGTAGTCTTACCCTCACGCTGGGAGAACTGGCCGAACGCCTGCCTGGAAGCGATGATGCTGGGTAACGTCGTGATCGGTAGTCGGCGGGGCGGCATGGCCGAGATGATCGAAGATGGCGTATCAGGCTTTCTGGTTGACCCAGACCGGCCCGACCAGATCGCCCGGACGCTGCTGGAAAATTACAAAAGCGTGGAAAAGCTAGAAGCTATCTCGGAAGCCGCCCGCCAGCGAGTACCACAATGGACTGACCCGGCGCGGGCTTGCGCTAAGATCGAAGCGGTTTACCAGTTGCCAGTGTCGCGCCCGGCCTGGCAATTCAGCACCGCCCCTAAAGTTTCGGTAGTCATTCCACTCTACAACCAGGGCCAGTTTGTCCATGACGCGATAGCTTCGGCCCAGGCCCAGACTTACCCAAACGTTGAAATAATCGTAGTCAACGACGGCTCGACCGACCCGCTTACGAACAGGGTATTCGAGGAACTATCGGAAAAGGAAGTAATCAAACTCAGCCAACTAAACCGGGGAGTGTGCGCCGCCCGCAACACCGGGATTGCGGCCAGTACCGGCGAATACATCGTTCCGCTTGACGCCGACGACCGCCTCGACCCACGCTATATCGAGCGCGGTCTGGCCTGTCTCCAGAACAACCCGGAGTTGGATTACGTAACTACTTATATTCAATATTTCGGCTTGCGCGATAAACTCTATCCGCTTGTAGGCTGGGTGCCAGAAGTTTCAGCCCTGATGAACACTGAAGGCTCCTGTCGCCTCTACCGTAAAACCATTCTGGAAGCCGTCGGCGGCTACGATGAAGGTATACCTGCTTACAACGATTGGGAACTCCAGGTCCGGCTAAATCTGGCGGGCTTTCAGGGCGATCTGCTGCCCGAACCACTCTTTTTTCATCGCTGGTGGTTGGGCGAACGGATCAGTTTTCAGGCTCCGCGGCTTGCGCCTCGCCTGTTCCAGTACATCTACGGCGAGTGGGCGGCGGCCCAGAGTACCGACCGCCTGGTGCAACCCACCAAATTAGCCCTGCACCTGTGGCGACAATCTGAGATTAGCCGGGCCGATAGTGACGAATGGTTCGAGCGTAGCCGGGCCGAAAGCGACGAACGCTTCGAGCGCACCTGGGTCGAGCTAAACCGCTACCGACGTGAACTGGAAAAAGCCCAGGCCCGCCTGGAAGAAGTATACCGCGAAGTCGCCCAGGCTCGTGACCAGCAGTACCGGATGCGCGGCGAAATAACCGAGCTACGTACCAAACTACACGACACCAATGTGATGTTGCAAGAAACCGAGCGAACCGCCCAGGCCGAAATCGGCTGGTTGCGCGAACAAAACGAGAGCTTGCAGGCCGAGGTCGCCTGGCGGCGCGGTGTCCAGACCGCTCTGGAAGGAAGCCGTCTGCACAAGCTACGCCAGGTTCTACTCAAACCATTGCAATTCCTGCGGCTGCATTAAACCTCCGCCTTCAGTTTGTAAAATTGCTTTTACGGGCTTTCGAGGGCTGACCGCTTTTAGAAGAGGACTCTTTGCCAGGATGAAAATCGCTTACGTTTCACGCGAGTTTGGACCGATCACCGGCGGCGGCATCGGCACTTATATCGCTAATGTCACCCGCCACATGGCAGCCAGAGGACACGAAATTTATCTCCTGACCGATTGCTTTACCCCGGATACCCTGCATTATTTACCTCCCGGCGTCAAGTTAGTCGCGCCCGACCCGACGCTGCCCGACCGGATCGGCTGCTATTTCACCACCTGGCACGAATACGCCGACCGGGTGTACGCCACCCTGCGCCGCTTGCACACCGAAGAACGTTTAGACGTGATCGAGTTTGCCGATTTTGGAGCGGAAGGCTTTACGATTGCGCGGGCCAAACGGCTTTATCACGAATTCGCCGAGGTTAGGCTGGTTGCCAAACTACACACTCCGACTTCGCTGATCGTCGAACTGGACATGCAGCAACACCTAAACGCCGAAACGCTGATCAACTGCTGGGCCGAAGATTACAGCGTGCGCTGGGCCGATCTGGTCACCTCGCCTTCGGCTTCGCTGGGCGAATATTTCCAAAAACGGCTGGGCCTTGAAACGATCTATCGCAGCCCCTACCCTTTGCAACTCAAAGCTTTTGCCGGAGAGCGAGAATTTACCGACCAGAAAATACGCCGGGTGATTTATATGGGTGGTATCCAGGTTCGTAAAGGAGTTGATTTTTTTATCGAGGCAGCTAAAGCGGTTCTGGCCCAGGACGACTCGTTCGTTTTCGAGATATACGGCAAAGATACGCCCACCGCCCCTTTTGGCCGCTCCTACACGTCCTATCTTAAAAAGCGTATTCCAGGTGTCCTCAAAGATAAAATCGTCTTCAAAGGACCGGTTCCCTACGAGCGCGTCCCGGCAACTTTCCAGAACGGCTGTTTTGCGGTCTTTCCTTCACGCTGGGAAAACTGGCCGAATGTTTGTCTGGAAGCCATGAGCCTGGGCAACGTCGTGATCGGTAGCCGCAACGGTGGCATGGCCGAAATGATCGAAGACGGCGTATCGGGCTTCCTGGTTGACCCATACAGGCCGGAAGAAATCGCCAGGGCCATTCTGGACAATTACCAGAACCCCGCCCGCTTGCAGGAAATATCGCGGGCGGCCCGCCAGCGCATCGAAGTCTGGACCGACCCGAATGCTGCTTGCGCCCAGATCGAAGAATGTTACGACCGCCCGGTACCGTCACGCCCGTGGTCAAGCGGCGAGACACCTAAAGTATCGGTGGTAGTACCGCTTTATAATCAGGGGGAATACTTACAGGAAGCTCTCGACTCGGCCCTGGCCTCCAACTATCCCAACCTCGAACTGGTCGTCGTAAACGATGGATCGACCGACCCCGCCACGAACCGCCTTTTCGACGGGCTAGAAGGCAACGGATTGGTCAAAGTAGCCAAAACCAACGGAGGGCTTAGCCAGGCCCGCAATGCCGGTATCCGGGCCAGTAGCGGCCAGTACATCATTCCGCTCGACTCGGACGACCGGCTGGACAAAGATTTTATTTTGCGGGCCGTAGAATGTCTGCAAAATAACCTCGAACTGGACTACCTGGGTTGTTATACCAAATATTTCGGCACTGAAAGTTCAACCTATCTTCCGATTGGCTATGTTCCAGGTGTAACCGACCTGCTCAATACGCTAGGTTCTTGCACCAAGATGTTCCGGCGGGAAGTCTTCGAGGCGGTCGGTTATTACGATGAAGAAATGCCGTCCTACGAAGATTGGGAACTGTACATGCGGCTGGAAGAACAGGGCTACCAGAGCGAGATTTTGCCGGAGGTTTATTTCTACTACCGGCGTAAAGTAGAATCTATGATTACCAGCTTTGCTTTTCCTAATTCCGGCAAGCTGACCCAGTATATCTTGAACAAACGGGCCGACGGGTTGAGCAAAGCCGACTTACTGACGACCCAGCAAGTAACGCTTGATTTATGGCGCAAAGCGGAATATGGGCTGTGGGAAAACGTCTTGAAAGTGCAACGCTTATGGGCCGAACTGGAACAGGCCAAAGCTGATCTGGCCCGATTGCAACCAACCGTCCTGCCAGACGCGCACGAAAGTCCGATTGTAACAGTGCATTTGCCGCAGGAGAGCGGGCCGGAACTGGTTTCGCGGGTGCGGCGGCGTTTAGGGGTGGCAGAAAGTGGGCCGGTGGTGCTGGTTAAAAGCCAGAACGGACACGAGGCCGAACGCTTGCCCGACGGACGGCCTTTTCAATGGATCGGCCACGCCCTCCAGATGCAACTCGTTGCTAACGGTCACTTCGATGCCCGGCTGGAATTTGTAGCCTGGAGCCTGATCCCGGATAACCACCTCGAAGTACAATATGGCAACGGCCAGTTTGAAATCTTTCGGCTATCCGGCGGGCCGCAACCTTTGCAATTACGTTTGCGCCTGCGACCAGGCCGGGACAACCGGATAACTTTTACCAGCGCAAAACCAGCGGTCTATCCCCCTGATCTCGGCATCAACGACCGGCGGATGCTGGCCTTCGCCATTGGCGATATGCAACTACGCGTGCCGGGTTAAGCCGCTTTTGCTGTTACTGCTTACTGGCTTTGCTTTTGGGTTGCTCCGCCACGTAGTATTCGCCCTCGATAATTTCGAGCGGCTTGCTGCGGGATGGCCCTTCCTGACGAACTTCTTTGCGTTTGAGGTATCGCCCTACCAGACTTGTAAACAGAGCCATCGCCAGCAGGATAACCGTGAATTCGTCCAGCAGACCAATTATCGGCACAAGATTAGTCAGGCGAGCGACCGGCGTGAAAAACCACAACACCGGCAACAGCAAAATTAACTTGTACAAAAAAGGGACTTTCTCGCTGGAAGCATAGCTGATCGTGCGCGGCAACAGCCCGATTAGCCACCTCAACCTTAATGCGCCAAACATCTTCGTTGTTCTTTCTTTTTCCTCAAAGCAGACTGATTACAGACCTGCTTCGTTATTCCCCATATCTCCCAGGACTTTCTTCTCACCATTATATACGGCTCAGGCTAAGGGAAGTTCGAGGACTTCATTAGAATTAAATTTGTCTTTACTAATCCTTCACAGAATAGGGTTTATTAGCTCTTGACAGTTTTTACTAATATTGCTATTATTTACTTACAGCGTTAGATAAAAATATAATTTACATAGGGAGTAAAGCAATGAGCGACAACAGTGGGCTAAACGTTATTTTCGGGACAGGGCCGTTGGGCAAAGCCGTTATGCGCGAATTGGTGCGGCAGGGCCAGCGGGTGCGGATGGTCAATCGAAGCGGCCAGGCCGACGAAATAGGCGAAGGAGTCGAGGTAGTTAAGGGTGACGTAACCGACCCGCAAAACGCCCGGCAAGTCAGCCAGGGAGCCAGTGTGATTTACTTTTGCGCCCAACCTGCCTACACAAAATGGCCGGAACTCTTTCCGGCTTACCAGGCCGGGGTAATTGAGGCGGCGGCGGCGACCGGCGCAAAGCTCGTATCGGGCGAAAACACTTACATGTATGGCCACGTTGAGGGAGTACAAACCGAGGATTTACCATACAAGGCCACGACCCGCAAAGGCCGGGTGCGCGGCCAGATGGCCCACGACCTGATGGCGGCACACCAGGCGGGCCGAGTGCGGGCTACAATTGGGCGGGCCTCCAATTTTTACGGGCCAGGCGTGCTGGACTCGACGACGGGCGACCGGCTATTTTACCCGGCCCTGAGCGGCAAAAAGGCCAGTACGGTCGGCAAACTGGACGTCCTGCACACCTACACTTATATTGATGATTTTGGCCGGGCGTTGGTGACACTGGGCCAGCACGAGGAGAGCCTGGGTCAGGTCTGGCACGTTCCGAGCGCACCGACTGTCACCAGCGGAGAATTTTTCAAGATGGTCTACGAAGAAGCCGGACAGACTCCTAAATTCGGCACTATCCCCAACCTGATGGTTAAAATGCTGGGTCTTTTCATTCCAAACCTGCGGGAAGTGGAGGAAATGCTCTACGAGTTCGAG
>JBBRBE010000265.1:0-5880 GCA_038206175.1 Chloroflexia bacterium
ATAGTAGTCATGTGTTCAAAAATTCCTTTGATAGATTAAAATCGGCCATTCAGGTAGGAGTTAGTATAGCACAGTCCGTCCAGGTCGCACGCCTCGAAATAGGGCCAGTAGAATGAGCGATACTATTTAACGGTCATTCTCACTTCTTTCTAAGCGAAGAATCTTCTCGACTAAGCCAGATCGAGGTCGGTCAAAAAGACTCTTCGCTTAGATCTGCTTTTAATCAAGAGTTGGCTTAGCTTTCGCTCACACCCGTAGGGCGTGGCTGCCCGTCTCGCAGGATTAAAAGGTTCTGGGATGAGTCGACAATAAACAAAGTGCGTGCTAAACTGTCACGGCTTGTGACAAATGTATTTTTCTAACCCGATTTGACCAGGCGGAACCGCTTCTAAGTGCAAACGTTATATTTGTGTAGTCAGGCTCGACCATATTTTGTGGTATTCTTTCCAAACTCAACCCTGGTACGCTAAAACCGGGTATCCCCTAGTCTCGCTATAGTGCGCTACGCCTGTTCAGGTTGTACACAGGCTGCGCCATAGCTTTGAAATGCTTATTAGCTAAGGAGGAACTACTTGAACAAAAAGCTAGTCCTTACCGCAACCCTGGTGGCTCTGGTGTTAAGCACCTTCTTGCCACTGGCCGAGAGCGGGTCGGCGGCTGTCAAGACGGCCCAGGCCGCGCCCTTTTTTTCCAAACCGGGCTTTCAGCGCGTCTGGCTTACCACCGACTCGCTGGTAGATAACGGTCAGGCGCAACGCTCGTTTTTGTGGGGGCCAAGCTTTATTGACGCTGGCCTGGAACGCTATGACGATGCCGCACCGCTCGGCGGGCAACGCCGCTGGGTGCAGTATTTAGACAAGACGCGCATGGAGCTTAACAACCCTTACGCCGATCCTAATTCGCAATTTTATGTTAGCAATGGCCTTCTGGTAATCGAGCTTGTGAGCGGACGTCGCCAGGAAGGTAATATCCGCTTTGTAGATACCAGCAACCCGGCTAACAACGTGGTTGTGGCCGGAGACGCCCTTTCGGTCAACGGAGCGGCCCCAACCTACAAAAGCCTGCGGGTAATTGCCTCTTACGATGACGCCAGCGTGGCCGCCAACCGCAAGCCCAACCGGGCCGGACAGCGCGTTAGTGAAACCCTGAGCAAAGCCGAAGACGGCAGTGGTGTGGTCGGCAACAATCCGGGCCTGGCAAGTGCCGCTACAGAATTTGTTTTTTACGATAGCACTCTGGGCCACAATGTCTCGAAAGTCTTCTGGGACTACATGAACCAGATCGGCCCGAAGTTCGATTTTAACACCCGAACAGTCGTAAACGGCCAGAAGGTCTTTGACTGGCTGTACGCGATGGGCTACCCGGTGATGGAACCGCATTGGACAAAAGTAAAGGTCGGCGGGGTCGAGCGGGATGTCCTGTTGCAGTGCTTCCAGCGGCGTTGTCTGACTTACACTCCCTCGAATCCGGCGGCCTATCAGGTCGAAATGGGTAACGTCGGCCAGCACTATTTCTTCTGGCGTTACAACGGCGGTAAAATGCCTTCCTCGGAGCCAATCAACGACCCGGTGCTATCGCCTCTGCGCGTACCTGACCTGAGCTATGGCATCAACGCTCACCTGTACTACCAGAACCGCGATCAGGTAGTGGGCTGGGTGAACGACCTGGGGGCGCGCTGGGTACGCCAGCAAGTAACCTGGGCCGATGTCGAAAATGCCACGCGCAGCGACGACGACCGCTTCAATTGGAGTGAGGTTGATAAAATCGTAGATACGCTCTACCTGAACAATACTCACATCATTCTCAGCCCGATTGGGACGCCTGCCCAGTACAAATCCGGCACCAGTGGCTTCCCGGATGGCGATAAACTGGAGAAATTCGGCCAGTTCATGTACGCGATGGCGAAACGCTACAAAGGTCGGGTAGACGCTTACGAAATCTGGAACGAGGCCAACCTCTCCCGCGAGTCAGGCCAGGGGATTGACCCCAAGCGTTACTTTGCTCTGCTTCGCAAGGCTTACAACGCCACCAAAGAAGCCGACCCGCAAGCGTTCGTCCTCTTCGGTGCGCTTTCACCCACCGAAGTAAACGACCCGAATTACGCCGTGCCGGACACGAAGTTTTTGCAGGACATCTACGCCATTAACAACGGCGAAGTGCGCCAATACTTTGATGTGATGGGAATGCATCCTGGCGGTCAGTTGAACCCACCGGACAAGTTCCCACCCGACCTCGGCCCTGGCCCTGGCTACAAAGATAGCAAAGAATTCTACTTCCGCCGGATCGAGCAACTCCGCGAGATCATGGAAGGGGCCGGGGACGGCAAGAAGCAGGTCTGGCTGACCGAGTTTGGCTGGTCGAGCGACACGAACCCGCAAGAGGGTTACGAGTACGCAAAGGCTAACAGCGAACAACAGCAGTCCGACTATATCCGGGGAGCTTATCAACTGGCGCAATCCAAGTATCCCTGGATGGGTGTAATGGCTCTGTGGAACCTGAACTTCTCGCTGCCGACTGTCACTAATCCGACGGCTTCGGGCAAGAACGACGAGAAATTAGGTTTCTCAATCTTGCGGCGCGACGGCTCCAAGCGTCCGGCCTACTTCACCTATCAGCAGCTTGCGAGAGCCGCCAAATAAAGGCTCCTAAGCAAAAAAGTTTGCAAGATAGCCTTTCGAGCAAAGCGTGAGTAGAGTAGAAAACAGGTAGAGGTTAAGGAGTTTATTTCGTGGCAAAAGTAACGAAGCAAATCTCTCAACCCTTATCAGCTACTCCACAGAGGGTGAAAGAAGAAAGTTTCTTCTTTCACCCTTTGCTCCAGAGAAGTAAATTGCCCTCATTCTTCATCCTGCTTCTGCTCCTTCCACTGGTTTTTTACACCCTATCGCTCTTGCGTTTGATGACGGCAACGGTGAGCTATCCCTGGGAACTTGACCAGGGCGAAGGTCATAACGTGTGGAGTGCCTGGTTACTGCTGCACGGGCGTGGGCCGTACCTGAGTCTGAATGATTACCCCTTCTTCAATATTAACTATCCGCCTTTGCACTTTGTCTTGCTGGCTCCTCTGGTCGCCCTGCTAGGGCCAAGCCTGGCGGTGGGACGACTGTTGTCGGATCTGTGTGTATTTGGTCTGACGGCGGCGGTGGGGGCGATTGTGTGGCGTTACAGCCGCAACCGTATAGCGACTGCCCTGGCGGTTTTGCTGATCCTGGCTAACCCTTATCTGTATATCTTTGGCACGCTCGCTACCGTCAACGTCTCGCAGGTGATGTTTGGAACCTGGGGTTTGTATTTTCTGGGCCGCGCTCTTGAACGAGTAGGGCCGGACGGGTCGGTCAGGGCAGCAGAACGGATAAATCGCCCGGCTCTTTTAATCGGGCTGGCTCTACTTTTAGCCGCACTCTATACCAAGCAACAGGCCATTGATGCGGTCGCGGCAGGTTTTCTTTTCTTGCTCTGGCGGCGACCTTGGCTGGCTCTGGTCTGCGGGCTGGCTTTCGGGGCAGTCGGAGGGAGCCTCTTCTTGCTGCTTGATTGGCTGACGGCTCATCAGTTTTATGTAAATCTAGTTAAGCTTAATCTTAATGATTTTATTCCGCGCCAGCTTCTGGACCAAGGCCGAGCCTATGCCCTGACGCATGCCCCTATCCTGCTTTTAGCCGGAGTCTACGCCCTGCTGACTGGCCTGAGCAAGCAACGCCTTAGCCTCTGTCTGCTTTACCTGCTCACCACCGGGCTAAGTTCGCTTACAGTCGGTAAAGTTGGGGCCGCTGAGACCTATTTTTATTCCTCCATTGCCGCCGTCGCCATTGCCGCCAGCCTGTTAGTAGCTAAAGCACTCAGCCTCAAAACGAACCCACAGCCCTCGGCACCTGACCCTAACCGCTTATCTTCCGGCCTTCGGTTTCTCTTGTTCTTGCTCGTACCCTTGCTGCTGGCCCAAACTGTTCTCTTTTATCACACCCCTGAAACGCCTCATCCTTGGAAAGATTTGGTCAAAGGGCATAGCGGAAATTATGTCTTGTTTGGCGGGCTACCCGGCGAAACCGAACGCGCCGCCGGGCAACGCCTGGCCGACCGCATCAAAGCCGCCTCGCCGCCCGTGCTGACCGAAGAAGCCAGCTTTGCAATGGTCAATGGCTACGAAGTGGTGACTAATCCTAGCAATATTCTGGTCTTCAATCAGGCCAGGCTCTGGCAAGGTCAAAAGCTAGAGGCGATGGTGCAAAATCGCTGCTTTAGCCTGATGCTGCTGCACGGCTATTTCCTGCCTGATTTTATCCAGGCGGCAATGCAGGCTAACTACCGCAAAGCGCAGGTCGAAAGGCTCAACGGCGGCGAGTACGTCCTGTGGGAACGCCTGCCGCAATCCACCCAGGCCCAGGAGTTTTGCCAGAAATTAAGCAGCCATTGATTTGCCTACCCGGTTGTACTATAATACACTTTCAAATAGGGGAAAGGGAGATGAGCAACCGGGATGGCAGCCAACACAAAACCAACAAGCAACACCAAAGAAAAGGAAAAAGCCGAGGCAGGTGATAGCGGCAGCACCAAAATCAAGGATGTAGCCAGCAATCGTAAAGCTTACCACGATTACTTTATTGATGAAACTATCGAGGCTGGAGTGGTGCTAAGCGGGACGGAAATTAAGTCGGTACGAGATGGCCGGGTGAATTTGCGCGATAGCTACGCCCGGATCGAAAATGGCGAAGCCTGGCTCTGGAACGCTCATATTTCCGCTTACGACCATGCCGGGAAATATTTTAACCACACACCGACCCGCAGCCGTAAGTTGCTGTTACACAAGAGTGAAATTCGCCGGTTGCAGGTCAAAACCCAGGCGAAAGGTTTGACCCTCGTGCCAGTGCGGATGTACTTGAAGCGCGGCAAAGCCAAAGTTGAAGTCGGGCTGGCGCGAGGTAAGAAACTCTACGACAAGCGCGACGCTCTGGCCGAGCGCGAGGCTACCCGCGAGATGGATCGGGCAATCAAGAACGTAAACTTCCAGTAGAAGCTGACCAGGCTGTAGAAAACAACCCTGGAAGTTAAACAGGCGCATCATCTTAATGACGATGCGCCTATTTTATTATGAGAAATTGCTTGTTAAGGGCTAAGTTCGGTTGAACTGACGAGAGCGACGCTGAAAGACTACCTCAACCAGTTTAGGCAGGCTGTTCGAGCCTTCGCGGTCTTTGGTGACATAGAAATCGGCTCCGGCAGTGTAAGCACTGCTCATTTGGGCCAGTTTATTCTCGGCACTAAACATTATTACCGGGATATTGCGTGTTTCGGGCCGAGCCTTGAGGCTGCGACACACCTCCACGCCACTCACATCGGGCAGGTTACAATCGAGAATAATAATGCTAGGTTGAAAACTCTCTACGGCCTGGATGCCGCGTGCGCCGTCATAAGCTACTTCTACAACGTAAGAAAGCTTTTCAAGCTCAATACGGGTGATAGCCGCCTGGCTAGGGCTATCTTCGATTACTAAAGCCCTTTTTTGCACGCTAATCACCTTCCTAATTTTAGGCCCGGTCTCCTGGGGCTGGGTTGGATTTGAGGTTGGATAGTAAGACGTACTGATACCTCTTCCATTCGCTTAAATTACTCAATTATTGTTTGCTCTAGTTTAACATTGTAACATTACAAAACACGTTACGAGCATAAAATATTCTTCCATTAGTCCTTCGAGGGTAGTAGGAAAAAGGTACTAAGCAGGTAAGGCAAAAGGAGGTTTGGAAGGCGGCCAAAATCAGGAGTTATTTTAACTTTTTATCCAGCCCGCTCAGCCTCAAAAGTTAGCCGAACCGAGAATCGCGCTCGTCGGGTTGATTAGAATTATCGGTAAAGGCTGAGGAAGAAGGCGAGGGACGGCGGTCA
>JBBRBE010000266.1:0-5818 GCA_038206175.1 Chloroflexia bacterium
CAGGGGCAGGCCGCGTTCCTGCCAGGTCGCTCCACCATCCGGGCTGACATAAAGCCGCCGAGCCGTGATCGAATAGAGCAATCCGGTGCCATCTCCGGCCAGGTCGGTTGGGGCGTACTGGCTAACCTGGCTGGCCGGACTAAGGCTGCTAAAGCGTCTGGCTCCTTCAACGCCTCTAGCGGTTACAAAAAGCTGGCCGGTGCTTTCCTGGCACTGGGTGTAGGGCTGGTCGTTCAAAAGGGTTTTCTGGCCGCTTTGCCAGTTGTAGGCAAAAGTACCGCCTGGCCCGCTATTAGAAGGTTTGGCGGCTACTAGCACTAAATTTGGCTGCGCCCCGTCAATACATACCAGAGGCGAGCCGGTCGGCAGCGTCAGGCCGGTTTCGCGCCAATCTGGAATTGTTTCGGCCTGGGCTGTTCCAGGCGGCCAGGTTGCCATCAGGCTGCTCGAAAGCAAGAGTACAACCGCTACTGCGTTTACTACATTGAAATGCTGAAACGTGAGAATGTTCTTCATAAGGTTTGCCCTGTTTGTAGTAATTATGACGTTGCTAAATCGAGAATTTAGCCCTGGCGTGTAACCAAAGCCAAAGTCAGTCTACTAACCTAAACCAGATGTTACTTGTGCGGCAACAGCACGACTTTACCAATCGTCTGCCGACCTTCTAACATTGTATGGGCGGCGGCAGTTTCGGACAAAGGAAAGGTATGCTCGACAATTGCTTTGAGTTTACCCTCGTTAACCCACCCTACAAGTTCATTCATGGCCTGGGCGAAAAGCTTGGGCCGGGACATTGTGTTGACCAGCCAGTAGCCAATCACAGAATGGTTGCGGTACATCAATTGAGTCGGGTTGAGCGTGGGCGTTTCCTGGCTGGCGACGCCAAATATGACCACCCGCCCGAAGAGAGCCAGGCATTTGAAATTTTGCTTGAACACCTCACCGCCGACCATTTCGAGGATCACATCTACCCCTTTACCGTCGGTCATTTCGCGCACTCGTTTGGGCCATTCGGTTTCGGTGGTGTAGTTGATCACTTCGTCTGCTCCCAGGGACCGAGCCAGTTCAAGCTTGGCGTCGGTGCTGGCGGTGGCAATAACTTTACCCGCTCCCATCAGCTTTGCCAGTTGAACCGAATAAATCCCGACGCCTCCGGCAGCAGCGTGTACCAGGACACTTTCGCCTGCGGCCAACCGTCCGCTAAGCTTCAAAATGTCGTAAGCGGTTACGCCCTGCACCGGAATTGTAACGGCAGTGGCGGCATCCAGGCTGGCCGGAATCGGGAAAACCTGGCGGGCCGGGACGAGCGCGTACTGAGCGTAAGCTTGCCCGACTACTGCCAGTACCCGCATTCCTTCTTTGACTTCCAGGCCGTTCGGCATCAGTTGTCCCGCTACGTCTGGCCCAACCTCTTCGACGGTACCGGCGATTTCGCCGCCCAGAATATGCGGAACTTCGGTGTGTTCCAGGTAGTTGTTACGTCGTCGCATCGTGTCAGCAAAGTTAATGCCGACTGCTTCGACCTTAACCAGCACCTGACCTGGCCCTGGCGTAGGTTTCTCTACGTCTTCGTATTTAAGTACGTCCGGTTCGCCGTACTCGTAGAATTTTATCGCCTTCATGGTCGCCATCTTAGAAGCTCCTTCGCTCTAAACACCTGGGTGTATGGTAAGCCGCTCGATTTGGTTGGGAAAGCTTTTGTACACACTATACGATAGCAGACCGTACCATTTCTGGCAAGAAGTGAGGCAATATTTAACCAAAAATCGTTCGAGTCGGCCCTCTAAACTCTCAATTACAATGGCTAGTTTTACAATTGACTCTGGTCGGAAGGCTTGCTAAAATTTAAGTAGTTAATATTTGATCTGTACTTTGATCAAAGTAAAAAGGCTTAGTCTAATTACTTTTATTGCTGCACCTCACCCTGCCTGGAATCGCTTCAATTTACAGGGCGAATTCTATTGGCTAAAGACCCACCGTTAAATCCACCAGATTTAGGCCAGGACAAAATGATGCAAGAAGAAGACAAGGAATTATTCGAGTCGGGCCGGGCCGCCCAAAAAGCTGGCCCGTTCGTTTCTTCGCCGGAACAGATCGCGCCCATAACGGTTCCATCCGCCCGTATTCTGGTGATGGATGACGAAGAAGTGATCCGGTTGCTGCTGCGTGAAATTTTGGAACAGATGGATTATGAGGTTATGGTGAGCCGGGAAGGAGCCGAAGCCGTAGCCAGGTACAAAGAGGCTCTGGCGGCGGCCCGCCCTTTCCAGGCGGTCATAATGGACTTGAACGTACTTAATGGAATGGGCGGGCAGAAAGCGGCCCGCCTGCTGCTAGAGTTAGACCCTCTGGCTATTTTGATTTTGTGTAGTGGCTACTCGAACGACCCGGTATTGCTCAACTACCGCGATTACGGTTTCAAAGGTGTACTCATCAAACCTTACAAGATTAACGAAATGCAACGGCTCCTCAAATCCTTGCTGGCCGCAAAAGCACCGTAGAAAGAAATCAGCCAGGCTAAAATAAAGAGAAGCCTTGCCTCAATGGGGACAAGACTTCTCTTTATTTTAGCCTGAAACTAACAGGCTATTTGGCTTGTTTAGGCGGTCGCGCCTAGCGGTTGGCCGGCGTCGCTCTTGCCGTTGGGCATAAAAGTCGAACTCAGGACTGTGCCGTTGGTCGTGCCAGTGGTTTCAGGCTGGGTTGTGACGGGGAGTTGAGCCACTCCCTCGCCTTTCTCAAAGGTTAGCTCGAACTTGTTGTTCGGGTCAACCTCGCCCACAATGATGTCGCCTTCCTTGAACCTACCGTCCAGCAAAAGCCTCGACAGAGGGTTTTCCAGCTTGCGCTGAATTACCCGGCGTAGCGGACGCGCTCCGTATACCCGGTCGTAGCCCTCACGCGAGAAGAAGTCCAGAGCGGCATCGCTAAGCTGCAACTCCATACCCTGTCCCGCCAGGCGTCGTACTACGTCCTGCATCATCAATTGCACAATCTGGCGGATTTCCGGCTGGTTCAGATGGCTGAAGATAATGATTTCGTCAATCCGGTTCAAGAACTCAGGCCGGAAGCTCTCTTTGAGTTCCTGCATCACCTGGGTCTTCATCGCGTCGTTCTCGCGTTTCTCCTCCGACTCCTGGCGGTTTGGCCCGGTCGAAAAGCCTAAAGCTCGTTCGCGGATACGCGCCGTACCAACGTTAGAAGTCATAATGACAACTGTGTTCTTGAAGTCCACCGTCCGTCCGTGTCCGTCCGTCAAACGTCCATCGTCCAGCATTTGCAGCAAGACGTTAAAGACATCCGGGTGAGCCTTCTCGATTTCGTCGAACAGCACAATCTGGTAAGGGCGACGGCGCACTGCTTCGGTAAGTTGCCCGCCTTCGTCGTACCCGACATAACCTGGCGGCGAACCGATCAAGCGGCTAACGGTGTGCTTCTCCATGTACTCGGACATGTCAATCCGCACCATCGCGTCTTCACTATCGAACAGGAAGTTCGCCAGAGCCTTGACTAGCTCAGTTTTACCCACGCCGGTCGGCCCCAGGAAAATAAAGGAACCAATCGGGCGGTTCGGGTCGCGCAAGCCACTCCGCGACCGGCGGATGGCATCCGAGAGAGCCTCGATTGCGTCTTCCTGACCGATCACGCGCTCGTGCAAGCGGGCTTCCATCTCCAAAAGTTTCTTCATCTCGGCTTCCATCATCCGGCTAACCGGGATGCCGGTACTCTTCGAGATGATCTCGGCGATGTCCTCCTCGTCTACCACATCGTCAATCTGCTTATCTTTGAGCCAGGCTTCCCGCTCGGCGTCATAGGCTTTCTTGAGCGTGTCGTGTTCGTACTTGAGGCGGGCCGCCTTCTCGTAATCCTGCTTCTGACCGGCGGCTTCCATTTCGCCGGACAGTTCCTTGATGCGGGCTTCCTTTTCCT
Organism: Chloroflexia bacterium; assembly: GCA_038206175.1. GTDB lineage: Bacteria > Chloroflexota > Chloroflexia > Chloroheliales > Chloroheliaceae > 54-19. The sequence goes on from JBBRBE010000266.1 coordinate 3,931, forward strand.
TGATCGTAGCAGGCGCACTGAACATATCAATCCGCACCTTTGCCGAGGCTTCGTCAATCAAGTCAATCGCCTTGTCAGGTAAAAAGCGGTCGGTAATGTAGCGTTCGCTGAGTTGAGCCGCGGCCACCAATGCGCCGTCCGTGATAGTCAGGCCGTGGTGGGTTTCGTATTTGGGCCGCAGACCGCGCAACATCTGGATCGTATCAGTTACGCTTGGTTCGCCCACCAGCACCGGCGCAAAGCGTCGTTCGAGGGCGGCGTCCTTTTCGATCCGTTTGCGGTACTCGTCCAGGGTGGTCGCGCCGACTACCTGCAACTCGCCACGGGCTAGGGCCGGTTTGAGCATGTTGCTGGCATCAATCGCGCCTTCAGCGCCGCCTGCGCCTACAACCGTATGCAACTCGTCAATGAACAGGATAATCTCGCCTTGCGCCCGCTTTACCTCGTCCATGACCGCCTTCATGCGCTCCTCGAACTCACCTCGGAATTTCGAGCCAGCCACCAGACTTGCCATATCCAGAGCGATCACGCGCTTGTCTAGCAGGTTGTCCGGCACATCGCCGCTATTGACCTTCTGGGCCAGTCCTTCGGCAATGGCAGTCTTACCAACTCCCGGTTCGCCAATTAAGACCGGGTTGTTCTTGGTGCGGCGGGATAACACTTGCATCACGCGCCGTATCTCTTCGTCCCGCCCAATAATCGGGTCGAGCTTGTTTTCTTTCGCCATCTTGGTCAGGTCAACGCTGTACTTGGCGAGAATTTGATATTTACTTTCAGCCTGTTGGTCGGTCACGCGTTGATTACCTCTTACATCCTGTAATGCCTGGTAGATGCGTTCTTTATCTACCCCAAACCTCTTGAGCAATAGAGCCGCCGGATCACTTACATTGTGGGTCATTGCCAGCAGCAAATGTTCGGTGCTAATGTATTCATCTTGTAAACGCTGCCGCTCGGCGTCGGCAGTCGAGAAAAGCTGCTGCAACCGTGGCGTAATATACATACTGACGTTTATGCCCTGGAAGCCTCCACTAGGGTAGGCCAGTTTGGGCGTTACGTCCAGCTTGTCTTGTACGGCCCGTTTAACCAGGTTGATGTCCACGGCCAGACGCTCTAGCACCTGGGGTGTGACGCCATCTTTCTGCTGTAGCATAGCCATCAGGATATGCTCGACATCAAGCTGACTATGCCGGGCTTCCATCAAAATCTGATAGGAGTTGGTCAGAACCTCCTGGGCCTTTTCGGTAAATTTATCAAATGGATTCATTGCCATAATATTGTATCTAACTCCTTTGTCTCCAAAAATTAGCTTTCCCTAGAGCAGAGTACGGGTATATATAGGAAAGCATTTAGTTAGCAGGATTGTTTTAGTAACGTCTTTACTATGTGTGAAAGCTACTTAAATATTGCCAACTGACTGTTCCTTTGTATTATACGTGAAGATTTGACAAAATGGTTCATCTTTTAGTTCACTCTATCATAGCTCTAACAGTGCTTAAAAGTTCGACAACATCTGCACGTTTGTACTGTTTCAAGCATTAGCGAGTTCAGTGGTAGTGATAAAACGGAATGTATTTAATGCATATACGAACCTCACTACTAAAGAGTTTCAGAGGTTAAGTTATACCCAACAACTAGCCCTCCTCCCTCTCGCCTTTTTTTGGGAAAGTGGAGAATTTGTGAAATCGGCCCGGAATCAGCCTTGACAAGGCTTGGCCCACGTGGTATTATCCTCAGGCACCAAACGGATAGGCTTCCACAGCCTCGATACACAGTAGAGTGGGTTGGATAAACCTTCTTCTCTTAATCGAAGCTGCCATCGGCTTCTCCGCAAGGCGGCAGTCAGGTCTCTTGGCTGGCTCTAGCTTTGATAAAAGGCTAGTGTAGCATC
>JBBRBE010000267.1:0-5614 GCA_038206175.1 Chloroflexia bacterium
ATTTACTAGACGTTCGACCGCCCAGGAATGAATTCCGGGCTAAATTACCAAAATCGGTTGAAACCGATTGCGGAGACCTCAAAATAAGCTTCTTGCTGTCGGTTTGAACCGACATCCATAACTCAGCCTGGAATTCATTCCTGGGCGGTCTGGCCGTCCGCCGTTTTTAGGCGTCAAGGCCGGGGCTTACAACCCGAAACTAGGCTTTACAAAGCCGTTTTGGTACTTGACAAGCTCATCCAAACCTTAACTTGTAGCCTCTGGCCTAAGCAAAAGTTGACGTATGAGTACAAAAAGAGGTTTTACCGTGAAGGCAAAACCTCTTTTTGTACTCAAAACAAATATTCTCATTAAAACCTGGTACGCTCTATGCTTGTAAGAAAATAGTATGTTGTGATGTAGATAGAGCGGTAAGGAGAAATATGATGAGTTCTGAGGCAAAAGGAAACCAGCCAGTAAAATGGAATGACTTAAAAGGACGGGCCGTGGTAGACCTGACCTCGGCCAAGAGGATCGGGAGCGTGGATGATCTGGTGCTGGAACCACAAACCCGGCAGGTGGTCGGCCTCAAATTTAAGCCGGGCCTCTTCAATGCCGACCAGACTGTGCCGGTCGGGGCAATCCAGGGGATCGGCCAGGACGCTATAACTTTGCGCCTGGAAGGAATTCAGCAGGACGCACCGGAAGAGCAAGCCCTGAAGGGGTTGCCAACCCTTTCGCAGGTAATTGGCAACGGCGTGGTGACAGTAGGGGGTAAACTGGTCGGTAATATCAGCAATGTGATGCTAAGTTTGGAACCGTTAGAGATTAGCGGCTACGAAATCAGCGAAGGTGGCCTGTTTGCTAAGAAACACGTCTTTCAGGTTACACCCCAGGTTAACTACGGCCCTAAACTCGTGACGATCCCCGATGCCCTGCTTGATTCGGCCACTCCCTCTTCCTAAAAAAGACTAAAGTACCGGGCGCGGCCAATGGCCGTAATGTTCAACACTTACCACCTGGCTTTATCAAAAAGACGCCTATAGTACAGGTAAAGAATAACACTGCTTGACCGCCCTGGAACTCATTCCAGGGCGGTTGGACTTTAAGCTCTACTCTGTGTTCTTATTCGTCAAAAGAAATGCCATTTTCACGTAACAGGGTAGCAAGTCGCTCGGCACGCTGACGCGCTTGCTCGGCTTGAGTTTCAGCTTCTTGACGCTGCTGCTGCTCCTGCTGCATCTTTGCTTCGGCCTCTTGACGTTGCTGCCGCTCTTGCTGCATCCTTGCCTCGGCTTCTTGACGCTGCTCCTGGGCTTGTGTGGCTTGCAGTTCGGCTTCTTCTGCTCGCTCTAAAACCTCACTATAGCTGACAAACTGTGAACCATCGGGCCGGTAAAGCTCTAAATTAGGCTCCATCTCAAAGCGAATTCCCAGGCGCGGGCTGACCCAACCTGACATTTTTGCAATCTGTTCGAGACGGTTGCTTTGGCGCAAGTAACCTTCCAACCGAAGACGATCCGGGTCGTAAACGTAATACTCCTCCACCCCGTAAAGCTCGTAGAAAGCTTTCTTCTCGCTCATCTCAGTCCTGGTATTACCCGGTGACAAAATCTCAAAAACCACCTGCGGCGGAATGTTTTCCTCTAACCATTGCAGGTAAGAGCCGCGGTCGCCTTTTGGTCTGCCGAAAACGACCATCGTATCGGGAGCAACCCGTAGTTTGTTGTCCCCTCTCACGGGATACCACAAAAAATCTCCGGCCACAAATACATCTGGATCGTGCCGAAACAAAGCTTCCAAACCTTCTTTGATCAAGACGATGTAGTTAAACTGTTTTGTGTTGTCGGACATCGGGTTTCCATCCCTTTCAGGATAAGCTATACCGTCTTCCAGATAATATCCGGGGTTATATGTTGCTGTCATATTAAACCTCTTGCTTGACTTCTTGATTCCTTATAACCCAGAAACGAGAGCTTATTCTTTGTCGAAAGAAATGCCATTTTCGCGCAGTAAAGCCTCCAACCGCTCGGCACGCTGCCGTTCTTGCTCAGCACGTTGCCGTTCTTGCTCCAAACATAGTTCTGCTTCGTGGCGTTGCTCTTGCTCCCGTATAATCCTTAATTGAACCTGCTGTGCCATCTCTTCGGCTTGCCGTCGTTGGCGACGTTCCTGAAGTTTGCTAATAAAGGGTGTGCCGTCCGGCTCGTACAAATGTAACTCGGTAGTCATCTCGAAGCGTACACTCAGGCGCGGGCTGATCCAGCCATTCAAGTCAGGGAGGGGTTCGAGCCGTTCGCCACGGCGCAAGTAACCCGTCAGGATAGCCCGGTCTGGATCGTAAATATAATATTCTTCAACCCCGTAGCGTTCGTACCAGGCGTGTTTAGCTTGCATTTCAGCCTCGCTATTGCTGGGCGAAAGCACCTCGAAAACTACCTGTGGAGCAATATCGTCTTCGAGCCATTGCAGGTAAGAACCGCGTCGCCCTTGTGGACGCCCGAAAGCTACCATCGTATCGGGTGCTGTCACGACCCTGTTTCGCCCTTGCACCGGATACCACAATAAATCTCCGGCGACAAACACGTTTGGATCGTTTTCAAATACACCCGCTACACCTTCTTTGATCAAAGCAATCCAGTCAAATTGTTCGGTGTTTTCGGCCATTCGTTCTCCGTCGCTTTCGGGATAGATCACGCCATCTTCAAGGTAATAGCCAGGGGTACGTGTTAGTGTCATACCACACCTCTTGATTAATTTCTTGACCTGCAACAGCTTTTTCATTATAACATAGACCCATGAAGCATCTCCCATTTAAGACTTTAGAGCCAAAATATAGCTCTCTGTTAAGGACTAAATTAATCAGTTATTAGAAGCGGGATCAGAAAGCCGAATCTAACGGTTTGCTAACACAACAGTTCGCCGGATTTGTTTACAGATATGGTAGAATATCCATTATCAAGTTTCTGGACTAGGTTCAGTCGGGGAACAATGGCAAGGAAATTGCTTGCATAGAAATAGCACAAGCACTACCTTGTAATCAGTCATTAACCCTTTTGGAACTTACCCATTAATAAAACTTATTATAGTAAACTGGCTTATAATATGATGGTTTATTTTATTGATAAAAGCGATACCAAGCCTAGTATCTCGATAACTGGACATGCATCGAGGCTTTTGAAGGCGGAAGGCCGGGCGAAGGAGCCTGTTAATTCTAGTGGGAGATAAATTTTATGTCAGATAGGTTTGAGAAATTTACCGAACGAGCGCGTAAGGTGCTAACGCTGGCTCAAGAAGAAGCCCAGCGTTTTAATCACAATTATATCGGAACCGAGCATCTGCTTCTCGGTCTGGTGCGCGAAGGAGATGGTGTAGCCGCCCGCGTTCTCAACAACCTGGGTGTAGAATTGCACAAGGTGCGCTCGGCGGTAGAATTTATTATTGGCCGGGGCGACCGGGCCGTGATGGGTGAAATTGGCCTGACGCCACGCGCCAAGAAAGTAATCGAACTGGCGGTAGACGAAGCCCGCCGCCTGAACCATCACTACATCGGAACCGAGCATCTACTTCTCGGTCTCGTGCGCGAGGGCGAAGGCATTGCCGCCGGGGTACTGGAAAGCCTGGGAGTGAGCCTCGAAAAGGTTCGCCAGCAGGTCATCCAGGTACTTAACCAGAGTACCTACAGCAGCCAACCCAAACAGTCCAGCGCAACCCCCTTCGTGGATGCGATGGGTGTAGACCTGACCGAGCAAGCCCGACAAGACCGCCTCGACCCGGTGATCGGTCGCAAGAAAGAAATCGAGCGGGTAGTGCAAATCCTTAGTCGCCGCACCAAAAACAACCCCGCCTTGATCGGCGAGCCGGGTGTCGGCAAGACTGCTATCGTCGAAGGTCTGGCCCAGCGCATTATCAGTGGTGATGTGCCGGAAAACCTTCTGAACAAGCGGTTGCTGGCTCTCGATATTGGCGCACTCGTGGCTGGTACGAAGTATCGTGGTGAGTTCGAGGAACGCCTCAAGAAGGTCGTGGCGGAAGTCAAGAATACCGGGGCGATCCTTTTCATTGACGAGCTGCATACTCTGGTCGGGGCCGGAGCCGCCGAAGGTGCCGTGGATGCCGCTAACATCTTGAAACCGGCCCTCTCTCGTGGCGAATTGCAGACCATTGGCGCGACGACTCTGGACGAGTACCGCAAATACATCGAGCGCGACGCCGCCCTGGAACGCCGCTTCCAGCCTGTGCAGGTGGACGAACCAAGCGTCGAAGATACGGTCTCGATCTTACGCGGTATCAAAAGCCGCTACGAGGATCACCACCGCTTGATCATCACCGACGAAGCTCTTAAAGCGGCGGCTGAACTGGCCGCCCGCTACGTAACCGACCGCTTCCTGCCTGACAAAGCGATTGACCTGATTGATGAAGCCGCCAGCCGGGTACGGATGCAGCGAAGCAGCAGCCCGCCAACCCTGAAGGAAGCCCTGCGCGGCCTGGACTCAATCCGCAAGGAGAAAGAGTCGGCCATCAGTGCGCAGCAATTCGAGCTGGCCGCCGACCTGCGCGACCGCGAAGACCGCCTCCGCGAACGCATTACGGAGATGGAATCGAAGTGGGAAAACCAGCAGGAAGGCGAAAAACCTTACGTGACCGAAGAGGACATCGCCGAAATCGTCTCGATGTGGACGGGTATTCCTCTGATGCGGATCGCGGGTGAGGAAAGCGAACGGTTGCTGGGTATGCGCGACGAACTTCACAAGCGTATTATCGGCCAGGAAGAAGCCATTGACAAGGTGGCGAAGGCCGTTCAGCGTAGCCGGGCCGGAGTCAAAGACCCTAAACGCCCGATTGGTTCTTTCATGTTCCTGGGGCCGACCGGCGTCGGTAAGACCGAACTGGCAAAAGCTCTGGCCGAGTTCATGTTTGGCAGCGAAGCTTCGCTGATCAAAATTGACATGAGCGAGTTCATGGAGCGGCACAACGTCAGCAGATTGGTCGGTGCGCCTCCGGGTTACATCGGCTACGAAGAAGGCGGCCAGCTTACTGAAGCCGTGCGCCGCAAGAGTTATTCGGTGGTGCTTCTGGATGAAATCGAGAAAGCTCACCCCGAAGCTTTCAATATGTTGCTGCAAATTCTGGAAGACGGCTATCTGAGCGATGCGAAGGGCCGACGGGTAGATTTCCGCAACACGATTATTATTATGACCTCGAACGTGGGCGCGGAATTCATCAGCCGCAACTCGATGGGGCCAGGATTTAACGTCAACCGAGACGAATCGAAGGCAGCCCAGGCGGACTACACGGCGATGCAGAACAAGGTGCGCGACGAACTCAAGCGGATGTTCCGCCCTGAATTCCTCAACCGCATTGACGACATCATCGTGTTCCACCAGTTGACCTCGACCGAGATTCGCCAGATTGTGAACCTGTTACTCCGCCGGGTGCAAACCCAGTTGGTCGAGCAGGACATCAAGATGGAAATCACCGACGACGCGATGGACTTGATTGCCAAAAAGGGCTACGACAAGCAGTATGGTGCGCGTCCGCTCCGCCGGGTAATCCAGAATGAGATCGAGGATCGTCTGGCCGAAGGTATCTTGAGCCAGTCCTTCCAACCCCATAGCAAAGTTATGGTCGGGGC
>JBBRBE010000268.1:0-5540 GCA_038206175.1 Chloroflexia bacterium
AAGACGCTGCAATAAACCCAAAGTTTAAGAATGTTCACAGGCTCCTTTGTTTAGAAAAGGAGCCTGTGAACATTCTTTGACCTTCACCAACGGAGTAGAGAATGCCACTTAACTTACAAATAGTTACGGCAGAACGCACGATCTTTAACGAGGATGTGGATAGTCTGGTCGCGCCGGGAGCGGATGGTGTGCTGGGCATTTTGCCGCGTCACGCGCCGCTTTTGAGTGCGCTCAAGCCGGGCGAATTGCATTACAAACGCGGCGGGCAGGAAGATTTCCTGGCGATTGGCGGCGGCTTCATCGAAGTTCTCAATAACAAGGTGATCGTGCTGGCCGACTCCGCCGAACGCTCGGAGGAGATTGACATCGAGCGGGCCGAAGCTTCCCGGCGCAAAGCCGAAGAAGCCCTTCAAAACCGGGGTCAGCTTTCGCCGGAAGACGCGGCGGCGGCAGAAGCGTCGCTACGGCGGGCCTTAGTGCGAATTGACATTGCCACCCGCAGACGCGGCGGGCGCAGTGCTGCTGTGCGCTACCCGGACGAACGCTAAACCCCCACCGCCAGGAAGTTATTAGAACCCTAAGAGCCAGCTTTAGTCATGGCTCTTTTCAATTTGCCTCAAATTAGACTTAAACACCTGCATTTGTTAAAATAAACAGGCATAAAAAGAATGCTAAATTTTCCACCGCTACAACTTAAAAATCCTGTCGCCGCTTGATGGTCGGAGACAGGACAGCTGAATAAGCCTCCCAACTTGCAACTTCCTGAAAGAAAGGCAATTGGAATGTTGTAAGATAAGGTCAAAGCCAGGCGGATGAAATGGACTGTAAAAGTTAGTCTAGCAGGATAGGGAAGGAAGCGCAAAGAGTGGGAAGAAGCATAAACCAGCCAGGCACAGACGTGAATTTGAAGAATGCTGGCCCAGCCTTAGAAGTACGTCGTATCAGCAAAGTCTTTCCCGGTGTGATTGCTAACGATAACATCAGCTTCGAGTTGCACCCTGGCGAGGTGCTGGCCTTCCTGGGCGAGAACGGAGCGGGCAAATCTACCCTGATGAACATCCTGTACGGGCTGTACCGGCCCGACGCTGGCGAAATTTTGTTGGACGGCAAACCGATCAGTTTTAGCGGCCCGAACGACGCGATAGCCGCCGGGATCGGCATGGTACATCAGCATTTTATGCTCGTGCCGACCCTGACTGTCACCGAGAATATTATCCTGGGCAATGAAGGGGTTAAGGGTTTGGAGCGGTTGAGTTTGCGGACGGCAGGCAAGCGAATTCGGCAGCTTTCGGAACAATATGGCCTGACCCTCGACCCGGAGGCTCTGGTAGGCGACTTGTCGGTTGGGTTGCAGCAACGGGTCGAAATTGTCAAGGCCTTCTACCGCAACGCCAATATTTTGATCCTGGACGAACCGACCGCCGTCCTGACGCCCCAGGAAGCAGACGAACTGGTGCTGATAATGCGCAACCTGACCGCGCAGGGCAAATCAATTATCTTTATCAGCCATAAACTGCGGGAAGTGCTGGCGATTGCCGACCGGGTGGTAGTTTTGCGCCTGGGTAAACTGGTCGGGAGCGTGGACGAACTCAGCACTGCGACCGAAGAAAGCCTGGCCGCTTTGATGGTCGGGCGGTCGGTGGTGTTACGGGTTAACAAAGGGGTAGCCCATCCTAAAGAAGAAGTATTGAGCGTGCGCGGACTCAAAGCACTGGACGACCGGGGCGTACCGACTTTGAACGGCGTAAGTTTGAGCGTGAGGGCGGGCGAGGTCGTCGGCGTGGCGGGAGTCGAGGGTAACGGCCAGACCGAACTGGTGGAGGTTTTGACCGGCCTGAGACCGGCCACGGACGGCCTGGCTTTCCTGGAAAATAAACCCCTTGTGGGCAGTTCGACGCGGGAGACTATCGAAGCGGGAGTGGGCTACGTGCCGCAAGACCGCCAGCGTTTTGGCCTCGTGCTGCCCTACGGCGTGGATGACAATCTGGTGCTATCGAGTTATTACATCAAGCCGTTCACCCACGGCCTGATGATCGATCACAAAGCGGTAGACCGGCACGCCGCCGCCCTGGTCAAACAGTTTGATATTCGCACGCCGACCGTACAAACTCAGGCCGGTAATCTATCCGGCGGCAACCAGCAAAAAGCGGTCGTCGCTCGTGAATTTAGCCGGAATAACAAACTGTTAATCGCGGTACAACCTACCCGTGGTCTGGATGTCGGTTCTATCGAATTTATTCATCAGAATATTATCACTCAGCGCGACCAGGATGTAGCGGTACTACTGGTATCGAGCGAACTGGACGAGATTATGTCCCTGAGCGACCGTATCGCGGTGATGTACAAGGGCCAGGTGTTAGCGGTGGTAGAAAACGTAGCCCGCAGCGACGAAGAACGCGAAAATTTGCGGCAGGAGTTAGGTCTGTTGATGGCCGGGATCGGCAAGGCCGAGGCGGAAGTTCAGGCGGGAGCGCAAGCCGGGATTATTCCCGGTGAAAAAGCCACTACCTGATTGCTATAGACAAATGACAGGCTTCGTTATATTATTAATCCATTCGTGCTTTTAAATTTTGAAAACAAACCAGGAAACCAATAACTGCTCAGTTACACTCATTTCTAATTTAATTTTGTTCCTTTCATTTCCATTCTAAACCCACCCTTGAGCAGGTAAGGATTTGTAAGCTCAAAACTGTCTAAAGCGAAGGAGAAAGCAGCACAATAATGACAGAAAAACATGTGTTGGTAGCGGATGACGATAATGATATTCGTGATTTATTAGGAACTATTTTTGAAGAAGCTGGTTTTAGGGTGAGCCAGGCCAAGAACGGTGCGGAGGTACTCTCCCAGGTCGGCAAACTCAAAGATGATCTTAATCTGATTATGATGGATGTGCGGATGCCCGATACAGATGGCCTGACCGTCCTCAAACAGCTTCAAGATGCCAAAAATACTATTCCAGTCATTATTATGACAGCTTATGGAGCCAGCAGTATTGCAATTAAGGCTACCCAGCAGGGAGCTTATGATTATATTACCAAACCTTTTAGCGACCCGGACGAAGTAATTCATACAGTCAACCGGCTTTTCGAGCATCAAAAACTGGCCGAAGAAGTAGCCGAACTTAAAACTCGCATGAATTCCGATCCGGCAGATAAAATTATTGGTAACAGCGGCCCCATGCAAGATATTTACAAAATGGTTGGCAAGATTGCCAGCAGCGACGCCACGGTGCTGATCAACGGCGAGACTGGTACGGGCAAAGAACTGATTGCAAACGTAATTCACTCCACTTCGCGTTATGCCCGCGGGCCACTGGTCAAGGTAAACTGTGCCGCTCTGCCCGAAACGCTGCTCGAAAGCGAACTTTTCGGTCATGAAATGGGAGCCTTTACCGGGGCCGCTAAAATGCGTAAAGGCCGCTTTGAAATGGCCGACAAAGGTTCGATCTTCCTGGACGAAGTCGGCGAGATGACCCTTAGCACCCAGCGCAAGCTATTGCGGGTCTTGCAGGAACGCACAGTAGACCGCCTGGGCGGAACGATGCCAGTCAAGATTGATGTGCGAGTCATCTCGGCCACCAACCGCGAGTTGCAACAGGAAATCGAAGCCGGAAAATTTCGGTCTGACCTGTTCTTCCGCCTCAACGTGATTCCGATTCGCATGCCTCCTCTGCGCGAACGCAAAGACGATATTCCACTCCTGGTCGAACATTTCCTGGATAAACATCGCTTCACCCCGACCAGTGCCCCGGCTAGAATTAGTCTGGAAGCGATGCAAAGCCTCGATAATTACGATTGGCCCGGCAATGTGCGCGAGTTAGAGAATACAATTCAACGTGCCGTAGTAGATGCGCGAGGCGGAACCATCACCAGTCAGAACCTGACCTTGAGCGGTAAGCGAGAACGGGCCAATCTTTCGGGCGGCAACGCTTTCTATATTGACCAACTGGTGAACTCGCGGATCAACCTCAATCAGGCCGCTTCTAATTTCGAGAGTATGATGATCCTGGAAGCGTTGCGGCAATCGAGCGACGACGAAGAAGCGGCGGCGGAACTTCTGGGGATTAGCCCGAAAGACCTGCACGAACGTATTCGCAAGAGCAGAGTGAGTTAATCAAGATTTTTAGATAACGAAAAGGCAAGCGATGAGCAGAATACTGGTAGTGGACGACGAGCCGTTAATTGTTGAGATGATCGAAGAAACGCTGTTGAGTGAGGGCTACGAGATTGACAAAGCCTACAGTGGCGAAGAAGCTTTGCAAAAGCTGGAAGAGCAAATGCCCGATCTGGTGCTGCTTGACCTGATGCTGCCCGGCATGGACGGCTACGAAGTCAGTCGCCAGATGCAACGTGAGGCTCGCTTCAACCATATTCCGATCATCATGCTGACGGCCAAGAGTGCTATCGGCGACCGGGTGACAGGCTACGAACGCGGCGCAGACGATTATATTACCAAACCTTTCGACGCCGACGAACTGTTAATCCGGGTACGGGCGCAATTGCAACACCTTTTCCGCGAAGACCGTTCCGAGTTAACCGGCCTGCCGGGAAGCCGTGCGGTGGAGCTAGAAATCGAAGAACGCACGGCCAGCCCGGACGAAGAATGGTCAATCATCTACACCGATATAGAGCGTTTCACAGCTTACAACGAGGTGTACAGCTTTGCCGAGGGCGACGAGTTGATCCGCCAGGCAGCAACTTGCTTGCGGCGGGCCAGTCAGGAAATGGGCAACGAGGGCGATTTTGTAGGGCATATCGGCGGCGATGATTTCGTGGTACTGACTACGCCGGATAAAAGCGACGCTATTACTACTCGTGCCGCCGAACTTTTCGATCACGTCGTGCCGATCCACTTCAACGCGACCGACCGGGCCAACGGCTACTTTACCTTTCTCAATCACCTGGGCGAAGCTACCCAGATGCCCCTGGTAGCCCTGTCCTTCGATGTGGTGGACAACGAGCCGGAATGATTTTCGGGAGGTAGTTCCCTAAATATAACCTTAGGACTTTCGCTCATTAAAAAATAAAAGCAGGGATACGAGAGTTACGTAACTCAGCTAGCAATTAATCTCGTAATAAATAGGACTATCACGGATTAGCTGTTTGGCTAGTTCCCACAAGTGACGCGCAGTTAGCTTATCGTGTTCAAGGAAATCGTTGACGGCATCGTGGCTGACCCCTTCGAGATGGTCAACCAAATTAGAGCAAGTGTAGTTGCGGGGAGTGCTAATCAGATACTTGATATAGTGTCGGTATTGTAACAAAACGACAGTTTATCACTTTTGCCACTTTGTTAAGCGAAAGTCCTATTAAAATGAAATTGGACAAGCCATAAACTTGTCCAATTTTTTATCTCTCTTCTTAAGAGGTAATTAGCGTTTCTGGCGATATTCGTAACTCCTATATTTGGGGCTGAAGCCGACCGAACGATATAGCGCGGTCGAAGCCGGGTTTTCAGCCGGAGCTTCGTGGAAAACAATAGCGGTCGTCATGCCCTGCTCGACCATACGCCGCATACCCTCATACATCAGCGTCTGGGTC
>JBBRBE010000269.1:0-5446 GCA_038206175.1 Chloroflexia bacterium
GAAGCTGTCTGAATAGTTAAGAATTACGTACCTTTCTAGTGACGAGCGGTACTAAGGAAAGTTTACCCTTTGTGAAAATTTTATGCAATTGTTAAGTTTAATTATTCTGAGCTTAGATTAAGAGTTTAAGGGTGCCAACTCCACCTTGACGCACTACTCAGAATGACCTGGGTAGAGCGGGCGTGACCGAGCGTGACCGGGCCTTATGACCGTGGAAATCTCCACTACGGCAAAACAGTTACAAGATACAGGCTACTGCAACTTACGCCCCTTCTCGAAAATAGGCTCAACCAGGGCTGGCAGCGTGGCTAACACTTCGCTGGCGCGGGCTTTGCCCTGCCAGACCGGGCGGATTTGCTCGTCCATCAGCGTATCTACATCCCGCGAGAGCAAAAATTCCGGGTAAGGCTTGCCTAGCTGAGTCTCCTGGATAAAGACCTGGGTGTTGTAAGGCTGCTGGCGCAAGAAGATATTATCCTCCCGAACCGATTTGCGCGACGGTACCAGCACGCCCGTATCGGCGAAGATGGCCTGACCAACCGGGCCGGTCAGCCATTTGATGAACGTCCAGGCTTCGTCTTTGTGCTTAGCGTTCTTGTTGATCACGTAGCCCGCGCCACCCAGCACGTTTACCCGCTTCTTGCCCGCCGGAAGCGGCACGACATCCCAGCGCAGCCCGCGCACGTTACCGTAAGTGGCAATGTTGGTGTGATTGCCAAAGGCCATTGCCACCTTCCGCGAGGTAAACAGGGTAGCGATAGCGTCGCCACTTGCCATATCTTCGTAGCGCGGCGTCACTTTGTCCACGTTGATTAGATCGGCAAAGAACTGGATTGCCTCGGCGTTTTCGGGCGAATTGAGTAAGAATTTCGAGGGCGGCGAGGGAGCCTGAAAGTCATTGTAGAGTTCGCCGCCATTTTGCCAGACCCACAACTTCCACCAGGTATCCGGCTCGAAAGCAAAACCGTAGCGTTCGACGGCTCCGTTTTCACCTCGTTTGGTCAGCTTGAGGGCGGCTTGCCGCAAGTCTTGCCAGGTCCAGCCGCCTTGCGGAACTTCGACCCCGGCTTCCTTGAGCATATCGAGATTGACATAAATTACTTTGGTGTCGTTGTCGCGGGGCAGCCCGTACAGGTCTTTGTTGAAGCGAAACAGGCTCAACAATCCAGGGTAGAAGTCGCTGGTATCCCATTTATCGCGCTGCACAAACGGCTCGATCTTTTCGAGATAGCCCTGCCCGGCCCAGGTCGGAATGTTATCCAGGAACATCACATCGGGGCTTTTATCGCCGATCCAATCGGTTTTCAGCCGGTCGAAATATTTCGGCCAGGTTTCGGTGAGCATGTTAATCTTGATATTAGGATATTCGGCCTCGAATTGCTTGCGCAACCGGCTATTGATTGCCACCTCGGTATCATCGCCCCAGAACGACCAGGTAAGCGTAACTGGGTCGGCCCCCGAACCGGCCTTTGTCGCCACGGGAGCCGAGCGGGTGCTGGATACCGCCACGGTCGGGGTGGCTTCACCGCCACAGGCGGCTAATAGCAGCGAAAGAACCGCCATTACTACCAAAGATAGTGCCATAGAAAGGCCGCTTTTATTCAACGACGAGTAGGTTCTAAGGTACTTCACTGCTTAATCCTCCACCTGGCCTTTATTCGTTCTATTTCCCGAAGTGGGTCGCTTTACAAACCCCTCAGGCCGACACAATCCACTAAAAGGGTACCTCCGCCCCGGCCCAAAATATTCAGGTTTAACCTTGCCAGAAAGAATTTGCTCCTAAAATATCTCGCAAAATCTGGTCGGCGACCGATTGTACGGAGGGATACGGTATGTTTGATTGTCCTCATTATACCACTCCTGCCAACAAATAAAAACGCCCCGGCTCCCAAAAAGCAGCGTTCTGAACGAACGAGGCCGACCCTTGTGCTATAATCGGTTTACCGACCTGGGTCGGCAATCCTAATGGACACAATGTGCTAATATTTACAGCTTTTCACAAAAAGGAGCAGCCCAATGTCTCAACCTCCGTATCCGCCCGGCGGTTTTCCGCCACCGCCGCCCGGTTCTGGCCCCGGCCCCGGCCAACCTGGAAACTACCCGCCACCTCCACCCGGCTATAATCAGGGTTACGGCCCGCCGCCCGGTATGCTAGACCGTGGTATGGTGACGACCGGCCTGGAGTTTTCCGGCTTCAAGATCGTGCGATACCTGGGAGTAGTGCGCGGCCTGACTGTGCGAAGCCGCAGTGTGCTGGGCAACATCGGGGCGGGCTTTCAGAGCCTCGTCGGGGGCAAGATTACGATCTACGTCGAGTTGTGCGAACACGCCCGCGAGGAGGCTTTTAACTTGCTCCTGCAACACGCCGCCCAGATCGGGGCGAACGCAATCGTCGGGATGCGCTACGATGCTAACGAAGTCGCCGACGGTATTACGGAAGTGCTGGCCTATGGTACTGCCGTAGTTGTTGCGCCGGTAGACCGTTAGGAAAGAGCCTCGTCTGGTTGGGGTCGGCTTAGAAATATTTTTGGAGCAGGCATGATGCTTAAAGTTCATCCTGATTTGCCGCCCCTGCCGCTTCGGGCGCGGGCCTGGCAATGGTTGCAATGGTACGGTGTGCGGGTCGTGGTTAAAAATCCCGGCAGCACGCGAGGTGGCGGGTTGTGGTGGCCCGAAAAGAAGCTGGTCGAACTGGAAACCGCCCAGGAAGAAGCCGCTATCCACGAGTTGGCTCACGCCTGGTGGCAGGAACGCCGCCTGGATGTGGAAGTTCGTCAGGCTCTGAGCGCGATGGTGCGGCGGCTTTCCGAAGAGCCAGACCCGCAGTACCGCCGCGCCGCCGAACTCGCTTATGTCTACGAACACGGCGACCCGGCGACGGGCTTCAAAGGCATGTTCCAGGAAGACGGCACGATCATTGACTGGGAGCAGTACGCCGGGCTTGCCAGTGGCGTGATGGGGCGGCTCGAACTCTTGCCGCCCTATATTCGCGGCTTCTACGCCGAGCTTTTCGAGGAAAATTCACCACGCGGATAACAAAAGGTAGCTTATGTTTGGAAATCTGGACGACCCGGTGCTGGACGACAGCGACGATTGGTTCGAGGCCCAAAGAGCCTATAAAACCGGGCTAGGCGTGGCCCGCCGCTGGCAAAGCGATGCCCGCACCGCTCTGGTAGATATTGGCGAGTATCCTCCGGCCCATCTGGACGACAATGGCATGTGGGAGGCGCAATACTGGTCGCCCGCCGTGCGGAAGGGTCTGGTAGTCTGGCTGACGAAGGAATTAGCTACCGAGCGACAAGCCGAATGGGGAGCTTTTTATCAGGATATAGCTCAGGCCGCCGGAACCGAAATCCTGGGGTCGCAGGGTTTTGCCTACGTCCCGGAAGTTAGCCCACCAGGGCCGGACGGTCTGGCTTTTGTCTTCCGGCGGCAGTCGCCGACCTACCGCGAACAGCACGATTTCGTAGACCTGCAAATCTCGACTTCGGTAATGCTCACGCCGCCGCCGCGCCGGTTTACGATCAACCTGGTGCGGAACCGGGGCGACCGCCCGCTTTTCGGGCAGTTTGGCGGTTACGAAACCCGCCTGGGCGTAGTGCTGCCCGAACCAAAGCCGGATTACTGGTGGAGTTTCAAGACCGAGGCAGAATACGAGCAGCGTTTGCGGGAAGCCTTCGGTCTTGTCGTGCAGTACGGCCTGGCCTCCTTGATGTAAACCAGCCGGGCCTTTTTTGCCAGGCTCCGAAACGGGACGGTCGGGCCGCCACCTTTCCGGTCAGGAATGCCCGCTACGCCGCACAAGAGCGACCACTCCGGCAATTGTACCGGCCAGCAGTAATCGCTTGCGGTTGGGGTGTAATTCGAGCAGGCTGGTGTAAGGGCTGATCGGTAGCGATTGCTTGCCGAACTCGCCGTGAGTGCGGCCTGGCCCGACCGATGGCTCGAACATGTTGTCGGTTTCGACGGGCGGTTCGTCCGTTTGTTGGAGTTTGAAAAGCGTTCCGTTTTGCACCATCAGCCAGTCTAAAAAGGCCGGACTGAGCCGTTCGAGCCAGGCCAGCAGCTTACCGACGCTGCCCACATAAATATCACGCCGGGGATTTTCGGCGGCAAATACTATCGCTCTGGCAACGATTTCGGGCTGGTAGACCAGCGGAACCGGCATCGGCTTGACGCCCATCTTCGAGCGGGCGTGGCGGAAGAGCGGCGTATTAATCGAGGAAGGCAGGATCAAAGTAATCTTGATGTTGCTTTTCTGGCGGGCCAGTTCCATTCTAAAACCTTCGGTAAAGCCTTTAACCCCACTCTTGGAGGCGCAGTAAGTGACCTGGAGAGGCACGGCCCGCTCGCCCAGCCCGGAGGCGACGTTGATAATGGTGCCTTCGTTGCGGCTTTTCAGGTGGGGCAAGACGGCTTTGATGCCGTAAATCTGACCTAACAGATTTACCTGGATGATGCGCTCGATTTCCGCAAGGCTGGTGTCTTCGACTGTAGCGTACTCGCTAATCCCGGCGTTATTGACCCAGGTATCAATCTGGCCGTAGCGTTCCAGGGCGGTCTGGGCCAGGTGTTCAACTTGCGACCATTCGGCTACATCTGTGACAACTGGCAGGGCTTCGCCGCCCGCCGCCTTGATTTCCTGGGCGACCGCCCTCAGGTTTTCGGCGTTACGGGCGGCCAGCACAACTTTAGCTCCTCTAGCCGCCATTTGCAGGGCCGTTTCCCGCCCGATCCCGCTCGTCGCGCCTGTAATCACTACTACCTGTTCGCTTAACTTCCGCGCCATTATTCTTCTCCTGACTAAGAGCCTAGCCGAAAAATCTATTGACGGAGCAAGGTCCTATCCAGGCCCAATTCTTGTAGGATATGGCTCTGCCCCTTGACTGTTCCGCCCTGCTATTACCTACTTTTCGGCCAGGCTCTAAGAGTGCCTCTTGATTTCGTCTCAACTAAAGGGAGCAGAGGTTGTGCCAGGGGGTGTTCAGAATTGGTGAAGAAGCCGCTTATTTTTGGCGTTAGTTTGTCAGATGAATTTTAAGAATTCGCTTGCTTACCTCTTGACAGGAAACCCGTTTCCCTGTATACTACAAACAGCTAATCAAACAGCAATGGATGGTTAGTCAGGTGCCAGAACCGGGGCGGCGGTACGAGGTGGGCAGACCAACTATCGCCAAGACGGACAAACCGAAGCAAAGAGACCACAAGAAAGAGACCACAAGAAAAAGAAAGAGGGCAGCTTTAGACCAGGCTGCTCTTTTTTGATTCCTTAATTCAAGAATTGCCTGAGAATTTCCACGAAGATGAAGGCCGGGCGTCATTCAAGACCGCCCGGCCCTACCCGCCTGGGTGCCGTTGGCAAAGAGGCCGGGCTACAAGGGCGAAGCCCCATCAATGGGCCTGATACAGACCGGGCGAAGGCAAAGTCCTATTTGGTTCCTGTCAC
>JBBRBE010000270.1:0-5431 GCA_038206175.1 Chloroflexia bacterium
TGCCGGGTAGATATTTTCCCCGCCCGAAATAATCAGGTCGTCCCGGCGGTCTAGCACATACAAAAATCCTTCCGGGTCGAGGCGGCCTAAATCGCCGGTATGGAACCAGCCACCCCGCCAGGCCCGCGCTGTCTCGGTCGGTCGGTCGGCGTAGCCAGGTGTAACGATTAGTCCTCGCAGCACAATTTCGCCTGCTTCGTCGGCTACGACGGATTGACCGTCCTGTTCGATCCGCACCTCGACCCCCGGTAGCGGTCGCCCTGCCGAGCCAAGTTTGCGGAGTGCCTCGGCGGGAGCCAGGGTGACCGCTTGCGAAGCAGTTTCGGTCATGCCGTAAGTCTGGACGACCGGGATACCGGCCCTGGCACAGCGTTGCAAGAGCGGCGCAGGCACCGGCCCACCCCCCGCCAGGGCGTAGCGAAACCCAGGTGGATAGGGCCGGTCGGCGCGGGCGTCCAACATTCGGCTCAACATCTGCGCGACGACCGAAACCAGCGTGACCCCTTCCTGCTCAATCGCCCGGTTGACCGCTTCGGGGTCGAAGCTTTCGTGGACGATTACCGGCATAGCGTAGAACAACCCCCGCAGGATTATCGCCAGCCCGCCGACGTGGAAAAGCGGTAGCACAGCCAGCCATCGGTCGGTCGGGCCAGCCGGAAGATTTTGATAGGAAGCCTGCGCGTTGGCCCAGTGGTTGCCCAGCGTCAGGCAGACCCCTTTGGGTCGCCCGGTCGTGCCGGAAGAATAAATGATGGTATGCAAATCGGCCAGTTCCAGGGTCAGGGGCGGCTCGAAGGAACCCTGAGGCAGGGCGGGCAGGTTGCTCTGGGCTAGCAGGTTCAGGCCGGGTAGGGTTTTGCTGGCAGCCTCGGCCAGACCCTGGCGGCGGGCATCGTAAATTAGGAGGCTGGCTCCTACGTCGGCCAGTTGCCAGCCTAACTCCGCCGCGCTCAGCCGTAAATTCAAGGGAACCAGGACGGCCCGCAACTGTAGGAGCGCATGTACCAGTTCGACAAAGCCCGCGCCATTCCCCATCAACAGGGCTACGCGGTGGCCCGGCCCGACGCCTAGCCCTTGCAGTTGCCCGGCCAACCGCCCGACCCGCCTGTACAAATCCGCCCAGGAACTTTCCTGCCCGCCCGCGCCCAGGGCTAGAGCCGCCGGGGTCTGGCTGGCCTGTTGAACCAGCAGGTTCGGTATTGACTCGTGTGGGCTTTCGTTCACTGCCGGTTTATCCCTTCCTGAAAATCTTGACACTGGCTGGCTTATCTACTATAGTTAAGTTGCCACTATATCTTAAGCCGCAAGCCTAAAATAGACTCACCATTTTATCCTTCAAGCTTGTTTATATCCTATTGTAACGGATAGATACGAGTTTCTCAGCAGTTGTTAGTGAAAGAAACTTAATAGTTTTGGTAAAGTATGGTTAACCCAAAGAAAGCAGGTTCTTGATGATCAAGCGAAACCCCGTTCTTTCGCCTCAAGTCACTTCTCCTAGTAAAGCGACCAATCCGCTTTGGCTGTTATTGATCGCGCTGGCTGTCTTTGGTTTGGGCCTGCTAAATATGCCAACCGCCCAGGCCCAGACTGCTACGCCGCCGGGAGCGGCTTTTGGCCCGCGAGAGGTGGGTAGCACTGCCAATCAAACAGTTAATTTCAAAAACAATAGCACGACGATTTCCCTGACAGTTATCAGTATTGGATTTACCGGCTTTAATCCCAATATTTCCTTTGATGCGAGTGCCTGCCCCCCGCCCAGCACGCCACTGCCGCCGAGTGGAAGTTGTAATATCGTTATAACTTACAAGCCAACGGCAGTGGGGGCGGCGGCTAATACTTTACGGGTTACTTACAACTCTGCCGGAGCAAATGCCACCACTGACATTGCCGTAAGCGGTACGGGTGTGTTACCTGCGCCTTCGGTTGCGCCGACCAGCCTGGACTTTGGCAATCAGGAACCCACTACTACCAGTCTTTTCAGGCTCGTCACCTTCAAAAATAACGCCGCCAGCGTGCCTTTGACGATTACCGGGTTTTTTACAAATGGTGATCCAAGTGCTTTTGTGCTGGGAACTTCGACCTGCCCTGCCGCGACTGCAACCCTGGCTCCTGGTGCAAGCTGTACTGTTCAGGTCGCTTTCAGCCCAACTTCGGTCGGCCTCTTTACCGATATTTTGCGCTTTAACTCTAGCGGTGGCGGCTCAAATTTCACCACCGATGCCGCCTTGAGTGGGACAGGTGCAGTACCCGCCCCTTCTCTTGCCCCTGCCGCGCTCGATTTTGGCAATGTCGAGCTTTATACGGCCAGTTCTAAATTAGTGACTTTCAAAAATAATGCCGTTACACAGCCTATAACCCTCACCAGTCTGACTACGCTAGGGGCCACGACCGACTTTAATGTGTCTAACCCTGGCGGGAGTTGTCCTCCGGCAGGCGGTAGTCTCGCGGCGGGAGCCTCTTGCACCGTTCAACTTCAGCTAATCCCTACGACTGCCGGGCCAAAAACGGGTACTTTCCGCCTGGTTTCGACCGCCGGTGGCGGCGTTAACTTTACCAATGACGTGGCTTTGAGCGGGGCAGGTTTTGAGGCTCCCCCCACGGTCAGCCCTGCAACGCTGGATTTTGGCCCGGTAGAGGCTGGTAAATCTTCCACCCTCAACCTGGTGTACAAGAATACGAGCGGGGTCTATGGAATAAATGCAGCCAATTTCACGATTACACCGGGCAATCCGGCTCAGGCGGGAAGCTTTAGCCAGACCAACAACTGTACCAATCCGGTTAATCCAGGGGCGACCTGTACGATCCAGGTTAAATTTAGCCCGGCCCAGGCGGGCAGTTACAGCGCAACTTTAACGATAGTATCCAACCTTATAATTGGCGGTAATTCTGATCTCAAGGCCGCCGCTCCCTACGGCCAGTTCACCACTAATGTAACGCTCAAAGGCCAGGGCGTAGTAACGCCGACGACCAAACCCCACCAGAGTCAGATCGGCGGAACAGTGCTGGTAAACAGCGTCCCGACGGCGGGCTTCAAGGTGCGGCTCGAAGGCGGGTCGGGCGGAGTGCAAATTACCGAGCCGGATGGTCGCTACAACTTTACGGGGCTGGAGGCGGGCCTTTACGTGGTGCGGGTAATCGAGTACGACCCGGCCTTGTTCGCGCCGGTCGGTCAAGATTACAGCAACCGCACGCTTAGCGGCACGGACGTCGAAAGCGCGGTCAACTTCCAGTTCCAGGCTCTGACGCCGCCCGCGACCACGGCACCGCCTGTAACGACCGCGCCGCCCACTACCCCGCCGCCCGCGACCACCGCTCCGGCAGGCTTCAACCCGCAGATCAAGATTACGCCCGCTTCTGGCCCGGCGGGAACAATTGTGCAGGTGCAAGGCACAGGTTGGAATCCCAAAGCCCCGGACGGCAGTCCTAACCAGGTGACGGTGGTGCTGGATACGCAGACCGCCACCACTTCTGCCTTGCAGGGTTCGGCCCAAAACGCGCCTCTCGGCACGCTCGGCACTTTCACAGTCGGGGCGGACGGCACTTTCCAGGGTCAGGCTACTTTGCCCACCACTCTTTCGGCCCAATCGTTCTTCTTGATCGGTACGGACAAATCGGGCGGGAAAGCGCAGGCTCCTTTCCAGATCGAGCCAACTGCTCAGTGTCCAAGCGTTTCTGCCGGGGAGAAGTTGCGGGTGGCGACCAAGACGGTTAAGGTCAGCGACACGAAGTTTCTGGAATGTATTCAGGTAGTCGCAGGGTCAGAAGCGGTAAATCTCAACGATACGGTAATCCTACAACTGCCTACCGGCACCTCCGTTCTGGTCAACTCGAATAGCCTGGGTACGGTTACGGTCAACAGCAACGTGGTGCGCTGGGGAGGTTTTAGCCTGGCTGCCGGGCAAAGCGCGACCCTGGTGCTGTCCCTGACGGTGCCACCAAACGGAACCCTGGACGGTTCGAGCATTTTGATTAGCGGTCGTTTCAGCCGGGGTCAGGCTTTCCAGCAGCGCATCAGTGGGTTGCCGCCTCTGACCGAAATTGACGTTCCGGCGCAGGGCGGAGGCGGGGGTGGAAGTGGAAGTGGTACGACCGCTCCTATTCCTTCCGGCGCACCTTCTACCGGCACGGGCATTTCTGGCGATAGCGAGCCGAACTGGATCGCCTTGCTACTGGTCTTGCTGGTGCTGGCTAGTGCTGCAACCACGGTCGGCCTGGTAAGCCGGGTTCGCCGCCGCTAGGCGGGGGACAGGCTCTGGTCTACAGGTTAAGCTAAAGGCGTTAAAAATCGGGAAAAAGTTGTATTTTTTCCCGATTTTTGTTGCTCAATGAAATCAAGCTCGAACTGTTATAATAAAACTTGGCTCTATTCAGTTGAAAATAATGAAACGAACAGGAGTATAAGTCCTTTGAATGTGCATGAACTGGAAGAACAAGAAAGCCACGACGCGGCAGCCCGTTCCGCTCTGGCCGGACAACGGTTGGCCTTTATCGGGGCGGGCGCAATGGCCGAGGCGATGATTGCGGGCCTGTTGGAGAGGCGGTTGACCGAGCCAGAGCTAATCTGGGCCAGCCATCCCCGTCCCAAACGGGTCGAAGACCTGGCCGGACGGCTGGGCATTCAGGCCAGCCTTTCCAATCGTGAAGCAGCCCAGGCCGCCGATATTGTACTGTTGTGCGTCAAGCCTCAACGCCTCAACCACATCCTGGCCGAATTAAGCGGTAAAATCGGGCCGAACCAGTTGCTTATTTCGATTATAACCGGGGCTACTACGGTCTCGCTGGCGCAACGCCTCGATCATCCGGCGGTCGTGCGGGTGATGCCCAACACCCCCGCCCAGGTCGGCCAGGGCATGTCGGTCTGGACGACTACCCCCAGCGTAACCGAGCGACAGCGCGAGCAGGTGCGGGCTTTGCTGGGAGCGTTAGGCCACCAGTTGTGGTTCGAGGAAGAGCGATTTATAGATATGGCGACGGCCGTAAGCGGCACCGGCCCGGCTTACGTCTTTTTGGTGATGGAAGCTTTGATTGATGCCGCCGTCCACCTGGGTTTTAGTCGAAACGATGCCCGCGAACTCGTCACGCAAACTTTGCTCGGCTCGGTCTTGCTTGTGCGCGATTCGCCCAAACACCCCGCCGAACTCCGCAACATGGTTACTTCGCCCAACGGCACGACTGCCGAAGCTCTTTACGAACTGGAAAAAGGCGGCCTCCGCACGATCCTCTCCAAAGCGGTGTACGCGGCCTATCAAAAGACCGCCGTGTTAGGTCAGATGGCAAAGGAAAAATAGCCAGTTTCCTGAGCAGGCTCGTATTTTTCTTAACAAACAATAAACGCTTCCTTCTCGCTTCGGGGCGAGGGCGTGGCATAGGGCTTGCCCTTTTTTTCTTGCAAATGTTATTTGCAGCCTGTTTTTATATAAGACATCTGTTT
>JBBRBE010000271.1:0-5424 GCA_038206175.1 Chloroflexia bacterium
CACCGGGTACCACAACAAATCTCCCGCGATAAATACCTCCGGGTTGTCTTGAAACAGGCTTTCCAGCCCTTCCTTAATCAAAACAATCCAGTCGAATTGCTCGGTATTCTCGGCCATCGGTTTTCCGTCGCTTTCAGGGTAGATTAGGCCGTCTTCCAGGTAATACCCACGGTTGGGAGCGATTGTCATAGCGCACCTCTTTGCCCTTTTCTTGACCTGCTACTGCTTTTTTATTATAGCATAATCTCTCAATTAATCTCTTATTAAACAAGAAAACAGCCCAACCGAGACTGTGGTGGGCTGCTTTCTGGTCTCTAAAAGGCGGCGGGAACGATCAGATCGAGCTAAGCGACCGCCTCCTGTTCGTCTTCAGTCTGCGTCGGGATGTCTACGCTCAGGTTGATCCGAGCGATCTGGGCCGGGTCTACTTTGGGGTAGCGGTCGTAGGTCAGGAGACCGTTGACTTCCTGCTCGACGTCGGTTAGCTGAGTGTAGCAAAAACCCGCCGAAAAACCTAAATGCGCTAAAGCCTCGATCAAGCCGCGGTACTGCGTCACAAAGCCTTCGGTGCTGGCGGCGTTGCTGTAACCCCAGGTTCCATCGCTCTCGGCTACGGCCAGCACATAACCCCATTCCGTCTCGGTGGGTGCTTCGGCCTCGCTCTCCGCCCCGGCCCATCGTTCGGGAGGCCGAAGCGAGATACCGCCAAACTCGCTAAAGATGACCGGCTCGCCCCGGTAGCCATCCGGCGAAAGAAAGACCGGCCTGGCCTGGTCGCTGACAAGCGGCAAGACGGCCGCGTGAGCCGCCTGACCGAATTCAGTGTAACGCTCGATCAGGCGCGGGCCGTGCGCAGTGTAGTCGTGAATGGTCAAAAGGTCGCTACCGCCATCGAGATGTTCCCAACCGTCGTTGTCAATTACAAGGCGAGTGCGGTCGAGGTCGCGGGTCAGAGCCACCACCCGGCGCACGAAATCCTGCTGGCGCGGGTCGGCTTCCAGGTCGTGCAGTCCCCAGCTTTCGTTAAAAGGAACCCAGGCCATCAGGCAAGGATGGTTGTAATCGCGCACCAGCGCGGCCAGCCATTCGGTGATAAAAGGCCGTTCGGCCTCCTGGCTCCACTCGTAAGCACTGGGCATCTCGCCCCAGACCAGCAGACCCAACCGGTCGGCCCAGTAGAGCCAGCGGGGGTCTTCGATCTTCTGGTGCTTGCGTGCGCCATTAAAGCCAAAAGCTTTTGTCAGTTCGATGTCCCGGCGCAAATCATCGTCGGTCGGAGCCGTCAAGAGACCGCCGGGCCAGTAGCCTTGATCGAGGATCAGCCGCAAGTAGTAAGGCTGATTGTTTAGCAGTACCTGGGTCCCGGCGGTCGAAATCTTGCGCATTCCAAAATAGCTCTCGACTTGATCGAGGGCACTCTGGCCCCGGTAAAGCGTCAGGCGCAAATCATACAGGTGTGGCGTTTCAGGCGACCACACCTTAATCCCCGGCAGGGTCAGGCTACCCGTAAAAGCCAGGTGAGCCTGACCTTCTTCGTATATCAGGCCGAACTGCGTCTTCCAGACTTCTCGGCCCTCGAACTCGACTTCTACGCCCAACCAATAAATTTCTTCGGTCAGAGGACGACCAAGCCCTTCCACCGAAAGGGTTAATTCCTCGCGGTCAAGGTCTGTTTGCACTCGCAAACCGTGCAGGTAGACTTCCGGCACGGCTTCCAGCCAGACCGTTTGCCAGATGCCGCTCGTGCGGGTGTAGTGGCAACCGGCACTCTGGGGATGCCAGTATTGCTTGCCGCGTGGCTGAAACTTACTTTGGGTATCCTCGACATACACCACAATCCGGTTTGGTTCGGCCCGCTTGAGGGTATCGGTTATATCGAAAGAAAAAGGCACATGCCCGCCCTGGTGTTCGCCCACGCTCCGGCCATTGACCCAGACCTGACAGGCGTAATCCACCGCCCCAAAATGTAGTACGAAACGGTTGGAGCGTCCGGCCCAGCCTTCGGGCAGGTCAAACTCGCGGGCGTACCACAGGTAATCGTGGAAAGAAGGATCGCCCAGGCCGCTAAGTTCACTCTGAAAGGCAAAAGGTACGTTGAGCCGCCCCTCGAAGTGGGGCCGGTTCTGCCAGGCCGCCCGGCAACCCTCGGCCCGGTCGTCGAAAGCAAATTCCCAGAGTCCATTCAGGTTTAACCAGCTAGCGTCGTCCCGCCGAAAGTTCGGGCGCGGATATTCGGGCCGTGGCATGGCCGTCGCCTCGAAAGTTGCCCCGTCCAAAATCGGGTTTAAGGTGCTAAGACTGCGGTTCCGATTCTTAACATCGTCGTCAAGGTTGACAGCAGGAAGCCCCTGTTCCATCAGTAAACTCCTTTGCGGTGGACTCGGCCACTCGCTTTTATTCAAGTCTATAAACATTCGTGAAATTTAATTCTTCGAGGACAAAATAAAACTTACCCCAGGTGTAGTAGATGAGATGGTAGGCCCAAATAGATTAACCCCAGGCAATCATAAAGGAGTTTCTTTCACTCTTAGAAACCTTTCAGACTGACGACCCTTCTACCCGCAGTGCCGTCTAGCCCGCCTCTATCACGGTCTGTCTTACTCTGACTAAATTATACTACTTTTAACCTTACAGAAAGCTTACGGAAGGGCTAAATCCGCTACCAAAGCCTTGATTCTTTGTAACTATTCAGCCCTGTCACGCCCTGTCACACCCACAGGGCGTGACAGGGCGTGACAGGGCGTGACAGCACCGAGGCTGGGTGAACAGTTACGATTCTTTAGCCTTTTACCGGGCGAAATTTAAGGATGAGAATGCTAAAATAGCAGGGCGAATGCAAAGTCCGTATGTCATTCTGAGCGAAGCGAAGAATCTTCTTCAATAAGCACAACTTTGCTTAGTCAAGAAGATTCTTCGCTTCGCTCACACCCGCAGGGCGTGACAGGGTGTGACCTGGCGAGACCGGGCGAAAAAGAAAAGGGCAAAACCCGGACTATGCAATCGCCCTGGCTAAAATAGAGCCAGCGTTGTATTCCAGGGCCAGAGTGGGGTACAATTGAGCTGCGCTTAAAGTGGTAAAGGCAGGAGGTACGTAAGGGTATGTCAATCCAGGACTTGAAACCGGCCCAAGCGGGTTTGCTTTATCCCGACGAATATTTAGTAGAGGAAGACCAGATGGGAGACGGTGGGCCGCAAGATTGGCTCCTACGCTATTTGAGCCGGGTGTTGGAATGGCTTTATCATCAAGAGCAGTGGATGATCACGCTCAACCGCAATTTTTATCACGACGCCATCGAAAACTCTGAAAAGCTAATCGTGCCGGATGTAGCCCTCTTCAAGGGCATCCCGATCCCGGTCGAAGAACAGCCTTACATCATTAGCTGGTATATGCGAGGAGGCAAAAAGAAGTGTCCGCCTCTCGTAATCGAATCGAGTTCGATGAGTACCTATCAAAGTGATATAGAGGCGGACAAGAAGCCGCGCCTGTACGGCCTAATCGGGGTAAAAGAGTATTTCGCCTACGACCCCGACGAGCCTGCGGTGTGGCCTCGGCGGGCAGGGGGAACCAGGCTGTTGGGCTGGCGTTATAACGAAGCGGGCCAACCTACCCCGCTCAAGGCTGACACCGAGGGTTGGATGTGGAGCGAGGTATTGGAAGCCTGGCTCAAGCCGGATGGGTTGTATCTGCGGTTGTACGACCGGAACAGGCAACTACTGCTGACTAAAGACCAGGCCGAAACCCAGGCTCGGCAGGAAGCAGAACAGCAAGTAAGTGAGCTAAAACGCCAGCTAGAGGAATTACGTCGCCAACAAAGTCAAACCTAAGAGCCAGGCGGGGCTGGCTCTGGCCTTGCAGCTATACTACCAACGGTGTTAGCTTGTGGTTTTTCAAGCCTAAAAAGCGCACTTTGTAAGCTTCGATAGTATATTTGCTTCAACTTAAACTTCACAGGTTAGACTTCAGATTTGAAGTTACTGAGCCAGAAGCGGGCGGGGTAAAAAGTAATCTGGCAAAAGCAGACCCCCAAAACCTAAATCCAGGTTTTGGGGGTCTGCTTTTGCTTTTCACAATTAAACTAAAAGTGCTACTTGCCTGGGTTAGAAGTAGTGCAAGAAGCGGCTACGACCTGACGGCTACCTCTAGGGCCGGGTAGTCGGTATAACCTTTGGCTCCTCCACCGTAGAAAGTGCTGCGATCAAGCTGATTTAGTTCAGCTTGCACCCGAAAGCGTTCGGGCAGGTCCGGGTTTGCCAGGAACAATTGTCCAAACGAAACAATATCGGCCTGTCCTGATTGAACGACCTGAGTGGCACTGTCGAAAGTATAAGCGTTGTTAGTGATAATAACGCCAGAGTACAACGGGCGAAAGTGGTTAATCACAGGATCGATCATGCCTGGCTCGTGGACGAACGGCTCCATCAAGTGCAGGTAAGCCAGACCAAATTTTGCCAGTTCCTGAACTGCATAGCCAAAGGTCTGGGCCGGATTCGAGTCACCCATTCCGCTTATAGTTCCACTCGGCGAAAGCCGCACGCCGACCCGCTCGGCTCCCCAGACTTCTACGACAGCCTGGGTTACTTCCAGTAAGAGTCTGGCCCGGTTTTCGACGCTGCCACCGTACTCGTCGGTGCGCTGGTTAGAAATGTCTTGCAGAAACTGATCGAGCAAGTAACCGTTTGCGCCGTGTACCTCTACGCCGTCAAAACCAGCCTCTTTAGCGTTCCTGGCTCCTTGCTGGAACTGCTCGACAATACCTGCTATCTCGCTCAATTCCAAAGCACGCGGAGTTACGTACCTTTGCAATCCTTCGCTGGTGTAAACCTCACCCTCGAAGCCGATAGCCGAAGGAGCCACTGGCAACGCTCCACCGTGAAAAGAGGGATGGGATACCCGACCAACGTGCCAGAGTTGTAAGACGATCTGGCCGCCCGCCGTGTGAACCGCTTTTGTCACCTTTTGCCAACCGGCAATTTGAGCCTCGGAATGGATACCCGGCGTGTTGAGGTAGCCTACACCTTGCGGGCTTACTTGGGTCGCCTCGGTGATGATTAGCCCGGCAGAGGCTCGTTGGGTGTAGTAAGTTACGGCCAGGTCGCTCGGTACGTTCCCCTCGTCGGCCCGACTGCGGGTCATGGGGGCCATAGCGATGCGGTTGGACAAATCTAATGCTCCGGCTCTTACGGGTGAAAATAAATCTATACTCATATAAATACGGCTCCTTAATATGTTGTTAGCCTTGAATAAACCACTCTATATTTTGGGAAATATCGAATTATATCTTAAAAGGAAGCATCGGCTAAACCTATCATGTCTGTATCAGGCCAGGCGCATACTGCAAAAGTAAATCACTCTGTACCCGGTAGAAACGATAAATTCCATCCTTGCGAAACTCTACCAGCCCACTATCCTCCAACAGTTTGAGG
>JBBRBE010000272.1:0-5406 GCA_038206175.1 Chloroflexia bacterium
GAGGGTATTACTATCGTGACCTCCCAGACCGTCGGTGGAAACTACAGCGACCTGAAAGCTACTTTGCAAGCGGCTAATAATAGTGAAGTGCGCTGGATTACCCTGGAAAACAGCAGCCCTAACACTGCCGATGACCGTTCGGGGACAGCCGCCGCACTGGCTCAGGCGGTTGATACGAATGCCAGGTTTACCAATGTGACATTCAAATCGGCCAACGGTTACGGATTATTGTCGGATAACAGCGCCAACCCGACCATTCGCAACAGCACCTTTGAGGCTTTCTATGGAGTACGTTCGGGTTTCGCTTCGGTAACGATTAAAGATAGCTCTATCCTTGCGGTTGAAGGGGGCCTCATAAGTGGGTACGCAGCACCAGCAATAAGTCTGGACCATGTTCAAATTCAGGTAGATTGCTCCAACGGTGGAAAGGCCACCGTTAGGGCTCAGGGCATTAGCGGTGTCAAGGTAAATTTGACTATACGCTATAGTACAATTAACGTTTTCGGATGCAGTCAGGGCGGCGGCAGCGGTATCTCCGCTGGTTATACCTTCAACGGCCAGGTTGAAAACACCTCGGTTATGGTCTCATCCGCGAGCGGTACACCGGTGGAGGGCATTGATATCGGTCCCGGGGCCAGTGTCACGCTGCAAAATAGCAGTGTGGTAGTTACCGGAGCCAATAGTGATGCGGTCAGCGTCAGTTCCGGCTCGATTACGGTCCAGAACAGTAATTTGGAGGCCAACGGTGGTAATGGGGGCACCATCTATGATTCCGGAGGTATAACAATTCAAAATAGCAAAGTCCGAGGTGATTCAAAATCATTGCGGACGAGTGGTTCCGGCAATTCGACCTTCCGGGTAGGTAGTTCGCAACTGGATGGATCGGTTTCCGGCATCGGTACTTTCAAATGTGTCGTGACTTACAAGGCAGACTTCACTCAAACCAATAATGTTTGCCAGTAAGTAGTTAGTTAGGACTTGTTAAAAAATAACTTCCCGGTTTCGCGTAGAGGCTTGTGTGTGCCATCCTCTGTCTCTAAAGAAGTTATTTTTTAACAAGTCCTTAACAATTGAATATTTTTTCACAACGCTTCGATGGTGGCTGCAACGGTCATGAACAGGATACGTGTAAAAGGCCGCGGTAGAATATAGTCGCAGCCAGGTGTACGGTTTACTATAGACGTGACCCCACCTGTACTGTTTTATAAGCTTGAGACTCCCTCAGTTTCAGCCAGTGCGTGATAGGGTACAAGGGGTATACTTCTCCCCCCACCTTTATTAAGATATTAGCAGGTGAAGTAATCAAATGCTCACGTAGCATGGTTGCCTGCTCCTTCGCTTAAAATCGAAGATTGTTCCCGCCAGTTAAAAATCTGGTTACTTCACCTCAACCTATCACTGTTTTGTGCAACTAGAAGGAGAAGTATCGATGGTTTTTGACGAAACGGAGCTGGTATCCGACCGCTCCAAGCTTCGCACACTACGCCAAGCGTACCCCGATTGGTCGTTTGGCAAGCTCGCCCGTGAACTGGGCCACTGCCGGGGCTGGGTCAAAAAATGGTTACGTCGCTTCACTGCTGCCGCCCCCGATGACCAGCTCGTCCTCCTAAGCGTTCCAATGTCCCTCACACTAAACCACCCCAACCTCCAGCCTTGCTGCTCGACCGGCTGCTTGAGCTTAGAGAACATCCACCTCAGGACTTGAACCGCATTCCTGGTCCCAAAACACTGGTCTACTATCTTCAAAAAGACCAGGCTCTCAAAGAAGCCGGGATTGTACCGCCGAGCTCGCCGTCTACCATTTACCGGCTACTGCTCAGGCTCGGTTGCATCGCCAGACCACTATCCCGTAAACACGAGGAGCTAGAGCGACCAGAGCCACTAGAATGTGTCGCGCTGGATTTTAAGGATGCCTCGACCCTCACAGTTGAGCCAGATGGCAAGAAACAGCACACCATCGAGGTCTTGAACCTGGTCGACGAAAGCACCAGCGTACTGTGGGAAGCGGTCGTGCGTCCCGACTTCAACGCCCAGACCGTGGTCGAGACCCTGCTCGACGTTTTTAGCCGGCAAGGTCGGCCCAAGCATCTCCGCTTTAACCGTGACCCCCGCTTTGTGGGGGCTAGAAAGAACCGTGATTTCCCGTCGGCTTTGGTGCGAATGCTCTATGTGTTGGGTATCAAATCTCAGATCTGCCCGCCTCACAGACCCGACAAAAACGGGTTCGTAGAGCGCTATAACGGTTCGTTCAAACGCGAATGTTTGTTGGTACACCGTCCGGCAGACGAAGCGGCGGTGAGAGAGGTGACCACTCGGTACAAGGAGCATTACAACTGGCAAAGACCCCACCAGGGTAAGAGTTGTAACAACCAGCCACCACGCGTGACTTTCTCCCAACTACCGGCGCTGCCCAGTTTACCTTTGGTGGTTGATCCCGATAGCTGGTTAGTGACGGTAAACGGGCGGCATTTCGTCCGTAAAGTCCAGTCTGGCGGTGTTATCTCGGTGGACAAGTACGACTACTTTGTCAGTACGGAACTGGCCGGTAAGTATGTGGTGGTATGAGTTGACGCTAACCGGCGGGAACTGGTAGTCGATCACAAAGAGCAAAATGTTAAGCGTCTAGCCCTTAAAGGTTTGTATGGCCGGGTAATGAGCCTGGAGGAGTACCGGGGGGCGATTATAGCTGAAGCCAAAAGCGAGCAGCGGGGCTGGCAACCGCTCAGTAAATAAGCTGCTGAGCCAGCGCTTCGCCACACGCTTAAAGCTTGATATTTTCTACTCAGCCGTTCCTAACTAGACCGGTAGTTTTAGCTTGCCCTAAAGCTGCCTCTTAACCACTTTTACAGCTTAGGTCGGCCAATATTACCCTGCCTTCCTGGCTTTTCAACTCTCTCTGACCTCACCATTTCTAAAAATTACTCACCCCCTGCCATTTACCACCCCGAAGAGGGTGCTAAGCTTCCTTATTATTAATAGCTGCTCAGTTTCCAAACACGGCCCAAACTCCCACCCACTTTCTACCCCTATCACGCTACGGGTGCAACCGGAGAGTCTCAAGCTTATAAAACACTACACTACACAACCGCTAAACAGTACAACAAGGCCCGGCTGATCCACCTTTTCGCCACCTTCAATTATCCGCGAATCCAGATTTGACACAACCGAGAGATTGGCTTTGCAAAGAGTTCAATCTAAAAAGCCGCCTCTTCAAAAACCATCCCAACCTGCCGGTCAGCCACCCATACAACCGCCTCAATCTCCCCTGCCCCCTACAAACTCACAGCCTTGAGTTTATATAATGCTGGCTATCGCCTAGCCCTTTTGCGGTATCGCGCCCGTGTAATTTTTGTTACGACGTCGCAAATCCGGCACTTTTTACAAACTACGCCAGATAAATGCTAGGTCAAGCCTATAATCTGCCATAAGATAAACCGAGCTTGCCTCACTCATCTTGTAGGTTGTATAAGCGCAAAAGGAAAATCTTTCATGTCGGCGGAACACAATTACACGTGCAACTATGCCCCGGTCAACGGCCTCAATCTCTACTACGAAATTCACGGCACGGGCGAACCGCTGGTGCTTCTGCACGGCGCGTATATGAGTACCAACGCCATGCAGCCGCTACTTTCGGACCTCGCCAGAACTCGCCAGGTTATCGCCTTAGATTTCCAGGCGCAGGGCCGGACCGCCGACATCGACCGCCCGCTTCGGATGGAAATCCTGGCCGATGATGTGGCGGCCTTACTCCAATTCCTCAACATTCCCCAGACCGATATTTTCGGTTACAGTCTGGGGGCCGGGGTGGCCGTCCAGGTGGCGATGCGTTATCCGCAACTGGTCCGCAAACTGGTAGCCGCTTCGGTCAGCTACAACGCCGCCGGAATGTACTCCGAATTGATCGAGGCTATGGACAATATCACGCCGGCAGTTTTCGAGGGGACGCCCTCGAAAACGGAATACGATAAAGTCGCCCCTAATCCGGCCAACTTCCCAAAGCTGGTTGAAAAGATGAAAGACCTCGATACCGAAGTTTATTCGTGGCCGACCGAAAGTATCAAAGGCATCAAAGCCCCGACCTTCTTGATCCTCGGTGATTCCGATATTATTCGCCCCGAACACATTGTAGACATGTTCCGGCTGCTCGGCGGCGGCGTGGCTGGCGATCTGGTTGGACTGCCCAGTTCCCGCCTGGCGATCCTCCCTGGCACCACCCACGTAACCGTCATGAATCGCTCGGCCTGGATTGTCCCAATGGTCGAGGAATTCCTGAATTTGCCCCTACCCGCGCAAGCCTGAAATTTCTTCCAGAAGTGAGCGGGCGGCAAGCCCTGACTGCTGCCCGCCTGCGGCCTTACTGCATATTTCACGATAAAAGTCAGGGCAATAAGGAGAACTTAATGGCACAACTAAATCAGCCTGTAGGCTACCTGGCAGTATCCAATAGCGGAAATGGCGTCCCGGTCCTGGTTTTGCATCCCTGGTGGGGCTTGAACCACACCATCAGGGTTTTTTGCGACCGGCTGGCGGATGAAGGTTTCACCGTCTTTGCCCCTGACCTGTATCACGGCGAGGTGGTTGACACTATTCCCGCCGCCGAGGAAAAGGCCGGTAATATATTCGAACACCTCGACCAGTACCAGGCTGAAGTGCTGGCAGCGGCCAACTATCTCAGCGAACAGGCCGGGCCGGACAAACCGGGTCTGGCGGTGGTCGGCTTCTCGCTGGGCGCCTTTTTCGCGCTTGATCTTTCGGCCTCTGCGCCTGACAAAGTTAGCAAAGTCGTGGTCTTTTACGGGGCGCGGCCCGGCGACTACCGGACTTCGCAGGCCGAATACCTGGGCCACTTTGCCGAAAACGACGACCAAGAACCGATGGAAGGCGTGCGCGAACTGGAAGCAAACCTCAATGCGGCGGGTCGCCCGACCACTTTCTATGTCTACGAAGACACCGGCCACTGGTTCTTTGAACCCGACCGTACCGACGCCTACGACGAAGCCGCTTCCAAACTGGCCTGGCGGCGCACCCTGGACTTCCTTAACCACTCCGCTTAAATTGCTATTTGTGTTAACATCCCATGGCGGCGGGTCACTTTGGCCCTCCGTCTTTTTTCGTTTCTTCCTTATTAGGGCTTTCGCTCATTAACAAACTAAGGTTCTGTCAGATTTCAGACCAGTAACAACAAAACTGAACAAGCATCAGGCCATTTAGTTTAACCCACCCCTTGATAGCCAAAGTGAAGTATTTTTGCTAAAATAATTTCGCAACTCCCCACGCCTACCCATTGGTTTTCTTGTAAAGCCTGAGCCAGTTTCTTACTACGGCTGGCCGAGTGTAATTTGAGAATGAACTGATAACCCTCGCTTAAAAGGTATTCGATGATGTCGGTCGTGCCAAAGCCACCAT
>JBBRBE010000273.1:0-5324 GCA_038206175.1 Chloroflexia bacterium
CGCCCGGTGCGTAAGCAAAAATAGTGCGGGTAGGGAAAACCGGGCGTTGGTCAAGACCGCCCGGTCATCCCTATATGAAAAAATCTCTCCTCACGTACCGGGCGGCTTTTCATCCTGGCTTGCCCAGTCACAACATCTCACGATTTTATCACGTCCCGCCCTGTCGCCCTACCACGCCCTGTCATTCTGAGCGAAGCGAAGAATCTTCTTGACCTACCTCGATCTTGCTTATTCAAGAAGATTCTTCGCTTCGCTCAGAATGACAAGTCAGGGCAGGTGGACGAGTCACACTGGTGGACAAGTCAGGGCAGGTGGACGAGTCACACTGGTGGACGAGTCACACTGGTGGACGAGTCACACTGGTGGACGAGTCACACTGGTGGACAAGTCAAACTATGAGCGGGATGCCGTGACCGAGCGAGAACGAATAGTTAGTCTACCCTATTTGTCAGGCTTCCCGCTCGGCCCGGAGGCGGGCGACAGCCAGGGCCAGACCGAGCGGCAGGAGGGCATCCTCGGCGGCGTGGATGCGTTCGGCCAGGGTTTCGGGCGTATCGTCGGGCAGGACTGGCACTTCGCGGCGGAGCAGCACCGGCCCGACATCCATTTCGTCCGTAACGTAGTGGACAGTGCAGCCAGTCGTATCTACCTGCGCGGCCAGGGCCAGCCCGATTGCGTCGTTGCCCCGAAAGACCGGGATCGTCCGGCCATCGCTCAGGGTGGTGGTAGGGTCGGGCGTATCGGTCAGGAGGGCCGGATGCACATTGATAATCCGCCCGGCAAAGCGAGCGAGAAAGGCCGGACTGAGCAGCAGACCCCACCCGGCCAGCACAATCAGTTCGACGCCCTGCCCGGCCAGCAGTTCGGCCAGGGCCGCGTCGTACTCCTGGCGGCTTGCGTCACGGGCTTTCCAATCGGCCCACCGCCAGGGCCGGGCGTCCAGCCCTTGCGCGATGGCCCAATCCAGCCCCGGCGAAATCTTCTTGTAGCTCAATATCGGGCCGATCTCGACCCCTGAGCCGTTCTGTTGCGCCCAGCGTACCAGGGCGGGCAACCTGCCGCCGCCGCCGATCAGCACGCCTATTTTAATATCGTCGGGTGTTTGGGACATTTGGCTCAACTTTTAGACCACTCAGTGTCTCTAAACGCTAATATGCATTTGATACAGTTGTTTTACAGGGTAGCCTACCATAGTCCCATGTTGATTTCAACACTCGACAGCCCTAAGATCGGTGGGAATGCAAAGTCCGTATGTCATTCTGAGCGTAGCGAAGAATCTTCTTGACTAAGCAAGATCGGGGTAGCTTAAGAAGATTCTTCGCTTAGATCGAAGCTATTCAAGACCTACTTTAGCGTCGCTCACACCCGTAGGGCGTGACAGGGCCTGACAAAGGCCAAAACCAGGACTTTGCATTCGCCCTGGCCCCAAGATCGGTGTTAAAATGTAAAGGTGCTTCAATAGAGGTAGCCCCGGTTCTGCTCCCTTCAAAATGGGTCTTTACCCAGGTTTTATCAATTCTCTATATATTCCAAAATTACAGGCTGAGAAATTAGCCTTGAAGGTGGTATAAGAATGAGTGAGGAAACTTCTGAAGAACAGCGGTTGAAACAAATACAACTTTATATCTATGGAGAGATGGGTAAAGAAAGAATTAGTGCTGAAACTGTTGATACTATTATTCAATCCTTAAACGAGAATGATGATAAAGTAGCCATACAGCCGCGTGGGTACTGAGCCATCTCAAACTCCCCCAGGCAGTACCGCACCTTATCCTGGCACTCAAACATAAGTCTGGCGACGTTCGCAAAAATGCAGCTATGGCATTAGGAGAAATGGGTGCAAGTGAAGCTATGGAACCGCTTATTGAGGCCGCCAGTGATATAGATTACGAGGTAAAAGCTTCCGCTATTAGGGCTTTAGGAAAATTTAGCAGCAAAAAAGCCTACGATGTGGTGTTCTCAGCTTTAGACCATGAAGAGCCAGAAGTAAGAAGTAATTGTGTGATTGCTCTGGGTGAAATGGGTGCTAAACAAGCTATCCCAGATATTGAAAATGTTGCTACTAATCCAAATGAAATCCTTGAGGTTCGTCAATGTGCTTTAGCTGCCTTAGGCATGTTAAAAAGCAACTCTTCTCTAAAGTTATTAGAGGAGATTCTCCTGTCTAAAGAAACTCATGGTATGTTACGTGTCGCGGCAGCACATTCTTTAGGTAATATTGGGGATAAAGATGCACTTGCCGCTTTACTTTTGGCTCAAGAAACATTTTCCAATTCAAATGACACCCCTGATAACTATGGCAACATTAGAATAATAGAGTGCAAAAGAGCAATAGGGTTAATAACAACGAGCCAGGATGCTGGAGCTAACGCCTGAAGAATAGCAGATCAGTCAGGCTAAAATAACCCAAGCGAGAATATTAGCATCACTATGGGCCTGATTTCCACACTATAACAAGCCCTGTGTATCGCTTTCATAGCATGTATGGTTTACATATCGCCGGATTGGTACAGGGATAGGGCGGCGGCGACCAGTCCGGCGGTTTCGGCCCGCAAGATACGCGGCCCCAGGCTTACCGCTTCCACTCCGGCGGCCTGGGCTTGCCGGGCTTCGGCCTGGCTAAAGCCGCCCTCCGGCCCGATCAAGAGAGCCAGCCGTTCGAGGCCGGGCGGCAAATCTTTGAGGCTCCTGTGATGCTCTTCTTCCCAGGCGATCAGCCCGGTCTGGCCCTGCTCCTTGATCTGGGCCAGAGCGTCGGCCAGGCGCAGAGGTTGGTCGGCCAGGTCGGGCAGGAGGCCGCGCCGGGATTGCTCCGCCGCCTCGCGGATAATCCGTCGTCCTCGGTCGGCCCGGAAGCCCTGCCCCACGCAGCGTTCGGTCAGGATCGGCACGAAAGCCGCCAGGCCGATTTCGGTGCCTTTTTGCAGCACCCAATCAAACTTTTCGCCCTTTAAGAGAGCCTGATAGAGCGTGATGCGTAGCCGGGGTTCGCCACCCGCCGCCCGTTGCCCGGTGATGCGTCCGGCGACGGCCTCGGTTTTGCCCTGCCGCCGGACTTCGGTTAGCTCGACCTCGTATTCGGTTCCCTGGCCGTCCAGCAACACAATCTGGCCGCCCGCCACCAGCCGCAACACGCGGGTTAGCTGGTGGGCGATTTCGCCTTCCAGCAACACCTGGGGCGTGGCGGCTAAAACGCTCGGCTCGACAAAAAAGCGGTTCAAGGCGGCTATCCTCTGGCTAAAAGTGCCTGGCCTGAGGCGATCACTTGCCGCACACGGGCGACCAGGGCGGCTTCTTCCCCGACCGGCGCGACATAAGCGAGAGCCTCGGCCATCGCTTCCGGCCCGGCCAGTCGGTCAATCAGCCAGCCCGCCAGATATTGCGCCGAAAGACAACCGCCCGCCGTCGCAATATTCTCGCTGGCAAAGAAAGGCTGTTCCAGCACGCATACGCCCGCTTCTTCCAGCCAGGGCCGGGTAGTCGCGTCGGTGCAAACCGGGATGCCTTCGACCAATCCTAGCCGTTTGAGGACGAGTGCGCCGGAGCATTGCGAACCGATCAGTTGGCGGCGCGGGTCGAGCCGGAAAGCGGCCATTAATGCGGGATTGGCGACCATCTGGCGGGTCAGCCGACCGCTCCCGAATAGCACTGCGTCGGCTTCGTTTGCAAACGAGAGCGGTTGCTGGGTTTGCACCCTTACGCCGTTCAGGGAGGTCAGCGTCTCGCTCGGCCCGACAATCTGGGCTTTCCAACCGTCTCGTTTAACCCGGTTCAAAATGTTCAGGGCGACAAACGAGTCAATCTCGTTAAATCCGTCAAATGTGACGATGGCTATTTTCATGATTTTCTCCTCCTGATCAAAAGCTTTCTTCGGTGAACTGGACACCCTGACTTTGCAGAAAGGCGACCGCCTGGCGCGGATCGAAAGCCTGGGCCGGGCCGAGTGCGCCCGCCGCCGTGTAGTCCGGCCCAAGCATTTGCGAGGCACACCAGGCCGTAATCGTGGCGGTCAGGGCGTAGACGTTTGGCCCGGTCAGCGTCACCCGCCGCCGTCCGGCCTCGCTGCGGGCTTCGGCGACGACAGCCCAGCGCGAGTTTTCGACCTCGCCCGCCTTCGGCCCTCGCGCCAGACCTCCGGCCAGCTTTCCCAGCACTCCGCTAAACGGCGATACGAGCGGCCCTAGCATTTCGACCCCCAGAGCTAGCGACGAAGGCAGGGCGAAGTAAGCGTTCATGGTCTTGATTTGCAGGTGGCGCGGCAGCGTAACCAGTTCGCCCAGGGGCGCCCAGACGGCCCGTTGCGGCCCAAACGGAGGCGGGAAATTCACCTGCCGGGCCGACGACCCGACCGTGCGAGTGCGGGGTCGGCCATCGTGCCAGCCCAGGCCCGGCTTTGCCAACGCCTCGAAAAGCGAAAGCTGGGTGCCTCGGCTGGTCTTGACGCCCTGCGTGGCGGTCGCTGTCCACAGGTCGTTGAGCGGTTCCAGTCCGGCCCCGGCCAGCGCACCCGCCCAGTTGGTCAGGGCGTACTCGACGCCGCAAGCCGGGACAACCGCCCGCCCGCGCTGCCGGGCCAGGCTGTCGTAACTTGTCAGGATGCGGTGAAGGTAAGCCTGTTCGCCGGAAATATCGAGGTAATGCACGCCCGCCTCGACTGCCGCCCGCACGACTGGCTCGCCCAGCCCGGTAAACGGCCCGACGCAGTTGATGATCACGCCGACGGGCGGATCGAATAAGGCGGGCAGGCTGTCGGGCTGGGCGGGGTCGGCCACGCGCACGGGTGCGGCGGCCTGTGGCCCGGCTTCACGCTGCAATTTCTCCAGGCTGGCCCGATTGCGCCCGCCCAGCACGAAAGGCAGTCCGCGCCGCCGCAATTCGGCCACGGTCAGCCGTCCGGTGTAGCCGGTCGCGCCAAAGACCAGGACGGCCCGGTTAGTCGGCGGTAAGAGGTTTTGAGTAGGTTCTGCTGTCACGATAAGGCTTTCTTTCAGGGTTTAGCTAACACTTTTTCGAGTTTTCTTTTTCAAGTTTTTCCGGCTTATCGGTCAAAGACCGGGTGTGAAAGAAGACCACCCGGCCAGGAATAGAGTGTATATTGAAGACCGGATGATGGTCAAGACCGCCCGGCCATAAATGGACCGGGCTACCCCAACGAAGCCTGTACTGTTTGACGGTTGCATCATCCCACCCTGTTCGTTTGTAAGTGTAGCCCTTTGTGAATCCGTTCGACCACAGCCCACTTTACAAACCACAGGCTAGGCATAAGATCGAACAGCCGGGGTGATGCAACCGTCGAACACTACAGGGAGGGGCTACACTTAGCC
>JBBRBE010000274.1:0-5307 GCA_038206175.1 Chloroflexia bacterium
CCAGCATCATCCGGCGGTCAACCGCCCAGGCCAGAGCCTGCCGCAGCGTTTTATCGCCCAGATCGGGACGGCGAAAGTTAAACCCGGCGTAGTACCACTTAGCCCGCGCTGGCCCCCAGGTATAAGATTGCAAACCGGGCAACGCTACAAAACTACTCCACTCGCCCGGTGCAGGCGAAAAGAAATCAACCTCACCGCTTTTGAGGCGTTGCTGGGCCGTCTGGCTGTCCGGCAAAATGCTAAAATTCAAGGCATCCAGGTGAGGAGCGGGATATACTGCCGGGGTCGAGTTGCGTTCCAGGCTCAGGGATTGGCCGCGCTTCCAATCTTTGAACTTCCAGGGGCCGCTCACTACTACCGGGGCGTTAATCTGAGAATTCTTGGCCGGGTCGTTCCAGTCCAACGATTGCCAGATACGGCGGGGCAAAGGTTCGATTACATCGGCCCTTTCGACTAAATCGGCACTAAAAGTATGCAGTTTGATCTTGAGGGTGCGTGGGTCGGGCGCATCGTAGCTTTCGATACCGTTCGAGCCAACCTGGGTCGGGTCGAAGACTGCCTGGGTCAGCAAAGGCCAACCGTTCTCACTCTTGCGGGCTTGCTGAAAAGTCCACAAATAATCCGCACTGGTCAGAGGCAGGCCATCGCTCCATTTCAAGTCCTCGCGCAAAACAAAAGTAACCGTCGTATCGCTAATCGTCCAACTTTCGGCGGCACCGGGGATGGGTTTGAGCAAGGCCGGGTCGAGCCGGGTTAGCCCTGCCGCCCAGACCAGGCGGACAAAAGATTGCCCGGTGGCGTTGTTGCGCTTGTAAGGATGCAGAGTAAGGCCATCGTTCAGAACGGCTCCGGTAGCCTTGCCGCCCGTCACGACGGACGGGGTTGGGGTGGGTTGGGGCGTCGGCGTAGTGG
The DNA here is from genome assembly GCA_038206175.1 of Chloroflexia bacterium. Lineage (GTDB taxonomy): Bacteria > Chloroflexota > Chloroflexia > Chloroheliales > Chloroheliaceae > 54-19. Next base: position 913 of record JBBRBE010000274.1, read on the forward strand.
GCAAAGCGGTATAGGTCGGCGTCGGCGGCACGAGGGTCGGCGGGTTAGCCGTCAGAACCGGGCCGGGCGCGGCACTTACACTTCCGCCAGGGCTAGGCTTAGGGCCGGAAGGAGTTTCATCCGAGCATGCTCCGAGAAACATCGCCAGAAACAACAGTTGCACAAGTAAAAGTCCAAAAGCGGGCGCGAAAAACCGGCGCATGAGCCGGGATCGGCGGATGCCAGAAACAGGGCGTAGCAAAAAAATTATCCTCCAGATTAGGTCGGCTTTTCCTGCGGCCCGGCGGCAGGAACTGACAGCTCAGCCACCAGAAGCTCAGGCGGGATCGCGCAAGTCCCAGGTCAGGTAAGCCGGAAACACATCCCAGGCTGAAAATTGCCAGCGCGGCAGGTTTATCACACCCGCGCCGCCAGGGTCTAGCGGGACGCTCATAACGGTGTAAGTTTGTAGAGTATACAAGAAAAATACTGGCGCGTCATCCGCGATAATACGCTGCAATCGTTCGTAGACGGCGCGACGCTGAACCTTCTGATTTTCTCCATCCAGCCGCACGCCGTCATTGAACAGGTTATCCACTTCCGGGTTGGCGTAGCCGGTGAAATTAAGCGCACCCCGGCTGACGAATTGCGCCCGGTAATCGTCGGGGTCGAGCGCACCGGGCAGAGCAGACAGGCCCAGATCGAGGTCGTACTGACCCGTCGCACGCCGTTTGGCGTAACTAAGCGGGTCGAGTGGAGTCAGCTTGAGACTCAGACCCAGTTGCTGGTACTGCTGGCGAACATAAATTGCGACCGTTTCGGCTCCCCCGGCCTCGGTCGAATAGATTAGTTCCAGTGGCGGAACACTCTTGCCGGAGCGGTCGGTCAAGAGGGTATCGGGCGTGAGTTGCTGAAAACCAGCCGCTTTTAGCTCTTCACGCGCCATCCGAATATTAAAGCGAGGTGGCCCGGACGGTTTAAGGGCGAAATCTTGACCAACTGGCAAAAAACCCGGCTCTTCCAGGCCCAGGTCGCGCTCGACTGTAGCAATCAGGCTTCGCAGGTCGAGGGCTTTACCCAGGGCTTGCCGGGCGGCCCGGCTACTTAAAAAGGCGGTGTTCAGGTTATAGCCCAGGTAACGCCGGGCGGCATCCTGGGGGTTCCAGCGATAAATCCGCAAATTAGAACTGCTTTGAAACTCGTCCAGCGCACTCGAACCCAGGCTGTTAAAAGTCCAGCCCAGACTACCTTTTTTAAGACCGCTCACTAGCTCGGCCAGGCTTTTGACGGTCTTGAGATTGAGGCTATCGAGATTAGGACGGCCAAAGACGTAGTTAGCCGAAGGCAGAAAAATCTGACCAGAAGCATCCGGGCGGAACGGCCCACTGGTAACGGTCGGGCGGCTAAGTTCCGGGTTGCGATCCAGAGCGGTAAAAGGGTACTGGCTCCAGACACGGGCCGGGAGTGGCTCGATCAGCGCGATTATATCGAGGGCATTGGCGTAACGGGCATCGAAGGTAAAGACGAGGGTACGCCGGTCGGTGTTAGATACGTCCAGTTCAGCAATCCTCTGGATTTGAGCGAATTGAGGATAGCGGTTCTCGGCCTTCAATGCCTGGCTAAAAGCCCAAAAATAATCCCCGGACGAAATCGGGCTGCCATCACTCCAGGTCAGGTCATCGCGTAGCACGACCGTATAGCGTCGTCCAGTCGCATCGGGAGTGGGCAACGTCTGGGCGGCCAGGGGTTGCCAATCCAGCCGCACCGGGTCACGATAAAACAGGCGGGCGTTCCAGGTCAGGCGTTGCAGATGTTGCGAGACCTCACCGAGATCGGGCGCGTAAGGGGAGTAGTTGCGGGCCTTGAAATCGGCCTCCAGCAAACCCACCGCCAGGATACCACCGGGCCGGCGCACTGGCTGCACCGGCACATTCGGCCCTGGCGTCACCGAAGGCGTTGGAGTAGGGGTCACGGTCGGCGGAATCGTTGCAGTCGGTGGTAAGGTTGGGGTAAAAGTGGCGGTCGGGGTGGCCGTAATGGTCGGCAAAGCCTGAGTAGTCGGCGTGGCTGTCGAAGCTGGCACGGTTGGGGTCGGGCCAACCGTCGGCGCAAGCGGCGGAGTCGTTTCTGCCGCCGTCGGGGAAGGGTTGGGCGTTGGCGGGTTAGTAATGGAAGGGGAAGCCGTGGCGGTGGTTACGATAGCGGAAGGACTGGCAGCGACCGTGGGCGTTGCCGCGTCCGAGCAAGCAGACAGCATCAAAAGGGCCAGAAGCAGCCAGACCACGCCGCTCCTTAGCCGGATGGCTTCCCGCCGCTCCCAACGCCTCTTTTTAGCTTTCAACTTTGAAAAAAGAGAAATGTCCATCAGTCTAATTTTAATTTTTAGCCATTTCTACAACCTGCACGCCTGGGTGCATTATACTCTACATTCGAGTGTATGGGCTTTGGCGGGATTTGTCTTTACACTTGTATTTATTTTTCTTTGTGTCATAATTTCCTAAATCAAGTTTTCCCACGTTCATATTATTAGGACAGTCCCACCCGCATCCTGACTGCGCTGGAATACAATTGAGAAACTCTAGTCCGTAGCCGGATCAGGCTGGAAACGCCAGGAGTAGCTGCAAAATGGCCCACACTCGTTACGCGCTATGTATCGGTCTAAATGAATATGAGAACCTGCCGGAAGGAGTGGCGAAGCCAGACGAGGCCGGAACTTCGGCCCGCCTCGTGCGCGACCGCCTGTTAGAAAGTGGTTTCAAGTCGGTCAAACTGCTGGACGAGCGGGCGACCACCGACCTTAGCAGCGTGCACCAAGCCCTCGAAGAATGGTTAGAAGGCCCGGTTTTGGCACAGGACGACGTGCTGCTGGTCTATTGGGCTGGCTGCGTCGTGCGCGACGGAGGCGGCAAGCTCTACCTGATGACGAGCGATAGTCAGTGGCTTAGTCCTATTTCGCCGCGACTTCGCACCTTTATAGGGCTGGATTACCTGGCCGGGCTTGTCCAGAATTGCGCCGTGCCAGGCGTGAAAGTGTTGCTAGGACTAGATGGCCTTGAAATCGGCCTCGCGGCAACCGATACCAGCTTGAGCTTGCCCCTGCTAAATAACCTAGGTATTCTAGGCGTTTTACACCCTCAGACCGACAGCTCACACAGCCTCGCCGAGAGCCTGCGGACGGCCCGGCCAGACTCGGCCTGGCTGAGATTGGGCGAATTGCAAGCCACCCTCCAAGAGCATTTACCGCCTACGGCCCGGCTGATCACCGGCGGTAGGCTTGACCCGGAAATCGAGTTACTGCAACTTCCTGAGCCGCCGCCTACCACTGCGTTTTCACCCTCACCCAGCCAGAGACTCAGCCCAGGCCCACGCCAGCGTAAGCTCGAAAAATCGCTAAACGATGCTCTCGAATTACAGGCGGAACTGGAAAGCCGTCAGATGGTTAGCGTGGGAAATCCAACCGAGTTTCGCCGCTTACAACTTGAACTCGATAAGTTAGGCCAGAAGATCGGTGGGTGGGAGGCGGAATTAGAACGCCTCGAAAGAAATGCTTCCGTAGACACCTCTGCGGCTTCAGAGAGAACCGGGGCGGGGCGGGTCTTTATCAGCTATAAGCACGAGTTCAAGCCGGACGAAGACCTGGCCCTCGAAATTTATCGCACACTGGAAGCTTCGTATGAAGTCTTTATTGACCGGCTAATTCCACCCGGCACGAACTGGGTCGAGCGAATTGAGCAAGAACTGTCTCAGGCCGATTTCTTGATTACCTTGCTCTCGGCCAATTCGGTCGCGAGCGAGATGGTGATCGGAGAGATTGCCAAAGCTCACCGCCTGGCCCGCAGCAATGAGGGGCGTCCGCAGGTTTTGCCGGTGCGGGTAGCCTATCGGGAGCCGTTCGAGTATCCACTGAGTGAATATCTCAAAAATACGCAGTGGGCCGAATGGCACGGGCCGCAAGATACGCCCCGGCTGTGCAAACAAATCCGGCAAGCTCTGGCCGGGGAAGACCTGACTCTGAGCGGTCCACTTTCCCAGGCCACTCACGATGCCGAAGCCATCAGCTTTGCCCCAACCGTCCTGACCCCCCTGAGCGGGGCGGTTTTGCCAGTCCCAACGCCTTCGGCCCAACCTCTGTCGCTAGAAAAGCCTGAAGGCACGATGAACGCCGAGTCGAGCTTTTATATTGTGCGAACCGAGGACGAAAAAGGACGCCAAACCGTGGGCCGGATCGGGCATGGCGAAACCATCACGATCAAAGGGCCGCGCCAGATGGGGAAAAGCTCGCTCTTGATCCGCCTCGTGCGGACGGCCCGACAAGCCGGTAAGCGGGTTGCTTTCCTGGATTTTCAGCTTTTCGATAAGGCTGCGCTGGCCGACCCTGAAATCTTCTACCGTCAGTTCTGTGCCTGGCTGAGTGAT
>JBBRBE010000275.1:0-5209 GCA_038206175.1 Chloroflexia bacterium
TGTATTGTTCGACGGTTGCATCACCCCACCCTGTTCGAGGTTAAGTGTAGCCTTTTGTGAATCCGTTCGACCACAACCCACTTTACAAACCACAGGCTACGGATAAGATCGAACAGCCCAGGTGATGCAACCGTCGAACAGTACACTCTGTCATTCTGAGCGTAGCGAAGAATCTTCTTGACTATGCACAATTTTGCTCTTTCAAGAAGATTCTTCGCTACGCTCAGAATGACAGAGGCCGACCGGATGAGTGAGAAACAGGTCAAGACATGACTTTGCAATCGCCCGGTTTCTTTCTCAACCATATATTGACCTGCGCTCTAAAATTATGTAAACTAAGGGCAGGAAATCAGCGTTTTATCACTTCCGAGAGCAAACATAACAATGGCGGGATTACAGGGGCCGGGACGGGCCGGTTGGAGGAACAGGACGAAAAGCCGTTTAGGGGTAGTCATGACCGTATGCGGGCTGCTGGGGTTGGTGCTGGGTGCCTGTGGAAGCGACCCGACCCAACCGGCCTCACTGCCGCAAACTACGATTGCACCGGGCGAGTTTGGCCCAACCGCCACGCCGCCTTTTCCGGCCCGCCAACTCAGCCCGTCCGCGACGGCGACGAGTAACGCCCCACGGGTCTCTGGCACTTCGCCGCCCGCGCCGCCCCCACCGCCGCTTTTTCCTACCAGCACCCTGGCTCCGGTGCCGACCGCTTTTAACTTTACCGCCACGGCAGCCGCGCCCGAATTGCAACTGACTCCCGGCGCGGCTCCAACCGGCCAGTTAGCTTTTGTCCAGGCGGGCAACCTGTGGCTGATTGACGATAACGGCGGCAACCGACGCCAGTTGACCGAAAGCGGCGACATCGGGGCCGACTCGCTGCTTAGCTGGAACCTCAGCCGCGACCGCCTGGCCTATCTCTCGCAAGCGGGCGAGCTATGGCTGCTGGATTTACAGGGCAAACGCAACCTGGTTTTTAGTCCTGGCCGCACCTCGCGCTCCCCCGGCGCGGTCAAATTGCCGCCGGTCAGCCCACCCGCCAACGCCACCCCTCGCCCCGCTCCACGGGCCGGGTTGTTCCTCAAAGACCTGAAATGGTCGCCGGATGGCCGCTACCTGGCCTTTACCTACTACGCGGGCGAAGTCGGCCCGGTCGCCGGAGGTGAAGTGTGGCTGGCCGACCTGGTAGGGGACAAAGTAAACCTTATTCGGGTAGGCGAAGGATTTGGGCCGGATTGGTCGGGCGACGGTCGCAGCCTGGCCTACCTGAGCCGAGGTGAAATCAAGCAGGGCAGCACCCGCCCGACCCCTGGCCCGGCCCTGACGCCCCCTGGTACGTCGCTCCTGCCCGTCACGCCAACCAAAAGCGCGGAGGGCCAGGACGGTGAGCTTGCGGTGGCCCAGAACCAGAGCCAAACTCAAACTCTGACCCCGCCCGTCTCCACCCCGCCCGTCACGAAAACCGCCGCACCTGGCCCGGCTCCCACTAACACCCCCTTTATCATCCGGGCCGGTGGCACGACGCCGCCCGAAACGCCCGGTTCGCCTACCGTGGCGGCCTCGCCAACTGCCACCCTGGATATTGTCGCGCTGCCTTCAGCTACCCCCACCCCGACCTATCCGCCGGTTTACCTCGGAACTTATGTCACCAACAAGGTACTGGTATACAACCCGATTACACGCAAAACTACCACCATCACCGAAAGCGACCGATTGCCGGAAGCTTTTATAGATACCGAAGGTACGCCGCGCTCCTACATTCCGTCGCCCTTGCAATCCATCTGGTGGTCGCCCGATGGCCGTTATCTGGCTTTCTCCGACCGGCTTTCGGTGGTAGGGGTGGTGGCTTCGAGCAGTGGCAACCCGGTTATCTGGACTGGTTCGCCCCAAAATTATGCCGTCTACGAGCTTGAGTGGTTGCCACGTAGCGATGGCGCGTTCTTTCGAGTGGGCAATCCTTACAGCGACGATAGTATGCGGTTAAATCTGGCAACTTTCAACGGCGGCGCACCGGGCGTGGCGGGCCTGAGTGGAGACGTGAGCAATCGCGGCCTGTTGCGGCTCAGTTTGCTACCGGGCAATCAGGTTTCCTGCCCGACTCTTTCGCCCGGCGGCAACTTTTTTTCTTATTATGATGGCGCGGTCGTGGTCATAGCGCGTACCGATGGTACGATTTTCAGCACTTATTCCGATTCGGAATGTCCGGCCTGGTCGCCTTTTGGCCGGGGGTTCGCCTCCGTCCGCAAGAATAGCGACCGTTCGCTGACCCTGACCAGCCTCGACAGCGTGCAAACCCGCACCCTTCTTTCGGCGCGGGCGGTCGAGCGGGTTTTCTGGCTTCGGGCCGATCCTTCCTACCTGGGCGGACAGCCAACTGTCCCCGGCGCACTTTCGCCGCCGCCAACTTCCCTGACCCCTCGCCCATAAACTCGCCGCAGTTCGGAGAGCCTGTATACCCGGCTCGAAGGTGTAGCCTACATACGAGCAGGAAGTTGGCAGGGCGAAAGGGCTAAACAAATTCTAAGGAGAACCGTTTTTGGACAGCTTGATCAGCTTTATAGCCGAGTATTTTTACCTTGTAGTAGCCGGGTTAGCGGCGGTTTTCGCCCTCCTATATTATCGAAAGCAGTTGCCCGGTCTTGTCATTGCAGGCGTTTTCATTTTAGGAGTAGCTTATCTGCTCTCCAAAGTAGCTACCCAAATTATCAGTGACCCACGCCCGTTTATCGAGAGCAAGGTTCCGGCCCTGATCGGCAGTGCCACCGATAACGGCTTTCCCTCCGACCATACCTTATTTCTGGCAGCTATTGCCGCGACTATTGGCCTGGTCAACTGGAAAGCCGGTCTGGGGTTTTTAGGTCTGACTTTACTGGTAGGACTGGCACGAGTTTATGCCAGGGTGCATCATTTATTAGACGTAGCGGGGAGCCTGGTTATCGTCGGGATAGCTCTACTCCTGTATTTAGGGCTGAAAATGCTTTTAGAGCCGCGCTTACCGGCCAACGAAAAGTACCACATTTTACCGCCGTTTTTCACCCTTAGAAATTAGCTCAAGAATTTGCATTTAAGAACAAAGGTGATTTTCAGCGATGCTAAGGCAAAGCATATGCTCTTCTAACGCAATCTGGTTGCTCCTGGCCTCCGAATATAGTAAAATTTGAGCTACTGAGCCAGACTTGAGCGGCCAGGTTATTTGTGTGGCCTTCTCAGGTTGTATAGATAAAAAAACAAAACAAAATAAAACGAGTATTTTCACACACACAAAGGAAGCTATGCCTACCTACGAATATCAATGTCAGACTTGTGGTTATCGCTTCGAGAAATTCCAGTCCTTTAGCGAAGAACCGTTGAAAGAATGCCCGCAGTGCGGTGAGGCGATCAAGAAAGTCATTTCGCCGGTCGGGATCGTCTTCAAAGGCTCTGGTTGGTACATCAACGATAGCAAAAAGAAGGGCAAAAACGCTGTGCCAGTCGCTGCGAGTGGTGGCGAAAGCACCGACAGCCCGGCCAGTTCTGAAAGTACCAGCCCTGGCGACGCTAAAACCGACCCCAAAACCGAAAAACCGGCGGCCAGCACCGAAACCGGAGCCGCCAAAGAACCACCTAAAGATAGCGTGCCACCAAAGTCTAAGGACAAGGACACGGCCAAAAGTGCCAAGACCGAAGCTGCCTGAGAAAATAGTTATAATTGATTATTGCCCGGCAGTTTAAATTCTGGCGTTACCGTGCGGGGAGACTAAATTGCAACAGGGGTAGCTGGACGGTAGCACCACCCTTTTGCAAGGTTGGATTTATGAAGATTTCTGGACGGCCAGGCTCTGGCCGGAACTATTACAACTTAAAAGGATTGCCGCCCGCGCCTCCTTCCGCATACGAAGGGCCGCACCGGGCCGCCGCCATCCGCGCCGCCGAGGGCGAACCGTGGGTATGTACGGGGGGACATCCCTTCGCCTGGCTCGAAGGGATGTCCCGTGGACGTGCCACGACGGGTGGGCCAGGCTACGGCAAGGCTTTTTAAGTCTAAGACTTTCGCCGGTAATAACGACGGCAGAGGTTGTTTTTAAACTAAACGACTCGTACTGTCATGAACGTAACAGGCTCCAGGCGAAAGTCCTAAAATTGTAAAAATCAGGAGTCTCCCAATGTTTATTACCGATGAAGTAAAAGCCATAATGGAGCGCGACCCGGCGGCGCGTAACATTTTCGAGGTAATCCTCTATCCCAGCCTCCACGCCATTTTGTTGCATCGCCTCTCACACGCTCTCTACAAAGCCAAAGTTCCTTTCTTTCCTCGTCTGATTTCCCAGATCGGTCGGTTCCTGACCGGCATCGAAATTCATCCCGGCGCGAAAATCGGCAAAGGTCTTTTTATTGACCACGGTATGGGCGTTGTAATCGGCGAAACGGCAGAAATAGGCGAGAACGTCACCCTTTACCAGGGCGTAACCCTGGGCGGTACCGGCAAGCAGCAAGGCAAACGCCATCCCACCCTGGGTAATAACGTGCTGGTCGGGGTGGGAGCAAAGGTGCTGGGCGCAATCACGATTGGCGACAACGCCCGGCTCGGTGGCGGCGCGGTCGTCCTCAAGGACGTGCCGCCGAACGCCACGGCGGTAGGCGTACCGGCCCGGATCGTAGCGATGCGAACCGCCGTCGGCCAGGATAACCAGCGCGTCGAAAACATGCCCGACCCGGAAGGCGAGATGCTGCAAGCTCTGCAAGAGAAAAGCCGCGAACTGGAAGCCCGCCTTCAAAAAATCTTGAACGAGCATATCGAGCAGACCCACGAAACCGAATCGCAGCACGTCACGATGGAAGCTCTGGAAGAACGGCTGGGAGGATTGGCCGAGCGACTGGAAAGAATCGAGGGAAGCCTGACTCGCCTGGAAGGGTTGCCCGGCCAGACGGTCAAAACTAACAGTAACGGAAGTGGCAAAGGTAACGGTAACGGACACGCCGCCCATAAAAACGGGCGCGTCTTAGAGGGGGAGGAATTCCTGAGTGGCACTTAGAATCTACAATACCCTCAGCCAGAAAAAAGAAGACTTCGTTACCAGAGAACCGGGTGTAGTGACGATGTACGTCTGCGGGGTGACAGTCTACGATAACAGCCACATCGGTCACGCCATGAGTGCGCTAACGTTTGATTTCATCCGGCGTTACCTGGAATACCGGGGCTACGCGGTGCGCCACGTGGTCAATTTCACCGATATTG
>JBBRBE010000276.1:0-5146 GCA_038206175.1 Chloroflexia bacterium
TTACAAGGCTGGAGGAGTCATAAGGCAGAGAATGACAAGGCTGGAGGAGGCATAAGGCAGAGAATGACAGGGCTGGAGGAGGCATAAGGCAGAGAATGACAGGGCTGAAGGAGGCATAAGGCAGAGAATGACAGGGCTGGAGGAGGTATAAAACTTTCAAGCTGGGTGAACAATTACTAATTTCAGGTAGCTAATTTGCGAGGCGATGATGAGTGATAAGCAAAAGGTGCGCTGGGGTATCTTAGGGGCGGCCCGGATCAACCGGCGCATGATCCCCGGTCTGCAAGAGGCCGATAACGCCGAAGTGGTGGCGATTGCCAGCCGAGACGAAGCGAAAGGCCGCGAGGCCGCCGCCAAATGGAACATTCCGACCCTGTACGCTTCTTACGAAGCATTGCTGGCCGACCCGCAGATTGACGCGGTTTATGTGCCGCTCCCGAACAGTCTGCACGTCGAGTGGGCTATTCGGGCGGTGCAGGCCGGGAAACACGCGCTGAGCGAGAAGCCTCTGGCAATCAGGCCGGAAGATGTGACCAGGCTGGCCGAGGCTGCGCGGCAGGCCGGACGGCTGGCGATGGAAGGGTTTATGTACCGCTTCCACCCGCAACAGGCCCGCGTCCGCGAGCTTCTGGCGGCGGGCGAAATCGGCCCGGCCCAGGTTATTCGAGGTACTTACGCTTTCGTGATTGACCCTTCCAAACCGAATATTCGGCTCGACCCGGCCCAGGGCGGCGGGGCGACCTGGGATGTCGGCTCATACGGGATCAATCTGGTTCGCTGGATGTTCGGGACCGAACCGCAGCGGGTGTGGGCCGAGGCCACCCGCACGAACGGGCTTGATACGGCGGTTGCGGCGGTGCTGGACTTTGGAGACGGACGGCGGGCGGTGCTGGACTACGGGATGTCCTATGGACGCCGTTCGTTCTACGAGATTCTTGGCACTAAAGGTACTCTTTCGGTCGAAAATATGTGGCAGGAACCGGACGTACCGGCCCAGGTCTACCTGCGGAAAGATAGCGGCCTGACTACCTTTGAAATAGAGCCGCAAAACCATTTCCGGCTTCAGGCCGAAGCTTTCAGCCGGGCCATTCTGGAAGGCGGGCCGTCGCCGTACCCGCTCGAAGATAGCCTGCTCAATACTCGCGTCTGTACGGCAGTGCTTCGTTCTATCGAAGCTCATCAGTCGGTGTCAGTAGAATAGATATTTTGTAACTATTCACCCAGCCTTGCTTGCTGTCATGCCCTGTCACGCCCTGCGGGTGTGACAGGGCTGAATAGTTACGATATTTTAATTCTTTGAGATAACACCACCACGGTGTTAGAGCGATATGGGGTTAAAATAAGTCCAAAACCTATTGCCCTCTCGCCAAAAACTTGCTATCATAGAGTTGCTTGCGGGATTGCAAGTCTTTTTGTACATTTCAGGAATGTTTAGAGCGATGATACTTTACCCGAACAAACTTCATATTCGCTACAGCAAATCATTTAACACCCACCCTTGTTTCACTGTGCCCATTTTTCGGGAGCGTGGCGGTGCAAGGGTAGCGGAGTTGCTTCTTAGCTAATTTACCTGAAGACCAAAACAAACTTTGAAAACGTCGCGGGCCGGTGGAAGGCTCGGCGACGTTTTTGGTATGCCCCGGTTGCGTTGCGCCCGAACCTTCTTCTGGCTCCTTAATAACTTTAAGCCACCAGGAAAGGAATAATTCCTATGTTAATCGCCAGACTAGAAGGGGCCAGCCTCAGTTACGGAACCCGTCAGATTTTCAATAATATCAGCCTGAGCCTCAACGACGGTGAAAAGATCGGACTAATCGGGCCAAACGGGGCCGGTAAGTCCAGCCTGTTAAAGCTTCTGGCCGGCCTCGAACCGCCCGCCGGAGGCCAACGCATACTGCGCCGAAACTCAAAGCTGGCCTACTTATCCCAGGAATATGGTAGTGACACCAGTTTGACTGCCCTGGAAGAAGTGCTCAACGGACGGCCCGAACTGCTAGAGCTTGAAGCTGAACTGGAAGAGGTCGAAACTCGACTGGCCGAGCCTCGGTTGGCCGAAGATATGCGAGCTTTCGGCGCGGTTTTGGGAGAGCAAGCCCGTCTGCTGGAAAAATACGAAGAGTCAGGCGGGCCGCGAGTGCGGAACGAAGCCCGCGGCTACCTGGAACGGTTGGGCCTGGCAACGGCGGCTCAAAATCAGCCGGTGTCGCTTTTAAGCGGTGGGCAGCGCAAAATGGTCGGGTTGGCGCGTTGCCTGGTGTCCCGGCCTGATCTATTGCTGTTGGATGAGCCGGACAATCATCTCGACCTGGCAGGTAAAGCTCGGCTGGAAGAAGTGCTGCAATCTTTCGAGGGCGCGGTCATTCTAATCTCGCACGACCGTTATTTGCTGGACGACACGATCTCGCAGATTGCCGAAATGGATGGGGGCGGCCTCAAGCTGTACGCAGGCAACTATTCCAGCTACACCGTCCAGCGTGAACTGGCTCTTCTCAAACAGCAGCAGGATTACGTGGCGCAACAAAAGCAAATCAAGCATCTGGAAGAGGCTATCGCTCGTTTCAAGCTGTGGGCCAGTATCGTAGTAGACGAACGGCATATCAAGCAGGCCCGCAATAAGCAACGCCAGATTGACCGCATGGATAAGGTCGCCCGCCCGGTGTTGGAACGGCGCAAGATTGGGCTGGCTTTTCGGTCGGCTCAACGCGGCGGCCAGAAGGTGATCGAAGCTCGCCATCTATCCAAAGCTTTCGAGGATAAGCTGGTGCTACTGGATGCGAGTTTTTTGCTCTGCCGGGGCGAACGAGTCGGGCTGGTCGGGCCGAATGGAAGCGGGAAATCGGTGCTGCTACGGCTATTGCTGAATTTGCAAGCGGCAGACGAGGGGGAGGTTTGGGTTGGCCCGTCCATCCGGCTGGGCTACTATTCGCAACAGCACGAAACGCTCGACCCCCGGCAAACGCCGCTAGAGTTTGTGCGCGACCTGCGCCCGATGTACGAAGGCGAGGCCGTGGCGATCCTGACCCGCTTTTTGTTCAACTACCGCCAGGCCAGCGAACCCATCGCCAGCTTGAGCGGAGGTGAAAAAAGCCGTCTGCAACTGGCCCGCCTGATGATTAGTGGCGTCAATTGCCTGCTGCTGGACGAACCGACTAACCATCTCGATATCGCTTCAAAGGAAGTGCTGGAAGACGCCCTCAACTCGTTCGACGGCACGCTCTTGACTGTCTCGCACGACCGCTATTTTCTCGACCGCACCTGTACCCGCATCCTGGAACTGACGGATGCTGAAATTCATCAGTTCCAGGGCGGCTACAGCGATTACGTCGAGCAGAAAAACGCCCTTGTTTCGAGGTAAAGAAGTTTTGAATTGGCGACGAGGAATAATAGATAAAAGATTCTTTTTATCTATTATTCCTCTCTTCCGGGCGATTGGCCGCTCGTGCGGCCTGTTCCTGCGGGCTGGGTCGGCCCGCACCACGGGTGGCGGCGTGGTAGGCGTCCGGGTCGTCCGCCGAAGCTTTACCCGCCTCTACTACGGCAATTCGCAGCAAGAGGCTGCCGGTCAGCACCATTAGCGAAGTTAAAATCTGGAGCGGGCGCACCAGCTTACCCTTCCTGGGGCCGACCAGTTGCAAGAGGAACGGCCCAAGCTGGCCTAGCCCGATGGCGGCAGCGAAAAGTTTGCCGTAGCGTCCCTGGGTGGCGTGGCGGCGTACCTGGGGTGGGAGCCTGTAGGCACTCACGGCCAGCAAACTTAGCTCGGTCAGGATTGCGCCCTGCTCGATCTGGTCGAGGCGGTGCAATTCTTCGATCCGGACGCCGCCTATCGCCCGCGCCAGGCTGATTGCGGCGGCCCCGCTCGAAAAGGCCGAAGCTAGAAAGATGGGCGGCAGTTCCAGGTCGGTTTCGGCCCAGAGCGGTACGGCGGTGGCGGTGAGCAACACGCCGGTATAGCTGCCCAGGGCCAGCCCTTCCAGCCCTTGCGCCGTGCTGGTCAGGCGGTTAGAAGCGAGGCGGGTCAGTTGGCCGAACCAGCCCGGAAGTGGCAGCACATCGTCCTCGACTAGCTGCCGAGCCGTGTTTACCCCACTCAGCAGGCCGGTCGAGGTTAAAATCCAGGTTCCGACACTGAGCGGCGACCGCAGCTTGAGGACGCGCAACATGTGGTAAAACCGTTCGGGACGCTGCAAATCTATGATCAGCAGCACGGGCGAGGCTATCAGCCCGGCCAGGCTGATGTAGCGACCGGCCCGTACAATCGAGCGGTCGCGCTCCGGGTCGCCAAAAAGCTCGGCCAGCGTAACGATAGCCGAGGCTCCCCCGGCAATCCCGCCCGTCCAGAAGTAAAACCAGATCGGCCAGACCCAGTGCGGCTTTTTAATCACAGGTCGCCCGTAGTAACTGGTAAATTCGGTTTCGTTTTTGCGCCGCCGACCACGGCCCGTCCCGTTTCCCTCGTCGGGCGAACCCGGCCCTGGCGTGGTCGGCTTGGCCTGACCCTTTTTACTCCCGGCGAACAATCCTGAGAAGAAACCTGACATAAAGGCTATCCTATTCTATTCTATCTTATCCTGGCTATTCTGTTCTATTCTGTTCTATTCTATTCTATTCTATTCTATTCTATCCTGTTCTACAGGGCGAGTGCAAAATCCGAGTTTTGCCCTTTTCTTCCTCGCCCTATTACGCCCTGTCATGTACTGTTCGACGGTTGCATCACCTGGGCTGTTCGATCTTATCCGTAGCCTGTGGTTTGTAAAGTGGGTTGTGGTCGAACGGATTCACAAAAGGCTACACTTAACCTCGAACAGGGTGGGGTGGTGCAACCGTCGAACAATACACTGTCATTCTGAGCGTAGCGAAGAATCTTCTTGACCTACCTCGATCTTGCTCAATCAAGAAGATTCTTCGCTACGCTCAGAATGACAGGGCGTGACAACTCGACTTTGCATCCGCCAGGACCTGCTTGACCGCTCGACCGCCCGGCCTCCACTAAATAAAGTATCTCTAAGCTCTGCTCTAAGCGAAGAATCTTCTTGACCTACCTCGATCTTGCTCAATCAAGAAGATTCTTCGCTACGCTCAGAATGACAGGGCGTGACAACTCGACTTTGCATCCGCCAGGACCTGCTTGACCGCTCGACCGCCC
>JBBRBE010000277.1:0-5121 GCA_038206175.1 Chloroflexia bacterium
TCCGGTTGCACGGCCAGACTGACCGCCATCACCACGGCGGCACCGAGGATTGCGCCCGCAAACCAGCGATAAAGCTGAGGCCGGAGGGCGGCAGTGGTAGAGGCGGCGGTGAGAGAGTTCGAGCGGGCCGGACGACGGAAAAGCAGAGCCAGCATCGCCAGACCGAGCAGGAAGCTCAGTTGAGGTTTGATCAACAGGACGAAGGCCGGTAATCCGGCGGCCAGGTAGCGTCCCCGCCGCATCCCTAGCGCAGCGGCAGCCAGGGCGGTCAGGGTTATTACGGTGGTATGGCCGGTGATTATGGCGTTCGAGCAAAGGGCCAGGGCCAGGCAGTAGAGTGGCCCTAGCCAGACGGCCCTCCAGCCTGGCAGATAGGCCCTCCAGCCCAGCCAGACTGCTCCGGCCAGTACCAGCAGGCCCGCCACGACCCAGGCGTGCAGAGCCAGGCCCGCTTCAAGCCGGGCAAACGGCAGGTAAAAAAAGCTTACCCAGAACTGGTAGATAAAAGGAAGATCGCCCTGATAAGGGGACTGGCCGTTCAGCACCAGCCGTCCGAATTTCAAAAAAAGGTTCAGGTCGTTCTTGGGATGGGCGTTATAAGGAATGACCAGATTGAAAGCGACGAAAATTTGAAAGAGACTTAGCCCAACGGCGGCTAATACGAGACTGAGCATTCCGGCACTGAGAGACGTGCGGCGTCGGGGATGGACAGGCCCACTCGCCCTGGTCGGGGCGGGGGCGGGCGCGGACGTAGAATTGGGCAAAGGCGTTCTCCGGGTGCACTCTACGGCATCTATAGCGGTAATAATTTATGGTGGTCTAATTATAACCGATATATGGGGCTAAAAAAAGCAGTTATTTCTCCTATTCTTAGAGCCTATAACTTTGGGCTTTTGAAATAAGGCCGGAAAGATTGCCAGACCCTGGACGAGTTTTGGAATTTAGCCAGTTATATAGTTTGTAGTCGAAACTACATACCTTCGCGATGGTCAACTCTATACTCAATTTTACACGAACCTTAACTAATACTTAACAAAAGGTTCTAGAAATGCTCTTACCCAGGTCAAAATACTCGCTCGGCTTTAAATACTCAGTGAAACTAATAGTTCTTACTGACACGCAGTGTAGCAAACAATAGAATTGGTGAGTTATGTCACAAGAGTTAGCAAGTGCTTTGAACGATGCCAAACCCGTCTTCCGCCGAAGATGGTCGGAACTGGTGACGCAACGCCAGTATGATTTCGAGGTAGCCGACTTCAGCCCGCAAGTCCGCCGCCGACATATGGCTTTGTGGGAGAATTTGATTAAAGGTTTGCATACGGAACGTTACGAACCTTACCTCGCGCTGGTAGAAGCTGAAGGTCGGCTCCAGGCCCGCGCTTTGAGCCGGGTGGAATCGGTCGTTTCCCAGCTTACCGAGATCATGAATCTGGTTTGGGATGTTCTCAGCACTATGCCTGCTTTTGAAACCGATCCCCGCTTGCTGCGGCCTTTGACCGAAAAATTAAATCTTTTGCGGAGCCGGGCCGAAAGTGCGCTTTTGACCGGGTTCGTGGACGAGAACCGCCTGATTCAGGAGGAGTTGGCTAAAGAAAGCCAGCTTTCACGCCGCTATCGCCTGGAACAAACCAGCCTGGCCGAACTGATCAAAAGCGTGCAGTCTTTTCGGTTGGTGCGCTACGATACGGGCCAGTTGATCTTTCAGCCCGGCGACCGAGGGGCGGGAGTTTTGTTTTTTGTCATGAACGGCCAGGTGCGCCTGTACGAACTTTTGCCCGATGGTCGTTCGATAAGCCTTTCGATTCTAAGCACTAACGACGTTTTCACCCAGAGTAATAACCGTAACAGTTATTTTCACGACGTGTACGCCGAAGCGATGTCTCCGACAATAGTAGCTCGGATTGATGAGAAGGCTCTGGAAAACCTGATGATCGAGGCTCCCTTGCTGGCCGAGCGCATCATACACAGCTTCTCGCAGCAACTTTCGCAATCCCAGACCTTGATCCAGGGCTTACTGGGCCGCGATATTGCCGCCCGCATGGTCAAATTGCTTTTGAAACTGGCCGAGGAATTCGGCGTAAGCCAGTCGGACGGCGGCGTATCCATTGGTTTGAGCCTGACCCACCAGGAATTGGCCGATATGATCGGCTCTAACCGCGTGACTGTTACTCGCAAACTTCTGGAACTGCAAAAGAAACACCTGATTAAAGTCGAAAACCACACAATTTCAATTGTGAATTTGCAAACTTTGGAAGAACTGGCTTCTTAATTACCCTGAACGATCTGATAGAGTTAGCGAGATAAGAAAAGAGAGAGAAGACGTCTTCTCTCTCTTTTGGTTGCCCTAAAATTTAATTTCGGCCCGAAGGAGTTAGATGGAGAGCCTGGGAAACCATCGCCAGCAGTTCAGCTTTGATTACCGGCTTGGAAATAAAACCGAAAGCCGCGCCGGAGAGGGCCGGGGCCGGATTGCCAATCGAAATCATGATTACCGGGATGGCAGCGGTTTCTTCGTCAGCTTTGAGGTCGGCCAGCACTTGCCAGCCGTCTTTTCCCGGCAGCAGCACATCCAGCGTGATCAAGGCCGGGAGGGGCCGGGTAAGATGAGCTTTCTCCAGGGCTTCCGGGCCGTTACTGGCGCGTTCGACCCGGTAGCCGCCCTCGCTCAGATACAGCGTCAGAATTTCGGCGGCGCGGTCGTCGTCCTCCACCACCAGAACGAGCGGCGCACCGGAGTTAGAAGGCGGCGGCATCGAGGCGTCCGGCAGGGCGGGCAGAGGATTAGTGCCATCCTTCGAGCGCAACGAGGCGGTGCCGCTTCGGGTTATTTCGCGGCCCAGGCGGTTTTGCGCGTGAGCCTCCAACAGGCGGTCAATTGGTTCGGCGGGCGCGGGAGCCAGGTTAGAAGGCAAAGTGGCGACAATGTTCAGGGGAATCAGGAAGGTAAAAAGACTGCCTACCCCTGGTTCGCTCTCTACCCAGATTCGCCCGCTATGTAATTCGATCAGCCGCTTCGACAGAGCCAGTCCCAACCCCGTCCCTTGATGTTGCCGGGCGTAGGACGAGTCTACCTGCCTGAATTCTTCAAAAATGCGTAACTGATCCTCATGCCGGATGCCGATGCCAGTATCCTTGACCCAGACCGCCAGGTAATCCAGGTCGTTCTCGTGGTGGCGGTAGTTGCCAACCGTGATATGGCCGCCTTCAGGTGTAAACTTGACCGCATTGGAGAGCAAGTTATAAAGCACCTGTTTATATTTACTCTTGTCAGCCCTTAGCAGGGGCAAGTCGGCCTGAAAAGTATTCTGGATGGAGAGGGTTTTCTTCCCGGCACTGACCGATAAAATATTTTCAACATCTTTTACGGCGTCTTCCGGGTTAAATTCTTCGGGGCGAAGTTCCATCCGGCCCGCCTCGACTTTTGCCAGGTCCAGCACATCATTGACCAGATTCAAGAGATGCCGCCCGCTGGTGAGGATGTTATGGACATAGCGTTGCTGCCGCTCGTTGAGAGAGCCAAAAACCTGGTCTTGCAGCACTTCGCTAAAGCCGATAATCGCATTAAGGGGAGTACGCAGTTCGTGGCTCATATTTGCCAGGAACTCGCTTTTGTGGCGGGTAGCTTCTTCTAGCTCGACATTGGCGTTGGTCAGTTGCACCACGACCCGGTTAACTTCGGTGTAGAGCCGGGCATTTTCGAGCGCGATGCTCACTTGTTCGGTCAGAGCTTGCATAGTTGCCAGATCAGTTTCGCCAAAGCCGTTGAGCAGGGTACTTGCCAGATCGATCACCCCGATTACAACTCCACCCCGCTTGATCGGCACGACCATTTCCGAACGCACGATCCCTTTTTCCGCATAGTCCAAAAAGCGCGGTTCGGCAGCCACATCCCCGATGACGAGAGGCTGACCGTGCCGGGCAACCCAGGCTACCAGCCCTTTTTCCTGGTACTGGCTGATTCTAAAACGGCGGGACATATCCACCATACCGGCTGACCAGGAATGGGAGGCGCGGGTTACGAGAATGTCCGGGTCGTCGCTATCCACCAGCATAATGTTGACCAGATAATAGTCGAAAGTTTGCTGTAAGAGGCGAGCTACGTAAGGTAAAAGCTCGTCTACGTTGAGGATGGCCCCAATTTGCCGCCCGATCTCGCTGACCGCCCGCAACTGGTCGGCCCGCCGTCCCTGTTCCCGGTAGAGATAGGCGTTTTGCACGGCCAGGCTGGTCTGGTTGGCGATAGTTTCCAGCAAGCGTAGCTCGGAGGCCGGAGGCGGGGTGGTTTCGACCGCGTAGCAACTGATCACCCCGGCAGGGCGACCCTGGATATGGAATGGCACGGTCAATGAGATGTTCCAGCCCTGGTTAACCGCTTCCTGGGTAATCGGTCCTAGCAAGCCTGATATTACCCTGACCTGATAAACCACCGGCCCGGCGGCTTCCAGCGTGTGAAAGAGCGGCAGCTTGAGCAATTCCTCCCGTGGAACTCGCCCTTCCTGTGAAAGCAGGTTCAGGCGGTCTAAAAAACCGTTAGGCATCCCGAAAGTGCCGTAAGCCTGAATCTGCAATTGAGCCGGGTTGATCAGTGAAATAGCACAGGCTTTGTAGCCGAGCGAAAGGCTGATGCTTTCGGCAATATTGGTGAGAGTTTGACCGAGCGATTCGGACAGGTTGATGGCGCGGGCGATTTCAGCCAGGCAGGTCATTTCGCGCACCTGGTTGAGCGAGGTGCCGTATAGCCGGGCATTTTCAATCGCTACGGCCAGACTGCTGCCGATAGAAGCCAGCAGAGCAAGGTCGTCCGGCTGGAAGACTCCGACCTGATGGCTGATCAAGCTGACCACCCCTAACAGGCGGTCGCGGCTTTTGAGAGGGGCGGCGGCAAAGGAGCGCAGCCCTAGCGATTGCACGCCGCTTCCGGCCTGGCGCAAGCGTGGGTCGCCGCTCATATCGTTTATCAAGAGGGGTTTGCCGGTGGTGGCAACTTCGCGGGTGAACCCTTCGCTATTCTCGATTGATGCGTTGATCACCGCCCGCACCACCGTATCGCTAAGACCTTTATAAGCTCCGACTTTGAGTAAGCGGGTGCCTTCTTCGATCAGGGTAATTCCGGCGACATCG
>JBBRBE010000278.1:0-5114 GCA_038206175.1 Chloroflexia bacterium
GGTGCAGGCGGGAATAGTGGGCGAGGGGGTAGGACAGATTGCGACCGTAGGGCGGGTAATCGCGGTGTTCGGCGACCAGTTCGGATTTGGTGGTAAAAGGCAATTCGGTCAAATCCATCAGACGGGAAGCTTCTATTCCGGCTAATTTTTGCTGGTAGAAAGTGTTGGAACTTTCGTGTTGCAGGAAACTCACCAATTCCCGCAAGCCTGCGAGTTGGTGCGCTGCGATTTCCGGGCGGGAAGCATATTGCAAATTGTCAGGCTGACTCATAAGCTATTTTGACCTACAACTTTGTAGACACATTGCTTTCCTTATATCTGGGGCAGGATCAGCCCCATCTCGCCTTCGACCAGCTTTTGAACCCGACGAACGTACTCCTCGCGCATCTCGCCATTAGTCCGCAATTTGAGGCCCCAACGGCGGTAGATTTCGTTGTTACGCGAGACCGGGTTGCCGAAGAAAGGCAGAATATTGGGGTAAATCTGGTTAACCGCAAGCTGAGCCTGGGCGCGGCCTTCTTCGGTCTTAACCAGTTCCTTGAGGCGGCTACGGCCAAACCCGGCGTGGAAGCGTTCTTCCGGCATCGTCTTGAGGGCGCAATCTCGTAATGGCAGGTAAGTACACTCGGATAGGTCTTCGACCTGGATAATTTCGGCCATATCGCAAATCGCCTTGAAGACGATAAACTCTTCCCAGCTTTGCAACTGCTGGTCGAACATCGAGTTGTGGCGCGAGTTGAGATCGAGCAAAGCCGGGTCAACGTTCAACTCTGTCGCCAGACGGTCGAACTTGACGTGATGACCGTACTCTTCCATCGCAATCCGGCAAGTCAACCATTTATCGTTGGGCGTCGGGGCCAGGGCGATAGCCGGTTCGTCAAAACGCTGCGCTCCGGTAATTTCGTTGACGACGTGGCTGGCGACGATCTTGTTGATCGCCGTGCGGTATTCCTCCGGCATGGACTGTAGCCCGGCGACATCCGTCACCAGACCGACAAAACGTTCGGTTTGCTCAGGAACTGCGGTGTTACTGCTCACTGCTATACCTTCCTTCTTACTTATAACTTTCGGTCTTACTAAGTTGCGGTCTTACTTGTTACACAGGTTCGTAATAAAGCGAAGCCAGATTGGAAACCTGGCCCGGCTTAATAAAGTTAGACAAACGGCGCACTATCGAAAATTTCCAGGTCAGTTTCGAGCGGGACGAGTTCTTTTTTAAGCCAGCTACTTTCAAAAGCCCGGCTCAAGCTTGCGATTGTCCAGCCCCCCGCGTTGGCGACCGAGCGAAGCGGACGCGGTTGCGAAAAGACAAAAATTTCTTTGCCTCGCACCCCAAGCACCTGACCGCTAATAGACTGGCCCGCCGCACTACACAGGAAACCAACCAGCGGGGCGACGTGTTCGGCTTTGGCCTGACGCGCTCCTTCCAGGTAAGCAACCTGGGCCGGAGTAACTCCCTTGATCGAATCGGTCATGCGGGTGTGAGCGAAGGGAGCGACACAGTTGGCCGTCACGCCGTAGCGAGCCATATCCAGAGCGCACACCCGCGTCAGGGCCACCAACCCGCCTTTGCTGGCGGCATAGTTGGCCTGACCGACATTGCCGATCAAACCGGCGGTCGAGACCAAACTAACGATCCGCCCGCTCTTGCGTTCGCGCATGTGAGGCAGCGCGGCCCGCATCAGGGCAAAAGGGCCGGTCAGGTTCGTGGTCAGGACGGCCTGCCATTCTTCCTCGCTCATATTAAACAACATGCGGTCGCGGGTGATGGCGGCGTTATTGATCAAAAGGTCAAGCTGGCCGAATTTTTCCAGAGCCAGACCTACCAGTTCCTGTCCGGCCTCAAAACTTCCCACCGAGGCAGTGCTGGCGACGGCCTGCCCGCCGACCCGGTTAATTTCCTGGGCCACCCGCTCGGCCAGACCCTCACTGGCGGGGTCGGGCGCACCGCTCAGGCCCACTTCGGCGTCGTTAACGACCACCCGCGCCCCTTCCGCCGCCAGAAAACGGGCGATAGCCGCGCCGATGCCTTGCCCGGCACCCGTCACCAGAGCTACTTTGCCTTCTAATTCCATCGCAGGTTAGCCTTCCCCAGATTTTGAGCTAACAAACAGCTTTACCACAAATAAACTTGTTCAAGCTTTAGCGGCCAGTATAACCGTTTCCGGGTTGGTTTTCCAATTCGGGCGAGATGCGCTAAATCCGCCTTTTATGCCAGTTGTATTAAATTCTTGCAGGTATATGAAGGAGAACAAGCCGTGGAAGGAGGGTAGGCAGTCTGGCCCACGCTTACCCCTGCCGAGATACCGGGCAAGCGTGAGGCAGACACTCTACTATAGCAAAACGCCTGGAATATCGGTTTCGCTGCGGGCCTGAGCCGGAGCAATCGAAGGTGCTTCCTCCACCGGAGCATCATCGGTGTGGCGGAAGCGGAAATAGAATAAAGTGATCGAACTTGTGTAACACACTATCATAATACCGAAAAGGATATTGAAACCTGCCGCCGCGCCCACTCCGCCGCGCAAGAAACCGCTAAAGGCACTGCCCGAACCTCGCGCCAGGCTGTCCGCCACACTCAAAAAGGCACTGGCGGTAGCTCGTTCGGTGGGTGGAACCTGCTCCTGAATGAAAACCTGATAGACCGGATTGGCCGCTTGCATCAAAGCACCTCGCACGTAGAGCGCAATCGCCACCATCCAGAAGTATGGCCCGAAACCTAACAGCAGGAGGAAAGGCAGCGACAGCCCCTGAAACAACACGATTGAACGCACTTTGCCAAACCGCCGGGCCAGCAGCGGTTGGATAAAAACCGCCAGGGTGGTACTAAGCTCGGCGAAACCGAATAACAGGCCCAGCGTCTCGAATTCGACCCCGAACTTGCCGCTAACATACACGTTTAAGAACGGAATCGTCATACCTGCGCCTAGCCCAACCATTATATCCGGCAGAATCAGCCACAAAATCAAGCTGTTTACTTTTGGTAGCTTCCGGCGACCAGAGGGCGAAGTCGGGGCGGCTTTCGCCGGAACCCGCACCGGGCGAGGGTTCTCGGTCAGGAAAAGAAGCGGCACCAGCGATAGCACGATACACAACCCGGCAGTCAGGAGGGTCGCCCGCAAAGACGCGGTACTTTCCGGGGCAGTTCCCAACCACCCTCCAAACAGGCGGGGCAAAAAACCACCGCCCAGACTACCGATAAAATTGGTGAGCGTACCCAGAGCGAATTGCAGGCTAAAAAGCTGAGTGCGGTCTTCCGCCTGGCTGTTGTCGGCCATAAAAGGAGCCGTGAGCGTCCAGATCGTAATCTCGGCAAAACTCGACACTAAAAGCGTCAGGCACAAAAAGAAAATACTCTCGCTAAAGCACATGCCCAGGAAGCCGACCGCCCCTAGCAAGGTGCTGAACAACAGCATCTTCTTCCGGCCTATCCGGTCGCTCAGATAGCCCGCCGGTAGCGCGAAAACAACTCCGGCCAGGG
Organism: Chloroflexia bacterium; assembly: GCA_038206175.1. Lineage (GTDB taxonomy): Bacteria > Chloroflexota > Chloroflexia > Chloroheliales > Chloroheliaceae > 54-19. The sequence goes on from JBBRBE010000278.1 coordinate 3,479, forward strand.
TAGGAATAGCATTGAGCAGACCGACTGTAGCTTCGTCGTAATGCAAACTCTTGAGATAGAAATTGAAGAACAAAATATAGCCTGAAAACCACAAACCACTGAAAAAGAACGAGAGCAAAAATAATCGAGCGTTGCGGCTGAAACGGGTGTACTCACGGGCGTATCTGCCGGTCGCTTTCCAAAGGTTGAACACTTGCCAGCACCTTTCTTTGTGTTGGTTAGCTGATTATACTACACCATTATAAGATTTAACATTTCTCATAACATCCGCCAAAAGACCTATTTGGGCTGGTTTAGAGAGCAATACTTTGTGGCCTTGTCAGTCTGCCGCCTCCACGCTACAATGGCTCTCAACTTGAACAGGCTCGACAAGCTGGCCCGGCGGAGTAGACCACCGAGGGCCGATTTAAGATATAGGTAAAGAAAGCTGGTAAGTAAAATGTCTGGCAAACTCCCTCGCTCAATGGCAATCGGAATCACTATGTTGCTCGGTCTGAGCTTGCTCCTGGCTGCCTGTGGCGATGGAGGAGCCGAAACATCCCTTAAACTGGCAACCGGTAGCCCCGCCGCCACCGAAGCAACCCAGAGCGTTAGCGCGGCTTCTAGCCCGGCCTCGGCTACTACCGGCGCAACCACCGCCACAAGTGCGGTCGCGGGAGAAGCCACTGCTACTCCTGTTATCATCGGCACGCCTCGCCCGCTTACTACCGCCAACGCCCAGGTGGGTACTACCTCGGCGTCAACTTCCTCTGCCGCTACCCCCAGGGCCACCGTCGGCGGCACCAGTCCGGCCAGCCCAGCCACTCCCCGCCCGGCCTCAACTACACCGGCCACCCGGCCCAGTCCTGCCGCTCTCAAGCCTGTCACAGGTTTTGCGGGTAAGCTAAGCTTTTTAGGGACAAACGAAACGCTTTATATTGCCCGCTTCGATGGCTCGGCCCCTCAATTAGTCCTGGGCAAACCCGGCCTAACACCCGGCACTCAGCAGGATGGCGAGGCTTTCCGATGGCCGACCTGGAGCCGCGACGGCAGCAAGCTGGCCGTAATGGGCTTTAACTACAAGGGCGGAACCATAGTCGGCACGGACATTTTTGTAGTCGGAGCAGACGGCAAAAACCCGGTTAAAGTGCAGGAAAACAACCCCGAAGCCCCGGTTTATATTAGCTGGTCGCCAGACGGCAATTTGCTTTCGCTTTTGCTAAGCCGGGCCAGCCAGCCGTTAGAATTGCGCGTGCTGGAAGCTGCCGCCGGAAAACCGACCAGCCCGCGCAAAATTGCCGAAGGAACTGCCATCTTTTCCGGCTGGTCGCCGGATAGCCAGCAACTTTTGTACCATTCCACCACTCCACAGGGTAACAATAGCGTAGCCGTGGTCGCGGCGAAGGACGCTAAAGCCGCCGTGGTTGCTCTCAAAGGCACCTTCAGCAACTTCCGCACTCCGGCTTTCTCGCAGGACGGCGCAAGACTGGCCGTGGCAATCCTCAACGGACAACGCCAGGACGAAATTATTATCCAGGACAAAGCCGGAACCCAGATCGGGCGCATCGAAGTAGGCGGCACGGGAGCTTCTTTCGCCTGGTCGCCCGGTGGCAACAAACTGGCCCATACCTACTCGGCTCCTAACAGCCAGGGCTTG
>JBBRBE010000279.1:0-4929 GCA_038206175.1 Chloroflexia bacterium
AAGGGCCAGCCGTTCGCACTCGGCCAGCGAAAAGTGCGGGCTGCCCAGCACGACCGCATCGAGGCGGGTCTCGTCGCTCGTCGTGCCAAGTTCCCGCCGCGCCGCTAAAAGGTCGGCGGGGGTGAGGGTGTAGGTCGCCAGGGGCGGCAATCCGCCCAGAGCGGCTTCCAGGGTCGGGGCTTCCGGCGTCCGCCCGACCGCGTGGAAAAGAGCGACCGAACCGGAAGAAGCCATGGCTGCGCCCAGGGCTTTAAGCTGGTCTTCGGTCGTTTCGGGCGGTAGCCCGGTCAGCACGGGGATAAAATCTGCGCTGCGCTGCCCGACCAGATAGCCCAGGATCGGGTAAAAGGCATCGTCGGCTCGCAGCGCGGACGGCAAGTCGGCCAGCCGAAAAACGACCTGACCGCGCCGGTTCTGGTCAAGGTGCAGGCCGGTACGCGGCACTCGCCCGGTCAAGGCGGCGCAAATATCGGTAAAATCGCCGTAGCGGTTGGTACGCGCCCCGATCACCGAGTTGGCAAACACGACCGCGTTCGATTCGGCCCAGGCGATTTGCTGCCCAAAAACAGGCTTATGGCTGGTCTGGTAAGGCGCACAGGTCCAGGTCGGCACCGCGCCCATGCGGGTGTAAGCTCCGGCTAATCGCTGAGCTTTGGCGGCCCAGGCCGGGTCGGTTCCCCAGCTTTGCCAGTTATGTAAATCTAATGAAGTAGCGTTGAGGGTCGTCGGCACGACTACCTGCCCGCCCAGCCCGGCCAACCGCTCGGCAAATTCCAGGTTGGCTTCGCCTTCCAGAATACAGCCGTCAATGTGAGCAGCCGAAATGTCCATCAGGTCGGGCGCGTCCAGCACTTCGCCCAGCCCGACCAGTATTCGCATCGCCATTGCCACCGCCGGGCCAGTCTCGCCCGCCAGATTTGCCCGGTCTTTGTCGGTTAATTGCATCTTTTTCTTCTAATAAAACTAATGTAAACATTCAAGGACTTGTAGATTAAAATGGCGGCGGGACTATTGCCTGCCACGGTATGGCCTGGTAGTTGTCCGCCTTATTGTAGGTAAAACTCGTTGTGACTGTTGCGCCTACTCCTTCCACGGACACTTTTCTATCTTTGAGTATTGCCTAACAAAACTATCGCATTGCCTACAAGCATAATTATATTTGGAATCCCCGGCGGGTTTTGTTCAAATGAATTTAATAGCAAGCAACCTGTAATTACAACGCAAGAGCCTATAATTACAACTATAGCTGGGAAGATTTTTGTTTTGTGATTATATAACCTATATAAGGCAAGTAAAATAATTGCACTATACATTGCAATAATAGCAACAGCAAAACCTAATAACAATGCCGTTATTGATAGAAATATTATAAGTAGTATTAGCTCGACTTTACCCATTTTATTGTTCTTCCCAGCACACTATTAGGACTTATACTAAACTAGCCGAGCAGAAAACCCGCCGGGAAGGGGTCTTCCGGGTCGAGGACGAACTGCTGGAAGCCCGTAATCCAGGCCCGGCCCTCAATAGTCGGGACGACTGCGCGCACTTCGGAGGTAAGCTCTAAATCTTCGATTAACTCACCCCGGAAGACCGTGCCGATAATGCTTTCATGCACGAAAGGTTGATGGAGCGGTAGCTGGCCGCGACCGTGAAGCTGGGCCATCCGCGCACTCGTGCCGGTTCCGCAGGGCGAACGGTCGAGCGTGCCGGGATACATCACGACCGCGCTTTTAGCGTCCGCGCCCGCCACATCCGCCGGGCCAGTGAAGAGGGTATGCTTGATCTGGTTGATGCCGGGGTTGAGCGGGTGCTGGAGCGGGATTTGCGCCCGGACTGCTTCCATCACCCTCATTCCGGCCTCGATCAGGCGGGAAGCTTCGGTCATCTCTAATTCCAGTCCGACCGAGGCGGCGGGCAGGATACCGTAAAAGTTGCCGCCGTAGGCCAGATCGAGTGTGAGGGAGCCGTAGCCCGGCACGTCTACCCGCACATCCTGGGCGTAAAGAAAAGCCGGAACGTTGCGGATTTTGACCCGCTTAACCCGTCCACCTTCGACCGTCGCCTCGGCCCGCACCAGTCCGGCGGGAGTATCGAGCGTCAGCCGGGTGATCCCTTCGACCATCGGAACCAGGCCCGTTTCGAGCGCGACGGTACAGGTTCCAATCGTGCCGTGTCCGCACATGGGCAAACAACCGCTTACTTCGATAAAAACCACCCCCAGATCGGCTTCCGGGTCGGTCGGCGGCAGCAGGATCGAGCCGGACATGGAGCCATGCCCGCGAGGTTCAAACATTAAAAAGGTGCGGAGATAGTCGAGGTGTTCTTCGACATAGCGTTTCTTCTCGAACATGGTGCGGCCCGGCACTGGCCCAAATCCGCTCGTCACCACCCGCGTGGGCATCCCTTCGGTGTGGGAATCTACCGCCGTAATCAATTTATCAAAGCGCATTCTGCGAACCATCCTCTCCTTGCTGTGTCTCTTCTAACGGGTAAAAATCCTCGGCTGTGCCGGTCTGCATGCGGACGACTGCACCGGGCCGGGCCGGGGTCAGGCAGGCCCGCCGGTTGGGTCGGCCATCCACCACTACGAGACAATCGAAACAAATCCCGATGCCGCAAAACAGCCCGCGTGGGCGGCCCTGCCCGCGAGTGGTGCGAAAAGTCGTAATTCCGGCGGCAGTCAGGGCCGCTCCCAGCGTTTCGCCCGGATGAGCCTGGATCGGCTGGCCTTCAAAGCTAAAGTCGAAAGACTGCCCGCGCTCGATCCCGGCCCGCTCGAATTCCGGCCCAACCCGTAAATCCTTCATCCCCTGATTATCCTTTTATCTATCATCTTCCGATTATCCCAGGATTTGCCCCTGATTAGACCTCGATTGATTAGCCTTTAATCAGCTCTTCCAGCGTGACCGGCTTGACGATAGGGCGGTTTGCAAAAGTGCCAACCTGGGCCGGGTTCCGCCCGGTGGCCTGGGCCGTCAGGGCTGTTACAATATGCCCGCAAACCCGGCCCTGGCACAATCCCATACCGCAGCGCGTAGTCAGCTTGACCGCCCGTACATCGCCCGCGCCAAGCTCGTCCAGGGCCAGACGCACACGGGCGTATGGTACTTCTTCGCAACGGCAAATCGTCGTATCGGGCCGGAGCCAGGACTGCCAGCCGGGACGGAGGCGGAACATGCTGTTGAGAGCCTGGGCGAAAGGCTGGCGGCGGGCCACCTCGCGCCGGTACAAAACCGCCCGACTTTCCTGCTCGGCTCGGCTCAAATGGCCCAGGTCCTGCGCCGCCGCCAGCCCTGCCAGCGCACCACCGGGCAAAGCCAACGCCGAACCGCCGATGCCGCTCAACTCGCCCGCCACGAAAACCCCGGCCTGGCTGCTGCGTCCTGCCACGTCCGCTTCGATAAAGAAGGCCCCGCCAACCGGGTCGTAACGCTGGCGACAGCCCAGCACCAGAGCCAGTTCGCTTGAAGGCAGAAAACCATAACCAACGCCCAGCGTATCGGCCTCGATCTCGGTCAGGCTGTCGGGCCGGGGCGTCCAATCCGAGGTTAGCCGCGCCACCGTCACCCGTTCGAGCCGCTCACCACCCTCAGCCGCAACCACGGCCCGCCCGAACCTGACCGGAACGCCGTACTTTCGTAAAGTTTGCAGATAGTGGCGGCCTTCGTTTAGCTTGTCCCACTGCCGCAGGGCCACCCCGCCCCAGCGCAGCCATTCTACAGGCCGGGTCGCCTCGAACACTCCCACAAGATTGGCACCGGCCTCGGCCAGACCTGCCGCCACGGGCAAGAGAAACGGCCCGCTTCCCGATAGCACGATCTTCCGGCCCGGCAACACGCGCTGGCTCTTGACCAGGCTTTGCAACCCACCCGCCGCCAGCACGCCGGGCAAATCCCAGCCTGGAAAAGGCAGCACCCGGTCGTAAGCACCCGTCGCCAGAATCACTTTGCGGGCCGTGAGCTTGCTTTCGGCTCCGTCTTCGCCGCCGGTCAGATAAAGCGTGAAATTGTCGTCGTCCGCGTTCGGGTGAGCCGTCCAGACCGACGTATCGCTTAACACACTTACGAGAGGGTGGGCAGCAACCGCCTCGAACAGGCGGGCCGCTTTCGCCCATTCGCCGTGCAGAGCCTGAGGCCGGGTGGCCCCGAACGCTGCCGGAGTTTGCTTGAAGTATTGACCGCCGGGCCGGGCATAAGTATCTACTAGCGTCACCCGGCACCCGGCCTCACTCGCTGCGACCGCCGCCGCCAATCCTGCCGGGCCTGCTCCCACCACGGCTATTTCGGTTTCCATCACCATCTCTTGCCTGAATCTAGCTATTTAATCTCACTTTTACTTGGAATTTCCCGCTAAAGGGCGGCGTCCGGCCTGAAATTCAGCGTAACGAGTTTCCATAAACGCGGTCAGCTTGCGCTTGAAAGGGGCTTTATCGAACCCGGCAGCCCATTCGACCAGGCGGGCGGGCTGGAAGCGGGCCGAGTCGAAGCGGGTCAGGACTGCGGCCAGACTTGCGGGCGTTTGCTCCTCGAAAAAGAGGCCCGTCTCGCTTTCACGGACGGTTTCGAGCGCACCTCCGGCCCGATACGCGATCACCGGTCGCCCGCTTGCCATCGCTTCGAGCGGAGTCAGGCCGAAATCTTCCTCGCCGGGGAAAAGCAAAGCCTGGCAATGCCGGTATAACGAGGCTAACGCTTCGTCGTCCACCCGCCCCACAAACTTGGTGCGTGGCCCGGCCAGACTGCGCAGGCGGGCCGCATCGCTGCCCACGCCCACGACTTTGAGCGGCAGATCGAGCTGAGCCGCCGCCCGCACCGCCAGGTCTATTCGTTTATAAGGAGCCAACCGAGAGACAACCAGAAAATAATCCTCCGGCCCGGACGCAGGCCAGAACCTGGCGGCGTCAATCGGCGAATGAATGACGGTCGCCTC
>JBBRBE010000280.1:0-4928 GCA_038206175.1 Chloroflexia bacterium
CAACCTTAACAAAGTTGTGATTATGGAAAAGCCAGCAGGTAGCTTGCAAATCAAGGGCGAAACAGTTCAGGTAGGGCAACTAAAGGCTATTTATTTGAAGGAAGGAGATTTGCAACACTTCTTTCTTGAAATAGAAGGCACTGCTATTGCCGTCACTGGTGACAAAGGCGTAACTAAAGAGCAACTGCTCCAAATAGTACAGTCTCTAAAGCCAGTGTCAGTTCAAGTTACTCCTACTCCAACTGGCAAGTAGCTTACTTAGAGGAGTTAAACTTATCAGCGTCGAGTCAGGGTTTCAGGCGAACTGGCAAAAACCGCGCAGGGCTACCCTACGCGGTTTTTATTTCCCGGCTTTACCTTATTTTATTTCAGGGATGCCGTTACGATTCTTACGAAACGCGGTGGTTTAAGGTGTTGAAGACCATATCATACTGACCTCTTTCCCCCGCAAACCGCAAGAATTTCACCCTTTCCACACAAATTTCCAGCGCGGATGGCTCTGTCGTTAAAAGCTTCATGCTCTCAGCAATAAATTCGTCCAGCGGCATACCCTGCGGATTAGAGGCTGAACCGGGCATCAGGTCGGTGGCAACGGCAGGTGGGACCAACTCGATCACCTGCGTTGTCGTTTCTTGCAGTTGAAAGCGCAAAGCCTGGGTGTAAGAATGAATGGCTGCTTTCGTGGCCGAGTAAGTCGGCGTTAAGGCTAAGGGAACAAAAGCCAGCCCGGACGATACAGTGATGATGGTTGAGTGCGGTTGCTTTTGAAGATGCGGTAGAAGAGCGGAAGTCAGGCGGATCGGGCCGAGCAGGTTCGTAGTGATCATTGCTTCCATGTCGTCAAGTCCTTCCGGCGTCGTCAGCAAGTTTTCAGCCCGCATGATACCGGCATTGTTGATTACCACATTGAGGGTCGGGTAATCCTTCGTAAAGCTGTCAGCGAAGGCTCGAATGTGGGACGCATCCTCCACATCGAGTACGACCGATTGCATGCCGGGATTGGCGGCAGTGGTTTCATCGAGGGCTTGCTTGCGACGTCCGGCAATGATAACCTGATTTCCCAGAGCCTGAAAAGCCTCGGCTAACCCCCGGCCAATGCCTGAGCCGCCGCCAGTGATAAGAATGGTATTTCCTGTAGTTTTCATGAGTTCATTTTCTCCCTTACCTTTACTTTATTTAATTGAAGCAGGTAAATTTATCTAATGGTTGACAACTAGATTGTATCAGCTATACTTACTATTGTATAGTAGGCACCTAAAAGTTCTATACTTACCAGAAGGTTCTATACTTACCAGAAGGAGAGTGTCGGAGTGAGCAAGTTACCCATGCCTGATATGGCTCAAATAAACGAAGCTAAAGCTAACCCGGCAACCCCACCATCTTCGGAGAAGGAGATCGACCCGCGGGTCGAAGTCCTGGTCAATGAGCTGATCGGGCGGGTGGCTGATAAATGGACAATGGTAGTTTTAGAAGTGCTGACCGAAAAGGGTGAAATGCGGTTTACTCGTTTGAGTGAGATGGTGGAAGGCATCAGCCAGAAGATGCTGACCAAAACTGTCCGCCAGATGGAACGTGACGGGCTGTTGACCCGAACCGTATATCCGGTCGTCCCACCCAGAGTAGAATATAAACTGACCGACCTGGGTTTTAGTCTTAGTGCGGCCTTTTGCGGGGTCTGGATTTGGGCGGAAGAACACCTTGAGCAGGTGGAGTTGGCCCGCCAGAAATTTGACGGACTTCTTACGGAAGTTTAGCTCGGATTTAACTCAACCGCTATTAGCTAAACATAACCGCAGTGCAGCGAGGCTGCGTTGTATGTTAACTAGACCTGTTCTAATCCGGCTTGTTTCAAGATAGCCCCGACCGCCTCTTTTCTGCCCAGTAAAAGAGCTTCAAAAGCTTCCGTAGCCGCTTGCTCTAATTCTCGAATAGCCGAACGCAAACGGCTGACATACTGAGCCTGGGCTTCCTCGCTGGCACGGTCTTCTCCGGCAGAAGCCTGGGCTTCGGAAGCCGAGAGTTCGACGATTTCTCTAAACTCTCTATGCCACTTCAGGTTTTGCCCACGCCGGTAGCTCTTGAGGGTACGATTAACCACGAACTCTACTCGCGTTATTAATTCTACCTGCCGCACATCGTTGCTCTGAGGTTTTTCTTCCTCTTTCTGGCTACCTTCTCCACCGCTATCGTTAGAACCAGACCAGGAATTCCCCTCGGCAGTGGAAAGCTGAGCCACTACGAGACGATTACGACGGCGCGGTAGCTGAGGAAAAGCCGCCTTGCAAAGTGTGCCGATCTGTTGGATGGTCTTCTCTCCGCCGACGATGCGCCACTCCTTAGAGGCATCGTCCCACCTTGCCCCTAGCTCCTTGATCTGGCGAGCGAAGTCCCGGTCGGCGGGTACACGCACGCAAATAAGGCTGTCTGCTTCCTCATCCTCACCCCCCGTGGGGTCACTCTCTACGAACAGGTCAATTGCTTCGATTTCTATCAACTGATTTTCTCCTCGCTCTGGCCTTGTTTTTCTACCGCCAACCTTCGCTTGCCCTTCGTTTTGCCTCGATATATACAGCCCTGGCAACTCTTATCTGTAACAACTGGCCCGTGAGCCAATTTCCTCTGGCGTAAAATCTCATAGCCTACTCTATTATACTCTCTTCAAACGGTTTACTCTCGCCGTATTATTAGCAGTTCCTGGTTATAAGAGAAACGACCATCTTTTCAGAATAAATTTGCCGTGTTATTATCCATGTTATAACGCACTATATCGGAATTTATGCTATAATCAGGGAGTAGCTGAAAAGGAATTATAAGCAAGCAGAGTAAACTATGGCCGTCCGTCAAAAAAAGTTAAACGACCTGGTTGTAATCGAAAAAGCCGCCCCTGATGCGCTTCTAAAGCTAAAGAAAACCTCGGCTTTGACGTTGTTAGCGGCGGATGAACTACCGCTCGACCAGAATCCGGCGGCAGTTTATCTTGCCAGCCTCAGCCGCAACGGGCGCATTACGATGCAAAGCAGCCTGGATCAACTCGCCCGCCTGTTTACGGGTAACGACGACGCCACAGCCTTGCGCCTACCCTGGCATCGGTTGCGCTATCAGCATACCGCCGCTATCCGCGCCCTGCTCAAAGATAAGTATAACCCGGCTTCGGCTACCAAGATGATTTGCGGAATGCGCCGGGTACTCAAAGAAGCCTGGCGATTGGGCCTGACGGAAGCCGAAGAATACCGCCGGGCGGTAGACCTTTCCGGCATCAAATCCGAAAAGCTGCCCAGAGGCCGCGCTCTTTCGGTTGAGGAAGTGGGCGAATTGCTAAGGGTCTGTCTGGCCGACGCTGCACCGGTCGGAGCCAGAGACGCCGCCATTCTGGTGGTGATGTACGGTACAGGTTTGCGCCGCAGTGAGATTGCCGGGCTGAAATTAAATGATGTGCATATAGAAACCGGCCAGGTACGGGTACTGGCCGGTAAAGGTAATAAAGATCGGCTAACCTACCTGAGCGGCCCGGCCCTGGAAGCTTTGAGCGAGTGGTTGAAGGTGCGCGGGCCGGAAGCGGGGCCGTTCTTTTACCAGGCCGACAAAACCGGCCAGCTCAAGCCTAAAGGAATCAGCGACGAGGCGGTGATGCGCTTACTGCGCAAACGTACCCTTCAAGCCGGGCTAGAAGCGTGCAGCCCACATGACTTGCGCCGTACTTTCGTCTCGCAGCTTTTGGACGCCGGAGCCGATATAGCGACAGTTCAAAAGCTGGCCGGTCACGCCGACATCTCTACCACGGCCCGTTACGACCGCCGGGGCGAAGTTGCCAAGCAGAAAGCGGCCAGCCTTCTTCAAATGCCCTACAAAAAACCAGCTCCTTAGAGTCAGGAAGTGGCTTTCTTGGCGTAGCCAGTTAGCTCGACGTAGGCTTTGCCGCCCAGGTTCTGCCCGTCTTTGGTACCGGCGACCGTACACGCCCCTTCCCAGTAGATTACCCCTGTCGTGCCGCGTGTATCTAACTCCTGGTTGGGAACTACCGGCGTAACATTGAGGTTCAGGGCCGGGGCATCTTTACTTTTAACTTCGACTTTCCAACCCGCCGGATAAACGCCCCCGGTCGCCGGACTCGTCCATTGGGCGGTTGGGGTAATCGCAAAATCTTCCCGGCGCAGGTCAACCGATTTGGCCTGTTTGTTCTTATCGCTGGTGCAAGGCCCGGCACAGGGCGGTACATACGAACCGAACACATCCACCACTTTATTCTGCTCGTCTCGCAGGTAATAAACCATCAACTCGCTATTGTCATCCAGGTGCAGGCTGAACCAGTCCCAGCCACCTGAAAGCGGCACAAAATTACCCCACTGATGATCCATCCAGGCTACCCCACCCTTGATTGCATGAGGCTGCCCGCCGACCAGGAGTGTGCCACTTGGATCGAGGTGCGTGCGAGAGTAATAGTAAGACGAACCCGCCGGGCCATAGGAAAACAACCCGCCACCATGCAAGGTTAAACCCTTCTGGTCTTTAACCGTCAGGTCGAGGCCATAAGAACCGTCTTGCAGACTGGCCTTCAGGCGGTCAGTGCCAGCCTGACCTTGCATTGTCCAGTCGCCCACGGCCAGATTAAACCCGGCAGGGCTACCAAACTCGACTTTCCTGGCTGCCGCAACGATCCTCTGGTTAAATTTAAACGATTTATTGTTAAGGTCGGTAATAGCAAAATGCGAGACATAGCCGACCGGGAAATTAGCCCGGATACCCTGAAAGATTACATATTCAAAACCGTATTCGGCTCCATCGTCGGTAGTAAGATGGCCGGTGTAATACCACCATTCGGTTATAACATCGTGCGGAGCTTCATCTACCGGGAAATTGAGTTTGGCATTCGGCACCGGGCCGGGTGGGTTTGCTTCGATTATCTTGCCCGCCGAGGGATTGGGGGCCGG
>JBBRBE010000281.1:0-4877 GCA_038206175.1 Chloroflexia bacterium
GCCACTAGCTGCATTCCAGGGCGGTCTTGGCCGCACACAGGTTAGGAGCGTCAAGGCCGGGGTCTACAACCCGACACCAGGCTTAAAACCGCCGTTCTGGTACTTGACAAGCTCATCCAAACCTTAAGTTGTAGCCTATGGCCTAAGCTCTTAAATATAAAAGGCGGAGGATACCCTCACCCGACCGGGCGAGGGCTTCCTCCGCCTTTCTTGCTTTCTTGCCTGTTACAGGTCTGGTTTTAATTAAGCCAGATTTCCCAGGAAAGCCTGATAGCCAATCAAGACCTGTATCTGGGTCAGCCCGGACAGGTCAACCGGATGCCAGGCTAACTCTTGCGGGTCGAGATAAATCCGCCAGGTGGTAGCCGCCCCACGTCCCCAGAAAGCCGTCGTGCGTGTCGCATTGAGAGGGTCTTGCAGAGGCGACGTCAGGTTGCTGGCGTTGTAGGCGACGTTAGCGGCATTGACAATCGTTGCTTTGGGCCGCAGATAGAGCGTTTGCTCCGCTCCGTCGGTCAAATTGCGAACCGAAGCGACGCCTGGATGCTCTACCACACATTCGATTACGCTGGAGTCGTCGGTCTTAGCCCCGACCAGAGCCACATAGACCGTCTCGACTTTCGCCTCGCGGTGACGCGGGTTGATGTCGCTCAGCCGCAAAGTAAAGCTCAACTCTTTGCGGTCTCGGAAGTCTGCCAGCGTCGCCGCGTCGGTATAAGAACGCTGGTGATAAGTTCGCACCAGGTCTGCCCGGTTGAAGTAGCTCAGGTAAGCATCCCGGTAACGAATGGTTGTCGGGAAGTCCTTCCAGGAAGTTTGATAAGCGGCCAGCAAATTCTCCCGGCTCAAAAAGCCTTCCTGAAAACTCTGCTCGTAATCGGGATGAATGTAGCCGTAATCGAAGCGCAAATAGCCGGACATGTCCTGCAAATTGTAAATTTCAACCGCACGGGCCGCGTAAAAACTGTACTTGCCAATGATGTCCATATAACCCTGCAAACTCTCGAGCAGAACCAGAGCCACCTGATCCAGAGCCGTACTGCCGGAAGTGATCCGGCTAAGAGCGGTCGCGGCCCGCAGACGGCTGTTTCGGCCTGCTCTAACCGGGCCTGAGCCGCTTTCAGGGTCAGTTCGGCTTGCTGTTTATGCAGACCGGCCAGGAGTTGCGCGTGGGTAAGCTCGGCCCGCTCCACCAATAGTTTCTGATATTCCGGCTTACCCGCGTGGGCCGTCCACAGGTCGTCAATCAGTTTGGGCATACTGATGATCTTTTTGGTCGTGTTGGTTACGCCTTCGACGGCCCCGGCCAAGCCCTTGGCGTCTTTTTTGATAGCCTCTAAATTCTTGCTGCCTTCCTCGGACTTGCCGACCGTTCCTTTTATAAGGTCAATGAAGCCTGCCGACTCGACAGTGCCAAACAGGGTTGCCAGTTGCGGAGCAACGGCCATTAAGCTCGTACCGCCGCTTGGAATAACCCCAAGCACTCCGACCACCACGCTGGCTGTACCGATAATGGCCCCAAACAGGTCAACCTGGGCGTTGTCGAGTTCGGTTTTCTTGGCTCGAACCCGCGCCTCAATATCTTTAACGCGCTTATCCGAGTATTCCTGGTCGGCCTGGGTGCGCTGGACAAAAGCCTGAGCCGAATCTCGCTCGGCCAGCAAAACGGTCTTTTGTAAATCGGCCAGGTGCGTAATCTCGCGCCGCAGGTTCTCGGCGGCAATCTCGCTGATAACATTGGTGGTGAGGTTCTGACTTGCCAGCGCGAACAGATTTTGAATTAGCGGCCCATAGTTAGTCATAACTCCTTCGTAGCGGTCGAAGTCCGGGAAAATATCAACATCGCGGGCCAGTCCCAGCACGTTACGATTGTTGAGAATGTTACCCAGACCTTCCAGCGCGGTCTGCTGGGCCGGGTTGATTGCCAGAGCCACCTCGAACTCGCGCATCGCCAGGCTCAGGTAAGTGCTGTTGGGAGTCTGGGACGGATTGTAGGCCCGGAAGTAGTATTTCCCGACGCGGGCGCGGTAGTCGGCCCATTCCTGACCAACTCTGATCACTCTTTGCCAGAGGGCCGCGTCGGTCTGAGAGGTGTTCTGGCAGAGGCCCACCGTTCCGTTTTGCCCCACGCTACCGGGTTGGCCGGGCAGCCCGTTAGGGCCGTTAGGAATCGGCTCGGAAGAAGGCCAGCCTACGAGATAGGCCAGCCCACCATAGCCGCCCTTACCGCCCGCCCCACCTACTCCAGGCGTTCCGGCGTGCAGGTCGAGTTGGACGCCCGTTCCGATGCCGCCCGGCACGCTATCTTTTACATAGAAAATCTCAACCTTACCGCCATTGCCGCCGTTACCGCCATTACCGCCATTACCGCCATCGCTGCCGGGGTAACCTTCGCGGTGCTGCGAGGTACCGTTGGTTCCTTTGCTGCCGGTAGTTCCGGCGTCGCCATCTTTGCCGTTGCCGCCGTAGGCCAGCACTTTCAAACCGCGCACTTCTTTAGCAAAAAGTTTTAAGTTACCGCCCGCGTCGCCCGTTTGTCCGGGGGAAGTGCCGTTCTTACCACTCAGATCAATCGTGCCGCCTGTACCGTCGAAAACATCGGCCAGGATGGTCAGGTTGTAGCCGTTCAGATTTAGAGTGGTGTTGAGCCGGAAGTTACGTGCGCCTATTACAATTGTGCTGCCCGTCGCCACATTTTTATCAGCTATAAGCTTTTTCAGACTACCGTCCAGTCCCTGCTGGGCCGAGTCAATCGTATCGCGGTAGTAGGTCAAACCGACCGTTTTTCGGACATTACAAAGCTGATAAAGCGGTTTTAGATTCAGGGCCGGGTTAGGATAAACATAACCGGCAATGTTTTCATACTGGTAGCTAAAAGAATTTACCGCCATATCGCGTTCGGCCTCGGAAGTAGTGTAAAGCCGCCCATCAACCGGGCTACATAGCCGGTAGAGCGGCACTGTCCCCGCCGCCTGCTGGAAAAAATATAACCGGCCAGGGGCTGATTATCGAGGCGGTAGTTATGAATGGCGATGGCACTATCGCGTTCTTGCGCATCAGAGGTATACAAATATTCGTTATTCGTATTAACCAGGCGATAAAAAGCGGTGCGCGGAGTAAAGTGGCGATGAAAAGGAATTCGGTCGGGGGCGGCGGCAGGGTAGACATAGCAGGCGATACCTTCGCCTACATACCAACCCTGGGCGACGGCGTTATCGCGTTCGGCCTGGCTCAACACCCAAACATGTTCGTCGGAATTTGCCATACGAAAGAGCGGCACGCTACCCACGACCTGGGTGGTAAAAACATATCCAGCTACGCCTTCGTCCTTGAAGCGGCCCTGAGTTACCAGCGTATCGCGCTCGACCTGAGAAGAAGTATACAGGCGTTCGCGGCCATCGAACAGGCGATAGAACGGCACCGCACCAGCGGCGAGTTCTCGCAGCAAATAGCCGCTGGCTCCTTCGTAACCGTAGCCACTGGTCTGCACTGCCTCGGCACTTTCTTTGTCCGACGTAGTATAGAGATGTTGAGTAGTGGGTTGGTCGAACAAATAGCCGGTAATTTTCTCGAAAGTAAATTTACGCTCGGTCACGGCACTCACCCGCTCGTCTGCCGCCAAAGTGTAGAGGCGTTTTCCTGTTAACATCTCTGGTTTGATCCTTTCTTTTCTATTTTCTTTTCCATTTTTCTTTTTATTTTCTGTTGTCAGGTTGCTTTGCTTTTGCAACGCGCTTTGTAATGTTCAATGTTCTTATCGGCTGATATGCCCTCAGCTCGAAGTCGCTTGTGCCCTTTGTAAAGGGTAGGCCAACTCGATTTCGACAGGGCTTATTAGTCCACATTTTGAAAATTCTCGCATTAGCCAAAAGAGCTATACGACAAGAGCTATTACGCGCCGGGATGAATGATAAGCCGGTTCTAGGCCACCAGGGAAACCTAAGGTTAGACTAAAGTCCAATTAACACTAAGTGAATTAGCGGTATAATCAAGGTGCTTCAAGATATATCGGATGAAAATACCAAAACTAAGTAAACTAATAGAAGTAATTAATGAATACAACAGCCTTTGACGATTTAATGACCCCTTCTTCTATACCCAGTTTCGTCTTACCCTCGGTTAATTTTCTCCTCCAAACAAAATTCCACGTGCCGACCGCCCATAGCTCACTGGTGTGGCGCAATCGCCTTTTGGAGCGGCTAGATGGAGCCAAAATAAGTCGTCTGACGCTGCTTTCGGCTCCGGCGGGTTTTGGTAAAACAACCCTTCTGGCCCAATGGGTCGAAGCTCACCCCGGCGAGGTCACCTGGTTGTCGCTGGATGGAAGCGATAACGACCCGGTACGCTTCTGGCGATACCTGGGCAGCGCGCTGGAAGGGCTAGAACCGGGCTGCGGGCTGAGGCTGGAAGATGTTTTTCAATTGCCCCCGGTTGAGCAACTGGTAATTGGCCTGATCAACAACTTTGCGGAAGTCCGCCGGGACGTTTATGTAGTGCTGGATGATTATCATTTGATCGAAAACCCGCTGATCCATTCGGCTCTGACCCTCTTGCTGGATTATTTACCGCCTCGGTTGCATCTTATTCTCAGCAGTCGGGTAGACCCGCCTTTACCTCTCTCGCGCCTGCGAGTACGGCGGCAGCTAACCGAAATCCGGGCGGCAGATTTGCGCTTTCATTTTGGCGAAGCTGAGGCTTTTTTTCACTCGACAATGGGCCTCGAACTGACCAAGGCCCAACTGCAAACTTTGGAAGAGCGTACCGAAGGCTGGATTGCCGCTCTGCAATTGGCTGCGCTGGGTCTGCAAAGTCAGGGCGACAATTCGGCCTTTGTCCAGGCTTTCAAAGGCAACCATCGCTACGTGGTAGATTATTTA
>JBBRBE010000282.1:0-4770 GCA_038206175.1 Chloroflexia bacterium
CCTGTTCGTTTGTAAGTGTAGCCCTTTGTGAATCCGTTCGACCACAGCCCACTTTACAAACCACAGGCTAGGCATAAGATCGAACAGCCGGGGTGATGCAACCGTCGAACACTACAGGGAGGGGCTACACTTAGCCCCGAACAGCCGGGGTGATGCAACCGTCGAACACTACAGGGCTTTGTTGGGGTAGCCCGGCCTCTTTGCCAACGGCACCCAGGCGGGTAGGGCCGGGCGGTCGAGCGGTCAAGCAGGTCTTCATCTTGGTGCAATATTCAGGCAATTGTTAAGTAATTCCAGGGATTATCCGGCCAATAACGACCGGACAACGGCTGAAAAAAGGGTTCGCCTTAGAGATAATAGCCCTGGATGTCAATGGTAAAGTCGGTGATGCGGCGCAGGAAAACCTTGAATTTGTTGGAGGTCGCACCGCCGCCAGTGCCGAGGTTGACCGCGAAAGTGGTCGAGGTGCTGATGCCGCCAGGGTAGACCAGGTTAGCCGTTACGGGCGGAGTGTTCAGGTTAGCCGAAAAGAGAGTGGCAAAAGGCACCCCGCCCGGATTAGAAGGGTTGATGATGCCAATAGCTCCAAAGATTGCCGTTACGCCAGCCGGAATACCGGCCACTCCGCCCGCCTGGATGCTCAGGGTTGTGTTATCGGCTACTGGTTTGGACGCACCTTTAGCGATACGAGTGTCTACGAGCCGCACCGGGTCAATTACGTGCATTGCTCCCGACGAGGTAGGGCCGTTGACTTTTCGCCAGGTACCCGGTTGGCCCCCTGCTACACAGTACCACAAAGAGCCGTCGTTTTGGTGGTAAAGCTCGCCGGTAGCGTGAAATTTGGATATGGTGCGGGGGTCGGCTCCCACAGATGCAAAAACGATATTGGCCTGGCCTCCACCAAAGTACCCACCTATAGAAGTAACCGAGTCACCATAGAGGCCGTAAAAATCCTGGCTGAAACCGGCCACGCCAATCGCCGTTTTGGTACCGTTGCCTCTCACGCCTATTCCGTCATCGCCAGTGCAATCTCCTTGCACTCCGCGTCCGAACTTACCGTCGCTCAAACCGTAAACGCCAGACCCATCAGGGCTGGCACTGCTGCCAAAAACGCCCGGTGCTGTACCGGTAGTTCCGGCGTTGAAACCCTGTACCCCGTAACCGCCCGCGCTTTCGGTTCGCCCGAATACACCGCGAGTAAAGCCACTGGTAGCAGTGGTGAAGCCGAAAACACCGTTAGAGAAATTGGAGGCCGACGTGTTCTGACCCGTAACGGCACTATCGCCGGAAAAGCTGCCGGTGAAAACGCCCTGGGCAGCCTGAGCCGATTGCGGCCCGGTCAGGACTGTCGCGGCACTCAGGGCGGTCACGCCTGCCGCCGCACCGAGGGCCGCCCGGCGTAGCATCCGGCGACGACTGGTGGTTTGGTTCAGGCCCGGTTCAGGCCGCTCGACGACCTGCTCTAGCTGTGCTTCCAGCCGGGCGATCTGCTTTTGCTGGGCGGCAAGTTGCGCGGTCAACCCTTCCAACTGGTCGCTCTGGATTTTTCCACTCATTTTAACTGTTTCCTTTCACAGGCCGGTGATTTTGATTTAAAAGAAAAAGATAGCAAAGTAATCCGCTCAGGGAGTTCAGGCCTTTTCTAAAAAAGGCTAAAACGTCGAGAAATTATGGCTAACTGCCCTGACCGGGTGCTAAATGAAGTATAAACGGTGGGGCTTGCCGGGAACTGTAAAGGGGTTCACACTAGGTTGGGCTGAACTAAATCGGTTTAGCGGAGGGGGAGTTAGAATTTACCGCCTGGCGGTAGAAAGCTTCGAGGGCGATTACCGAGGTCTGGTCGTTGAAAAGCTTTGAGCTATTAGCCTGGATTTTCTGCCGGAGGGCGGCCCGCCACTGCGGGTCTAAGCCCAACCGCACCGCCAGTTCGATATAGGCTGGCTCGTCCGGGGCGATAGTTTCCGGCAGGCCCAGCACGTTCAGGAAGGCCGCCGAGTGGCGACCGCGCATAAACGGGCCGGGGCAGGTGACAACCGGCAGGTCGCAGGCCAGAGCTTCCAGGGTGGTGTTTCCACCCGACCAACCCGGCGTATCCAGAAAAACATCGGCCAGCAGGTTCAAGCCGATGTAACCCAGCCAGTCCTGGGCCGGGAGAATGCGGCAAAAATCCGCGCTTTGCAGTCCGTGAGCCTCGAAAGCCCGCTGCAAACGTTCCTGGAAGCGAAAAGCCGGTACGTCGGGATTTTCTATAAAAACAAACCGGGCCTGTGGCACTTGCCGGGCAATCGCCGGGAAAATATAGTCGTGTTGCGGCAGATATTTGAACAGAGCCTGGCAACTTAAATAGACCACCGCTTCGGCCCCCCAACCATAACTGGCCCGGTCACGAGGAGGCCGGGGCAGGGTAGGCCGGTTGTAACAGAGGCCGGGGCCGGGTAAGCGCACCAGTTTTTCGGTGTAATGGCGGTCCGCGTCGGGTGGTTCCATCAGTTCGGACGAGATAAAATAATCTATCGTTGGCAGGCCCGATGTGACCGGGTGGCCCCAGGCCATTGCCTGCACCGGGGCCAGCCGTCGAGAGGCTACTTTTAGCAGACCTCCGCTCATGCCAATGTCGGTAAAGACCAGCAAATCGAGGTTATCGGCTTGAATCTGGCTGCAAGCCTCCTCCGGGTCGGCCAGCGCGTAAAAATGATCGCTGTAGTGCTGGAAAAGTTGAACATAAGGATCGGGCAGTTTCTTACCCGAAGGCGTGGCTTTGGCGGGGATATTATTCAGGTAATAACAATAAATTTCAAAGTCGGCCCGGTCGTGGTGTTTTAACCAGCCCGAAAACAGCTTGCTGACGGTGTGGGCGTGAAACAGGGCCGATACGTAACCCAGCCGGATTTTTGAACCGGGCGGACGCTGCGGCAGGTCGGCGCGGGCTGGTAAAAGCTCGGCCAGGGGAAAATTAGCCTTAGTTATGCGCTCGATCAGCCCGCCCAGCGTTCTTTGCAACCCGGTGACGTCCAGCCCGCTATAAGCCGGGTAAAAACTGCTCAGCGCGGCCATAGCTCCATAAGCTTCTTTTCGGACGGCTTCTTCGGCCAGCACCTCCGGGGTTAGTTCCTGGTTAAGGCGGTCTAACTCCCGGCTGTAGCGGCCCAGGTAATCGCTGATCTGAGCCGGATCGCTATAGAGATGCGGAAGAAAAAGGGCCGCCTTGAAGCGAAATTTAAGCCGACCCGGTGCCAGCCGAGCGGCTTGCTGGTACATCGCCAGGGTTTCGTCGTACTGGCCGCACTTCGCCAGAATGTCGCCCAGGCCCGCCCAAACCTCGGCTTCGTCCGGCGCGGTCGCCCGAATCTGGTGGCAGAGATGGGCGGCTTCCTCGAAACTACCGGCACGAGCCAGCTTTTGGGCCGCTTCAAGGTTGTTCTGGATTGCCAGATTAGTATTCATGGCCTGAAATTAAGGCGAAATCGGCCAGCACCAGGCGGCAAAGCTGAAACAGCCGGGCCGGATCGCTGTGCGAAACCAGCCTGCGCACGGGGTAATGCTTTACAAGGTTGCTCAAGAGCTTAAATTCGTAGGAGCGCATGGTTTTATCTAAAAGCCGGTTGCCGTAAGTATGGGTGGTCAGCGTGATCAAAGCGTCGCGGGCAGAGGTAGGCTTGAGCAAGGGTGCAGCCTCGTCATCTAAACGAGTATCGAGCAGGTAGACCCCGGCCAGAGGCAGAGCCTCGGACTGGAAGCTAAAGGCGGCCGTCTGGCCCAGGTTCAAGTGAAATTTATCGGAGGCCGGAGCCTGGGAAAGGGGCAGGCGGTGGCGGTCGGTGGCGGGACGGCCCTGGTTGAGTGCGTCGAGAGCTTCCGGCAGGAGGCGCAGGAAAGGATAGGCCGGTTGAACCCACAACTCGTTTTGCTGTCCGGCCAGGGCTACAATGTCGTCGGATAGCACCCGGTAGCCCAGGTCGGCGAAGGCGGCGGCAGTAGTTGATTTACCGGCCCCGCTCTGGCCCAGGAAAACCAGCACCCGCCCGCCCACTGCGACGGCACTGGCGTGGAGGCAAACTAGCCCGCGCAAGCGCAGAATGAAACCGGCCACCGGCCCCAGCACATAGGGAGTAACATCGCTGATAGTCCAGTCGGGCGGCCAGGTCGCCCACAGGCGGCTACCGGCGCAGTCCAGCACAAATTCCAGCCCGGAACTGTAACGCAGCCAGAAATAGCGGCCCTGATCTAATTTGGAGATGCGAAAGCCCGGCTGGCCTTGAGTGTCCAGAAGTTGACTGACGTACCAATCCGCTTCGTCTCCCTCGGCCTGGCCTTCCGGCCCTGGCCGGAACCAGTCGGGCAGCCCGCCCATAACTACTTCAATATCGGCAGCCGAGGCTGCGCTTTCCCCGCCTTCGGCCAGGGCCGGAAGACCGGGCAGGACGCAGTTAGCCTGTAAACTTAACCCGTAGATTGAATATCTTGGCATTTATTCTCAGGCTGAATTACTGGGTGCTGTCAAACCTGTTCGAGGAGAAGGTGGCATCCGGCCCACCGGAGGGGTCGGCTACCTGGGTCAGCGTTCGGATGTCACCGTAGACCACCAGTTGGGGTTTGCTGTAAGCCCGTTTAGGGGCAATTTCATTTGTCAGAGAAACAGGGTGGGTGGTTGGATGTAGGTTTTTCATGAAAAACTCTCCTGGTAAGACGTGGCTAATAAGTGATTTTTGGATAAGAAATCAGGATTGGTGCTACTGGAATAAGGGTAAGATTGAGCCTGTAGCCAGTAAC
>JBBRBE010000283.1:0-4750 GCA_038206175.1 Chloroflexia bacterium
GTTTGAAGAGCCGCCAGGTGATCCTGGGCCTCTTGCGGCCAGGCTTGTAAGACCTGGATTGGAATTTGGGGCATTTCATTCTTACTCATAACCTTATTTTACAACAGCCTGGCCTTTTTCACTACCCCTGAACGCTTACAAACCTTTTATATCCATTTCCATTTCAAAACTATACAAAACAAGCAACAAAGCAGAATAAGCACATTTATACACGCAACATCATAACTTGTCCAAAAAGTTATATTACCACCAAGATCATATTTGTCATATTCAACATCAAGGACTTGAGCTATGTCAATTTCGTTTTTGAGTAACAGCGTGGCAACAGATACTATTTCGCTTGGCAAAGTTACTTTATCAGGCTCAAAAGTAATTTGAGGCCAGACACGTTCCCAAATTGGTAAAACTTTTTGGGTCGTAAGAACGGCTAACCAGGCTATTGTAAAATCCGCAACTGTAAAATGGCTAAGATGAAAAGTTGTACTATTAGTTAACTTATCCTGCCCGTCATAGTTATATGGAAGGTCATAGAAATTTAACTTACCAAAAGAGGTGTAAAGAATAAAACGGTCAGAAGCTTTAAGATGGTGTTGAGGATTGTTCTGTAGCTCAACTAAAAACTTTTTACATAAAGTTTGTACTTTTTTTGGAAGCATTTAGATTTATTTACTAACATTTTCATAAGAACGTCAATTAGACTATATTGGATTATATTGAAAAAAGCAAAGTTGAAACTACCACACGCAGGGCGATTGCAAAGTCCGGGTTTTGCCCCTGTCACGCCCTACGGGTATGAGCGATGTTAAAAGAGGTCTTGAATAACTCCTATCTAAGCGAAGAATCTTCTTGACTAAGCAAAATCGAGGTAGATCAAGAAGATTCTTCGCTTGGATTTGCTTTTAGTCCAGACCTGGTTTAGTTGTCGCTCAGAATGACAAGGACCGCGTAGGACTTTGCATTCGCCCTGCTACCGCACAGTCTTAATTGTTAACGACGGTAGCGAGCTTGTTCAGGGCAGCTAAACCGACCGCTCTACGTATTGATTGGCGCGTGGGCCTCCCTGTGGCTGGCCCGATTCGTCATTTAAACAAACTAAAATTAAGGCTGGCACACTCTTTGCATATAGACTCGGTAAATGGTTAGCCCCGCTAACTGAGCCGGAGAATAGAAGCAGTTTTAACTACCCGGCAACCTATTCCCAAAACGTGAGAATGAAGAAGGCACGCAAAGAGGAGCGCGGAAGAATGAGAACGATCATCGGATTAGTAGCCGTTGTAGCAGTGGCAGTGCTGGCGGTATTGGCCTGGAACTGGTGGGCTAATAGCAATTCGCAAGTCCAAATTATCTATCCTACCGAAGGAGCGGCCTTGAGCGGCAATACCGTGCCGGTACGCCTTTCGGCCAGCAGCGAAATAGCCAGTAAACTAAAAGCTCCGGGCAGCCAGATGCAAGTCGTGACTTATTTGAATAGTAAAGAAGTTAACCGGGGTAAGGAACTGGAATATAATCTGACTACCGTGCCACCGGGACAATACAAACTTGAAATTGCAATGTCCGACCAGAACGGCAAAGAAGGAGTCAGTCTGAATTTACTACCTAAACCGATCAATTTTACGCTAGGTGGAGGCGTGGGAGCCAGCCAGGATAGCGGCATCGTGCCACCCGGTACTTACAGCGAACCCAATGCCGCTAACGCTAATGTGCCGGTGCCAGAGACCACACCTACGCCTGTAGTAATTAACGTCCCGGCTACCCCCGCTCCAGTTGTGCCTACTCCTGCACCCGCTTTGCCTGCGACCGGCCTGGGTGGAGGCCAAACACGCCAACTTGCCGGGGTCAACAACGCTGTTCAGCCTGCGTCGTTCGTGTCTAGCAATCTGAATAGCGGCCAGCAATACGCCGTGCTCAGTGGTAGCCAGAGCCAACTAATTATCTCGCGCACTCAGGTCAACCCCAACGCGGTAGCCGCTGCCGAAACCTCACGCCAGACCGCCGCCCCTGCCGAAAACGCCCTGACCGTACTCTTTCGGGGAATGTGGGCGTTTTACATTGCTGGTTTCGTAGTTCTGCTGGGGTTAATTTTGACCCTGAAAGGACGCCGCGCAAACCAGCGATAGATAGTTAATTGTGGTTATAACTGCTTGAAGAAAAGCCGTCTACAGCGAGTAGGCGGCTTTTTAGTTGTATGCTTCCGCTGCTCGCTGAGGCAGAGCAACCTTTTAGGCTCACCGCCCGGCCCGATGTATCCTGTTTATTCAATGACGGGAGGCGGGGATGAAACCTTTTTCTAAGCAGTAGATGGATCATCCACAAGGCATAGCTGATATAAGCAAATTTGATGATAACGACCAAGATGAAAGGTTTTGACGATACTTACAACCGTTTACCAGCTAGTAACTACCATTGGCGGGGATGCCTTTACCGTTCGCGCCCTAACATCTTGTAATTAGCCTTTTTTGTGGTTCAATAGAAGCAGGAATGTGAAACTTGTCACAACGATTACGACAACGTGAACATCTGGGGAAGAGAATTAATAAGTGGTCGGACGACTATTCCGGTTTTCAAGCCCGGTTTCGGTCAGACCAACTTACCCCACAAGGGCAAAGAAAAAGGAGTGCGGAGCGTATGGACACCAAATTGATGAGCGCAACCAACCTGAAAGTAACCCCCAAGACCGAAGTGTT
This sequence comes from Chloroflexia bacterium, assembly GCA_038206175.1. GTDB lineage: Bacteria > Chloroflexota > Chloroflexia > Chloroheliales > Chloroheliaceae > 54-19. Next base: position 2,685 of record JBBRBE010000283.1, read on the forward strand.
GCTGGGCGAAGTTTGCCAGGCCGTCAAGAGCCTCGATCTCGCCCTCGATCAGATCAATTTCCTGGAACCGCAACGCCTGGCCGACCACGCTAATTTCCACAACATAGACTCGAATCTGCCGGACGTAACGCTGGGCGAACTGCTCTCCTGGGTGAACGCTTTCGCCTGCGAGGAAGGGCCGGAACTGGTGCGCCAGCAACCTGCCGGGGCCGTGCTGGTACAGGCCCGCGCCCGGCAACTGGCCGGAATGCTAAAACCTTTAGCTCTGCGGGTCAGCGAGATTGCCGAGTCCCCGACTTACCGCAATCACTTACCGTTCCTCCTCACTTCGCTGGCGCACCCCAAAGTCTGCCACTGCTTCGAGGAATTGAACACCAAACTGCAAGCTCTGGCTCTGCGATAGAGGCCCGGAAACAGGCTCACGAACAGGGTAGTAGGAGTAAAGATTTAGAAGTTCAAAGTGGGTAAACCCCAACCGAACCTGGATCAGACAGAAGCTAAAATGCTAATCTCGGCTCCCTTACCCTGGATTTAATAAAAGAACAAGAAGGCGGGCAATATGTCCCGCCTTGTTTTAGCTTAACCGCATTGTTTTAGCATTAGTAACTTTATTTTTGCAGCGATCTGGCACATTGATCTACCCCACCGAACTTCCGGCCAGGGGTTCTTTCGAGGAGGACGAGATGCAGAGACAAGGACGTCTGGCGGGCAAAACGGCCCTCATCACGGGCGGAGCGGGTAACATTGGCGAGGTAATAACCCGCCGCTACTTAGAAGAAGGCGCAACCGTGATCATCACGGGGCGTAACGCGACCAAGCTAGAAGCCTACCGCCAAAAACTCATCGGCGAAGGGGGCTTCGAGGCCGAGCGGGTGCAAGCAGTCGTGCTAGACGGAGCCAGGATGGACGCGACGCGGGCCGCCCTGCAAGAAATCGCCGCCAGGTTTGGGCCGCTCGACATCCTGGTTAACAACGCCGGTTCTGCCGGAGCCAAACAACCTCTCGCAAAGATTCCTCTCGATGAAAGCGAACTGCACGCCTTGCGCGAGGCCGAGTCCACCGACACTGAAACTTTGCGGGCCGGGTTTGGCAATCTGCTGGGCCTGAGTTGGAATACTGTGCGGGCCGCTTACCCCTACCTGGCCCCCGGAGCCAGCGTGATCAACGTCAGCACGATTTTCAGCCGCACCGATTATTACGGTCGCATCCCTTACGTCGTGCCAAAAGCCGCTCTGAATACCCTCAGTCTGCATCTGGCCCGCGAACTCGGCCAGAGCGACCGGGGCATCCGCCTCAACACGGTTTACCCCGGCCCGATTGATAGCGAACGTATCCGCACGGTCTTTAAGGCGATGGACGGCATGAAAGGACAAGCCGAAGGCACCACTGCCGAAGGCTTTTTTGGCATTATGCGGCTCAAACGACCGACCGAAACCGGCTTTGCGGCGGGTTTCCCCAAGAAAGAAGACGTGGCCGGAACGGTGGTCTTTCTCGGCTCGGACGAAGCCGCCGCCTATAGCGGGCATGTCTTCGAGGTCACAAACGGCATGGCCGTCGAAACCGAAAGCATGAGCAGCTTTGTCAGTCGGCCCGGTCTGCGGATTGTAGACGCCGAAGGCAAGCTTGTATTGATCGCGGCTGGGGATAAGTCAACTGTGGAAGACGGGCTGGCTTTCGCTCGCACCCAAACCCGTTGCGGCGCGGATGTACTGCTGACCTTCCGCGACGAAGAAGCCCACCAGGAAGCCGAGGCCGGATTAAAGGCTGAAAAAGGCATTCGGTTGGCTCAGTTCGACCCGACTCGGCCAAACACCTGGGCCGCTCTGGACGAAATCCTGGCCGGGGCCGGGCCACTGGCTGCCGCCCTGGTGCTACCGGCCACTGACGGCCAGAGTTGCGGCCACTCGCTATTGGAAGCCGACGACGCCGTGGTAAAACGCTTTATGGAAGAAGAATTAGGCGGAGCTGTGGCTACGGCGGTTTACCTGGCCCGCCACTGGCAAGCGGCGGACGAACGGCTGAACGAAAACCCGAAGGTCATTTTTGTAACAGGCGGGTCGAATCGA
>JBBRBE010000284.1:0-4734 GCA_038206175.1 Chloroflexia bacterium
TGTCATTCTCTGCCTTATGCCTCCTTCAGCCTTGTCATTCTCTGCCTTATGCCTCCTCCAGCCTTGTCATTCTCTGCCTCATGCCTCCTCCAGCCTTGTCATTCTCTGCCTCATGCCTCCTCCAGCCTTGTCATTCTCTGCCTTATGCCTCCTCCAGCCTTGTCATTCTGAGCGTAGCGAAGAATCTTCTTGAATTTGCCAAATTTTGCTTAGTCAAGAAGATTCTTCGCTACGCTCAGAATGACACGACAGGGCCGCACGTGACACGACAGGGCCGCATGTGACAGGGCGTGACACGACAGGGCCGCATGTGACAGTTTTAGGCTGGGTGAACTATTACTTGATAATTGCCTAAATACTTCACAAAGATGAAAACCGTACTTTAGGGCAGACCGCCCGGCCTTTGCTAAATAAACTATCTTTGACCCGGTGGATTAGCCGCTCAAGGAGCTTTCTATAGTTTGTGAATAAGTTATGCAATTCTTGAGCTATTATTCCTGTCAAAAATCTCACTTTTGGGGCCGGTCAGGGATGCCGTACTTTCAAGGTCTGGCGGGCCAGAGGAGCCTCGATAAGGGCAGTCGTGCCGTCGGGCCAGCTTACTTCGACCTGACGAATTTTAGACTCAGGGCCGAGGCCAAAATGAGCGACTGGCTCCATCTGGCACAGGTAGCCGCTGCCCGCGTCAATCACGCGGCGTTGGGTGCGCCCGGTTCCGGCGGGAATCAGGGTGACGGAGGCTCCCCGTGCCGGTGCGCCCGCCGGGGTCAACGGTTGCACTCGGAGCCAATCGTTAGCGTTATCGGCAGTCTGATAGAGTGTGAGAGGCTGGAGACCCGCTTCGCCGTGCGAAACCAGCAGTTCCAGCCGTCCGTCGCCATCGAAATCACCGACCGCCGCGCCCGTACCAAGTCCGCCCTCCTCGGCAGCCTCGCCAATATCGAGGGGCGTCCACTCTCCGTCACGCCATCCAAAGAGGCGGTTGGGCTGGCCGATGTTGTTAAAGAAAATCTCCTGGTAGCCGTCGTTGTCGAAATCGGCGGCAATGACGGTGCGCACGCGGGACGGACGGCTGAGTGCGGGCGGGGCGACATCGCTAAATTGACCATCCGGGCCGAGCCGGAAAAGGCGGTGCGGCCCTTCCCAGTTGCCGTAAACTAACTCGAACCGCCCGTCTTCGCCATCCAGCAGAGCCACCCCGCGCCCGTGTTCGTAGGGGTCGGCCAGCCCGACCTGCCGGGCAATTTCTTCGTAGCGGCCTTCGCCCTGGTTGCGAAAGAGGAAGTTCGGCCCGTTTTCGTTGGCCGCGAAAATATCCATGCGCGACGACACGAGCGGCCCGCAAATCAGGCTGCGCCCGCCGGTCGTCAGGGCCACCCCGGCTTCACCCGCCACATCTACCAGCACGCCATCCGGGTTTAGCTCGTAGAGGCGCATCGGCCCGCCGTAGTTCGCCACCATAAAGCCGTACTGCCCCCGGCCCTGCCGGTCTACGCAAGCCACCGAGCGGCCCGCCGTCGGGTTGACCGCTTCCAGATTACGCGGCAAATCGAACAGATCGAGCCAGCCGCCCTCGAAAGAACTGAACAGGCGGTCGCCAAAGCGTTTGCGCCCGGCGAACGAATCGGTGTTGAGGACGTAAATTTCCTCGCGCCCGTCGCCGTCGAAATCGCCCGCCGCCACCCCGATAGCTTGCCGGGCGGCATCGGCCAGGGTCGCCTCGGCGATGTCCACGAAACCCGCGCCGTTCCACTTGAGTACCTTGTTGGGCTGCCCGTAGCCCGCTACAAATAACTCGAAAGCACCGTCGTTGTCCACGTCCACCACCGCCACGCCGTAATTTAGCTGAGGCGGGTTGTCGAGCAGCAAGTTACTCCGATTGATAAACATGACGAGGTTCCTCTGTTTCTATTATAGGGTTGTTTTGACCTCGATTATACCTTGCTGCCGACCTTTGCCGCACCTCAGACCGCACCGCCAGGAATATGCGCAGGCGGGCCGGGTTGATGTATAATCAGCCCGTCACGAACATGCTCGCAAAAACTGCTCAATAATCTTAACCGTAAACACTTTTTAGGCCGGGCCAAATTTAATAAAACAGGGAAGAATTGCGATGAAGCAAACCATATCTTCGAGGGCCTCCCAGACCAGGGAGCGTCGTAAACCCCGCCGTCTGCGGCTATTTTTGATGTTCCTGGCGGGCCTGGTGCTTCTGGTGCTGGAGCTGATCGGGGTGGCTTTCTTCTGGCTGGTGATCCGGCCTCTGCCTCAAACCGACGGCACAGTCGAAATAAGCGGTTTGAGCGGAGAAGTCAAGGTCGTGCGGGACAAAGCGGGCGTGCCGCACATCTCGGCCTCGAACGTGGCCGACCTGTTTATGGCCCAGGGCTACGTGACGGCTCAGGATCGTATGTGGCAGCTTGAGTTCAACCGGCGAGTCGGGGCCGGGCGACTTTCGGAAGTGCTGGGCGAAGCCGCTATCGAGCAAGACCGCTTCTTGCGGACGATAGGGCTGCGCCGGGCTGCCGAAAGCGAACTGGCCGGGTTGAGTGGCGAGGAAAAGCTGATTCTGGAAAGCTACGCCAGAGGCATCAACGCTTTTATGGAGACGCACCGGGATAACCTGCCCATCGAGTTTAGCCTGTTAGGGTTCAAACCCGAACCCTGGACGGTGCTGGATACGCTTTCCTGGGGTAAAGTAATGGCCTTCGACCTGGGCGACAATTACGGTCGGGAGATCACCCGCGCCGCGCTGGTCGAGAAAGTCGGGGCCGCCGAAGCCGCCCGCCTGATGCCTACCGGCAGCGCACCCACGACGCCCCTGATTGTGCCGCCCAATGTTTCGTATAAAGGGATCGAGGGTGGGCTGGCCCTGGCCTCGATTCAGGCCGACCTGCACGCCCTGGTCGGGCAAGACCTGGACGGACGCGGCAGCAACAACTGGGTGGTGGCCGGAGCCAAAACCACTACCGGCAAGCCCATGCTGGCGAACGACCCGCACCTGGGCCTCCGCAATCCGTCGGTCTGGTACGAGGTGAGCCTGCAAGGAGGCGGTTTCAACGTAGCGGGCGTGACTTTCCCCGGCGTGCCGGGCGTCGTGATCGGTCACAACGAGCGGATAGCCTGGGGCGTGACTAACGTAAGCGGCGACACCCAGGATTTGTACCTCGAAAAGCTCAACCCGGCCAACCCCGACCAGTACGAATTTAAGGGCGAGTGGCAACCTCTGCAAATTACCAGCGAGGAAATCAAAATCAGTGGTAAACCGTCCGAAACGCTGCGGGTGCGCCAGACTCGCCACGGCCCTATTCTCAACGACGTGACGGATTCGCTCAAAAATAGTCAGCCGATGGCTTTGCGCTGGGTCGCCCTGGGCGATGCTCCCCTGATCGGTTCGGTTTTGCAGTACAACCGGGCGCAGAACTGGACGGCCTTCCGCCAGGCTTTGCGCGGCTTTAACACTCCGGCCCAGAACTTCGTCTATGCCGACCTGGACGGCAACATCGGCTACCAGATACCGGGCCTGTGGCCGCTTCGGGCGAAAGGCGACGGCTTGCTGCCTGTGCCGGGCTGGACGGGCGAGTACGAATGGACTGGTTTTGCTAACTTCGATGACCTGCCCTCGGTCTACAATCCTGCCGCCGGGTTCGTAGCTACCGCTAACAACCGCAACGTGGCCCAGAGTGCCGAGAAGGTTTACCTCGGCCAGGAGTACGACCCTGGCTGGCGGGCGCAGCGCATTACCGACCTTCTGAAAGCCAAAGAAAAGCTAAGTCTGGCCGATTTAGGCGCAATTCAAGCGGACGTGTTGAGCATTCCGGGCAAAGAATTCGTGGGCTATCTGGCAAATTTACCCAATTCAGACGGTAAAATTGCGCCCGCTCTGGCCCGACTGCGCGATTGGGACGGACGGCTGACCGCCGATTCAGTGCCGGGCGCAATCTACAAAGCTACTTATGTCAAGCTTGTCGAGAATATGTTCAAAGAACGGCTCGGCCAGGACTTATACGAACGCTACGCCAACGGCAACATGACCCTCCTGGCCGTCCTGACCCTGCTCAAAGACCCCTCGAACTCCTGGTGGGGCGCGGCTGGGCGGGATGTTCTTTTGCAAAAATCGGTTGGTCAAGCGGTAGATTTCCTGTCGGGCAAACTCGGCTCGAACGAGGCCGACTGGAAGTGGGGCAAGCTGCACACGATGAGCTTCACCCAGACTCCGATTGGCAAGGGCGTTCCCGGCCCACTCCAACCCTTGATCAACCTGAAAACGGTCGAGAACGGCGGCGATGGCACGACCGTGGCGGCAGCCAGCTTTGACCTGCTCAACCCTTTCGCCCAGACGACCGGGGTATCTTTCCGAGGGCTGATGAACCTGGCCGATTGGGATGCTTCGCTGATCGTCAATAGCGGCGGGCAATCCGGCCAGCCTTTCAACAAACACTACGGCGACAACCTCGACGACTGGCTCAACGGTCGCTATCACCCGTTCCTGTTCAGCCCGGCGGCAGTAGAGCGGGAAAAAGAGGCTACCCTGACGCTCAGGCCGAAGTGAAAGTGATCGGGGTATAAGGGAGACCGGGCGTTATTCAAGACCGCCCGGTGCGTGGCCGAAGACTGTGCGTGTAGGGTAAAGACCGGGCGATGGGGGGGGGCCGCCCCGCGGGCAGGGAATCACACCAAAAACCCCCCCCCCCCCCCGGGGGGGGGCCACGCCCCCGCGGGGTGGGGTAGCAG
>JBBRBE010000285.1:0-4718 GCA_038206175.1 Chloroflexia bacterium
CCGTTCGACCACAGCCCACTTTACAAACCACAGGCTAGGCATAAGATCGAACAGCCGGGGTGATGCAACCGTCGAACACTACAGGGAGGGGCTACACTTAGCCCCGAACAGCCGGGGTGATGCAACCGTCGAACACTACAAAGACCCCTAAACGGGCCTGATATAACGTAACAGGGCGAATGCAAAGTCCTGGTTTTGCCCTTTTTCACGCCTTGTCGCCTTTTGTCTCGCCCTTTTTCACGCCTTGTCGCCCTTCGCCACGCCTTGTCGCTTTTTGTCTCGCCCTTCGCCACGCCTTGTCGCCCTTCGCCACGCCTTGTCGCCTTGTGTCTCGCCCTTCGCCACGCCTTGTCATTCTGAGCGTAGCGAAGAATCTTCTTGAATAAGCAAAATCAAGATAGGCCAAGAAGATTCTTCGCTTAGATCATAAGGCTACAACTTAAGGCGGTAGCGAAGACCGCCCGGCCACACTCGTAGGGCGTGACCGGGCTGCCCCAACAAAGACCCATCAATGGGCCTGATATAACGCGATGATATATAAAATAAGGGAGGAATGTTAAGGAAAAAGGCATTAGCCCTGTTCACAGGGCTTTGTTGGAATAGTCCGGCCTCTTTGCCCACGGCACCCAGGCGGGTAGGGCCGGGCGGTCGAACGGTCAAGCAGGTCTTCATCTTGGTGCAATATTCAGGCAATTCTTGAGTTTAGGGGCCGGGCGGTCTTGCTCTGGCAATAGCACCCCTTATCCGAAAAGCTGGCCTACCAGCAGCTTGAACCCTGGCACTACATCGAGGCCATCCAGTTCGTCCTCCGGCAGCAAGAGGCGGCGGGGTTGGTCGGGCCGGTAGACCGTCACGCCCTGGTCGAATGGGTCTACCACCCAGACCATTCTGGCCCCCGCGTGCAGGTAGCGGCGCACCTTGTCCGACACGTCCCGCCACTTGTCAGTCGGCGACATCGCCTCGATTGCCAGGTCGGGCGCACCGGGAAAAGCTTTGCTTTCGTCATTGTTGGCTCCTCTTTCAGCCGAAATAAAAGCCAGGTCAGGCCGCAAAGCATTTTTAGGGTCTAATTCAAAGGCTACATTATCTAACACTTCCCCAATTGGACTTTTAATCAAGAAAGTATCAAGATTACGAAACAGCCTTTTTGTAATTCTACCGTGGGCAAGGTTTGGGCCGGGCATTTCAGTTAGCTTCCCTTCTACCAACTCATAATCTTTACCGTTGTCGGCCATCTTCATGTACTGGTCAACGGTATAAAACTTTTCCCGGCGAGTTTCGACTGTCATGACCGGCCTCCGTCCTTCTTTGATAACAAACAGCGAGCCTATTGTACCAGATTCAGCACCGAGCGAGCTAGAATCTCGGCGGCGGGGATCAGGCAAGCTTCGTCGAAATCGAAGCGCGGATGATGATGCGGGAAGTCCAGGCCACGCGAAGGATTGGCCGACCCCATCAGGAAATAGCAACCGGGCCGGGCCAGCAAGAACTCGCTCATATCGTCGGCGATAGTGACAGGTTCGACCGTCACCACATTCTCGGCTCCCAGCACCTCCGCCCCGGCCTCCCGCACCCGTCGGGCAACCTCGGCGTTATTGACCACGGCTGGCACCCCGATAGAAAAGCTAATCTCGACCGAAGCCCGCATCGCCTTAGCCACCCCTTCGGCCATCTCGCGGATGCGCTGCGTCAGGTACTGGCGGGCTTCGGGCGTGACGGTGCGGAAAGTGCCATTAATCTGGGCTTCCTCATTGATAATATTAAAAGCACTGCCCGAATGGAACGAGCCAACCGTCACGACGGCGGGCATAAGCGGCGTAACCTCGCGGCTGACCAGCGTTTGCAAAGCCACTACGATTTCCGCCGCTACCAGAAGCGCGTCAACCGTCTGGTGCGGCAACGCCCCGTGACCGCCTTTGCCGTGAACGGTCATCTGAAAACCGTCCGCATTGGCGAAAATAACGCCATCGCTGATCCCGATCTGGCCGACCGGCAGATTGTTCCACAGGTGCAAGCCGACCACCGCCTCCACCGCCGGGTCGTCCAACACGCCATCGCGGATCATCGGTTTAGCTCCGCCGCCGCGCTCCTCGGCAGGCTGAAAAGCAAAGCGCACCGTACCGGGCAACTCCTCGCAGTGGGTCGCCAACGCCGCCGCCAGGGTCAGCGCAATCGAAACATGCCCATCGTGGCCGCAAGCGTGCATCGCCTGAGGATTTTCAGATTTGTACTCGACCTGATTTTGCTCCAGAATCGGCAGCCCGTCCATATCGGCCCGCACCAGGATTGTCCGGCCCGGCTTCCCGCCCCGGATCGTCCCGACTACGCCGTGACCGCCCACGCCCTGCCGCACATCCTCCACCCCGCCGATACCGCGCAGCGTCTCCGCCACAATCCCGGCGGTGCGTTCTTCCTCAAAAGAAAGTTCGGGATGGCGATGCAACTCGCGCCGCAAAGCGACCATCTCGCTCTCGCGCCGCTTGATCTCCTGCGCCAAATCTGTTTCGAGCATTATTCGTTTCCTCTTTTTTATCTAAAACCGCTCTTCCAAATTAAAATGCAAATCTACCTGCCCTCGGCGAGATTTAATGCTGGTAATAAAAGAAAAATGTATATTTTTCTTTTATTACCAGTTACAAGTGGGGTAAAACTACCGCGAATTTCTTAGCTATCGTGAGAATTGTTGAGGAATGGCGTACTACAGGCCAGCTAGAAGAATAGCGGGGCCAATTCCTGCCCACTCAGCAGCGTTTGGAGGCGTTGTTCCAGGACGGCCCCGGCGGGCGGCGCAGATGTATCGTATTTCTGGGCCGCTTCTAACACTTTGGGCAAAAGGGTAGTGTCGCCCGCCGTATTGAGGAAAATCCCTGGTCGGCTCAAGACCCAGTGTACCGCCGTCTCGATCTCGGATTGTTCTTCGAGCGGTTCGTACCAGGTCGTGCGGGTATGCGGGTCTTGCAAACCCCACGGGCGGCGGGCAATGCTCTTGATCGTCTGGATCGCCACGCCGCGCTCCTGGCATAACGTCACCAACGCCTCGAAATCGGCCTGATATTTAGCGTTCTGGAAAGTTACGAAGTTATAGGGCAAGAGTACCGAGTCGTAGGGAAACTGAGCCAGGCTGCGCTGGTGCATCGCCGCAATGCTCAACCCGTGGCCGGTCACGCCGATAAACCGCACCAACCCCTCTTGCCGCGCCTCCACCAGTGCTTCTAAGGCTCCGCCCGGCCCGTGAGCGGTCTGCCACTCGATAGGGTCTACCAGGTTGTGAAGCTGGATCAAATCCACCTGGTCAACCTGCAACCGTTCGAGCGAACGATGCAGTTCCTCGCGGGCTTTGGCATAACTGCGCTCGCCGGTTTTGGTTGCCAGGAAAAACTCGCTGCGGTGTTCCTTCATCCAGGGAGCGATCCGTAGTTCGGCCTCGCCATAGCTGGCAGCCGTATCAATGTGGTTCACGCCGTGTTGCAGCAACACTTCCAGGGTGCGGTCGGCCTCGGCCTGGCTCACCCCGCCCAGGGCCGCCGCGCCAAAAATCGTGCGCGTGCTTTGATGTCCGGTCAGCCCAAAAGCTTCTAAAGGGATCATATCGGTCTCCTTCGCGTTTCGCCTGTTCTATATAAATCTTAGTTTCCTGCTAATTATACACCGATTATAACTTCGTCAGATCGGCCAGTACGACCTGGCTACCGCTCAGCTTATCGTGCAAGGTCTGGCCGCGCTGGTCGGCCACCAGCAAGGCGAAATCGGCCAGCAGCACCAGAGCCGCCAGAAGCGTGCCAAAGCTGATGCCCAGGGTAAGACGGCCCAGCAGATACGCCAGAATTGCCAGGTTGAACGGGTACGGCAGACTGTACCGCCACAAAAGCCTCGGCAGAGCCAGCGACCGTTCGCCTGGCCCGACCACTTTCAGGTTCATCAACCGTTTGCCGGGCGTCGCGCCCAACGCCAGGGTCGTGAAGGTAGCGTAGATCGTGAAAGCGGCAATCCAGAGCAGATAATGCCATTCCAGCGGTAGGCCGTTAAAGCCAGTGGCCGTGCTATCAATGCCTTCCCCGGCAACCTCAGCTTTGGGTAGCCAGAGCAGATTCCCCAGCAGGTTAAACGGCACTCCCACCAGGGCAAAATCGAACAGCCCGGCCACCACTCGCGGCCCCCAGGTCGCCCGGCGCACCTCCCCGTCTTCTTGCTCCAAAAACTGCCGGGTGTAGCGGTAGACCGGGCGGGCCGGGCCAGTCGTGGGCCGAGCAGAGCGGGCCGGGGTCGGTCGCTGGTTAGAATATCGCGGATCGCTCATGTAATTAAATCCTGTCAGAAATATAGTTTGATGATTGCCTTAAAATTTCCACAAAGACCGGGCGGCTACGCCCTACGGGTGTGGCCGGGCGGTCTTGACCAACGCCCGGTCTTCCTTTACATGTACATGAAATATCTTTGCCCACGGGCCGGGCGGTCTGCATCCTCCCTGGCCGATTTCTACTACACCAACACCTGTAGTCAGGCGGCCCTTGTGAAGCTTGTCCAGAGTATATGAAGCCGTTTAGACCTTGTCAATCCTTCCAGGCGGGTTGGGCTATGGGCTAATTGGGCTATACTCTACTTTTTTGGTTATTTTCACTTTATCTTCAGAAGAAAAGATAGGAAGCTTCTAATAGGCAGGGGGAATACAAAGTCCGTATGTCACGCCCTGCGGGTGTGAGCGAAGCGAAGAATCTTCT
>JBBRBE010000286.1:0-4711 GCA_038206175.1 Chloroflexia bacterium
CACATCATCAGGGTATTCAGGGCCGTAGATACGTCCTCGCCGGATCATGCGATGCTTGCTCACGGCGTCACGCGAGGCTGCCGGATCGGGTTGGAGCGAGTCGCGGGGGTTTGTCCGGCGCACATGCGAACCGACCGGGCAGCCATATCCAGCCTGATCGCTATGAGCATAGCCGAACTTGTTCGATTGTACCGGGTCGGCTCCCAGGGCCGGGTTATCTTCGTTTGGAGCCAGGGTCAGAGGTGCGCCACTTCGCCAGCGTCCGACGCACTTGGCGGCGATCCATTCGGCCAGAGTTGGTTCGCCGCCCGCCTCTGCATACATAAAATTCCAGAAAGCCGCCACGTCTTGTTCTAGCTTGCGATAAACCAGATAAGTGCCGTTCGGCCCTAGCCGGGGATTCAAGGGCATAGGCGGCAGCAAGTTGTACTCGTTGCGGTAGTTGAGGATGAACTCGCCCGCCGCGATTAGTGGCTCTTCGTCCGCTCCATCTCGCCCGCTTCCTTCCACGGTCGGCTGCGACATGCCATCGCGGAAGCCGAACGGCTCTTTGTTGGTATCGGGCAGGTAGGCTTCCTGGCTTGCCAGCACGGTTAGACCCTGGCTCGTCGGCTCTTTGGTAAGCACCTGGTCAATCAGGGCGGTCAGGCTGGCGGGGTCGGCGGCGAAGAGCATCAGCAACAGGTGAACCGGCGGAGTGGTTGGCCCGCCAAAATCCCATAAAGCCGGAGCGTTGGGGCCGGTATCGCCCAACCGTCGCGCTCTATTCGAGAGTTTGGTCGGGTCGGCGAGGTCGGACAGGCCAGCCATGCCTTCTAAAAATTCGGTCGAGAAACCTTCGCAAGGTATGGCGAAACTTTCCAGGCCGGATCGGGTGAAGGCCAGGTTCAGGCAAGTGGCAGGTTTGATCACCTTGCCTCCGGCATCTTTCAGCCAGGGAGCGGCACTCGTCAGGCGCGGAGCCAGACCTGCCAGCCATTTCCGGGCTGCCTCGGTCTCTTGCACGGCCAGGAACAGGTACGCCGCCGATTTCAGATGGGCATAGCCGCTCAAGATTAGGCCTTGAATTTCGGCCAATTCTAGTTCAGTTGACATAATATCTCGTCCTCTTAAAGCTTTGCCAGCCACCGGGCCAGACCCTTTTCGCCCAGCACGCGGCCTAACTTTTTGCTTATCTCGATGTCGTTGAGGATATTGCGGACTGATTCCTGCGGGTAGGCACTGTAAAAGACCTGCGCTCGCACCTGATGATCAATAATAATTTTCTTGAATGACTGCAATTCCTTCGCGCCACGGGAAGGATAACCCAGGCAGTTACTCCAGATGCCGTCCATTCCGACACTGGCCTTGTCCACAAAGTCACCGATGTACTGCTCCCAGTTTCCGTCATAATTGCTCTCGAACAGTAAGTTTTGGCCGTTGTCAATGATCACCCATCGGGCGAAATGAATCGAGGTCAGGCCAGAAAGCGAACCCTTGTTGAAATAATATTCGGCGGCGGCGTTGATCACCCACAAAAATCTTTCGAGGCTTTCCTTTTTTTGGGGGTCAATCGCTGATATAACGGTAATTTCGTTCTGAACCGTGTAGAGCCAGTCGGTTACTTCGGGGCGCGTGTCTACTTCGGCACTGGCTTCCTCGGTCGGCTCTTTCGAGAGCGGCTTTACCAGAATAGCTCCTACAAGTTTTAGCAGTTTAGAGACCAAGTCTTGCTGCAAACCGACCAGAGCTTTACCAACGCGCTGATCAAGCGCGGCAGGGTCGTCGGGCGGCGGCAGGGGAAGAGCGGCCAGAGTTTCTACCAGTCGGTCAACCGGCGGTTGCGCCAGGAAGTGGTTTAGCTCCTGGCGCAACCGGATATATCCCTGTACCTGCCGCACGCTATGGCCCCGGTAAGCGGCATAGAAGGTCTGGGTCGGCAGAGTGTGCGCCCGGATGTATTCCTGAAAACGCGGGCGGAATTGTGGATCTGTTAGCGGCAGGTCAGGGTAGCCTTCGCAATGGCGGAAGATCGCCTGGACGCCTGGCCCGGCTTTATCGAGTAAGAGATCAATAAAAGCTTCGGCTGGGCCATCGTGGTTGCTGCTAAAGTAGAGGCGGGTCTGGGCATCGCGGTCGGCCAGATAGCCCCCGCCGATCATCACAAAGCGAGCGAAATGGACTGTCTCGATTTCCGGGAAGCGCAGATAAGGGTTGCGCCGAATGTCCTGCCCTATCCCCACCAAAAGCGTTTCTAGTTCCTGGCGGGCCTGGGGCTTGATGTCAAGAATTACGGTAAGAGGATGTTGTTCCATAGAAGTTACCTTAGAAGCTACCTTTGGCGTAGTGTGTCCTCGATTTGGTTTCTATGGTATAAACGTAAGGGTAGCGGATTTTATCCAGCTTTATTTTCGGTAGATTGGTTCAACACTTCCAGTTCTTGTTCCAGCAGGCGCAGACGTTCGCGGCGGGCTTTGGCACGGGCGATCCGGCTTTCTTCCTCCGGGCCGGAAGCCAGGAGCGGCGGCACCGGGACAGGCTGGCGGTTTTCATCCAGGGCCACGAAAATAACCTGGCTGGAACAGATGCGCCGGATTTCACCCGTGCGAAGGGTTTCGGTAGTCACTTCCACCCCGACTTCCATGCTGGTGCGCCCGACATAGTTAAGAGCGCAATGTAGCGTGACGACATCGCCAATATAAGCCGGGGCTAGAAAATTCATGCTTTCGATCCGAGCCGTTACGACCGAACGGCGCGAATGTTTGATGGCGACGATAGCCGCCGACTCGTCAACCAGCCGCATAATTACGCCGCCATGAACATTGCCGTGAACATTGCTGTCCAACACTTCCATCAAACGGCTGGTGGTAGTAGCGGAGTCAGCGATGGTGCGTGGTACACTGATGTCGGCAGGGGCCGGGGCCGGGCGTTGCGAATTCCAGAAGTTAGACATGCTGCTTCCTCTTTTCCTGAGCCAGATCAGTACATTTGTACTGCTACCTTATGTTATAATTAGTTTCGCTAGAATTATACACGAAGGACTAGAAAGTTAACATTTTAGATTGCAAAGCCAGACCGAAAACGAGATAGAACCGGCGGCAGACCAAAGACTGGCCGATCTCAACCGGGAAATCGAAACCTGCCAGCTATGTGCCGAGCGCGGTTATGTGGCGATTCCTCGCCCGATTGACCGGGGACGCGGGCGGCGGCGGGTCTGGCTGATCGGGCAAGCCCCCGGCCTGAGCGAAGGAACTCGCAAAGTGGCTTTTGGCGGCCCGGCAGGGCGCACTCTGATGCGCTGGATGGCTCAGGCCGGTTTGAGCGAGGAACAGGTGCGGGATTATTTTTATCTTTCGGCCATCAACAAGTGTTATCCGGGCCGGGCTAATGGTGGCGGAGGCGACCGCAACCCGACCCCGCTCGAACGCGCCCTCTGCCGCCCCTACCTCCTGAGCGAACTGGCTCTCTTGCGGCCTGCCACGATAATCCTGGTCGGTAGCAGCGCGATCAAAGAGGTTTACGGCGACAAAATGCGGCTGGAAGACATCATCGGCACTCACTGCTCGATGACGCTCGGTGAGTTATACGAGCGGTTGGAAACCCGTTTGTTGAAAAGTAAGGAATTGGCGGCGGGCCGTCCAATCGCTTTGCGTGGTCTTTTCGAGCCAACCGCCCTGGTCGAGGTTTATCATCTGCCGCACCCCAGCGGGGCCAGCACCTGGTTAAACTTTCCACGCAACAAGGCTTTGCTTGAGCAAGCCCTGGCCGACCTGAAAGAGCGTCTGGTCAACGTTTAGTTCTGGTTCCGCCCACTAAAAATAGCCTGAAAACTTTCAGGCTATTTTTAGTAGGTCTTAGTTTTGCCAGGCTGCGGCTATATCTTACTTAACCGGCTGAGTTTCCGGTTTAGGTAACAGGTTGACAGAAGTTGTAGCCTGGAGTTTTGTGTCCTGAGTTATCACCAGGATCGTATTCTTGCCCGCCTTGATAGGGGAGCCGTCCCCATAGCTGGAAAGGATCAAGTCGGTGTTACATTTGCCGGTGGCATCGGCCAGAGCCAATGACGCTACTCCACGAGTGGCGGTATCTCCCTCTGGTTTAAATTCGACTGTCACCCACCCGTTAGGCGGAAAACCCTGACCTATAATGTTAAGCTTCTGCCCGATTTCGATGCTGTCCGACGACAAAGCGATAGATGGTTTACTACCACTGGCTATCGCTGCGGTGGTTGCAGTGAGAGGAGCGGTAGTCGTAGCCACGCTGGTAGTAGCCGCCGCAGGACTGGTTGCGGCAACCGTAGTGACATTGGCGGCGGTCGTGGTGAGGGCCGCAGTTGTAGCCGCAACGGTCGTGGCGGCGGCACTGGCCGTGGTGGGAGCAAGAGTCGGACTGCCAGTTTGAGCGGTGCTGGTATTATCGCCACAGGCGACTAGCAAGAGGCTCAACCCCAGCAAAAACCCCAGGCCCAGTACCAGGGCCGGTTTTGGTGTGAGGCTGGTTGCGGGAGCCTCCATCTTATTTAGCTGCATAATTCTTATGTTCCCTTTCGTCCTATCCTTTAGGCTTCCTCAAAAAAATTAACAGGTAAAGGGTCAGGCTAAAATCGGCTTGTTTCCTGGGCTGGCGGCCTTTCTCTTTACCTAAAAAATCTCTCCTCATAAATTAGGACGTGTTAAAGACGGAGCGAGACTAAGCCCAAAGACCTACTTCATCTAGGTCTTTGGGCCTATTA
>JBBRBE010000287.1:0-4599 GCA_038206175.1 Chloroflexia bacterium
AGCGGAGAATTTTTCAAGATGGTCTACGAAGAAGCCGGACAGACTCCTAAATTCGGCACTATCCCCAACCTGATGGTTAAAATGCTGGGTCTTTTCATTCCAAACCTGCGGGAAGTGGAGGAAATGCTCTACGAGTTCGAGCAGCCTTTCGTGGTAAACCATTCCAAATTTGCCCAGGCTTTTGGCGAAAACACTACTCCGCATCGGGAGGCGTTGCGAGAAACGATTACCTGGTTCCGGCAACATCCGCAGGTCAAACATTAGTCGAGGCGGGTTCTCGGCTTGAAGTAAGCCTGGCAACATTAGAAAGCGAAGCAACATTAGAAAGCAAAAGCTCTGACAAATCGGATTTGTCAGAGCTTTTGCCATCTTTTTAGCTTATCTTGCTTGCTTGCAGGGAACGAACTCTAATTGCCCCCTGATCCGAAACTAACTGACTGGTTCAGGATGAAGTGGCCCGCTATAGCGATCTACTGCTGAATCGGAACCATCCGCCGCGTAGGTGGTTAGGGCGGGCAATCCGTCGAGGCCGGGCGAAGAATTATCGGGCTTGCTATCGGCACTATCGTCGGGATGAGAGCCGGGTTGGACTTTGAATTGACTGGATACGCGCCGCAGTTCAAGAGCGATCTCGTCCAGAGTCGACGCCAGCGTGCTACTTTGCTTGGCACTGGTAGCACCATCCTGAATAACGGTTGCCAGTTGCCGCATCGAAGAAACTACCTGTTCGCTGGCACTGCGCTGCTGTTGAGTTGCCAGCGAGATTGCGCTGGCAAGCTGCACAGTCCGCTCGACCATCTGAATAATGCTTTCGTTGGCATCTCCGGTGCTGTGAGCCAGGATCGCCCCGCGCTCGGCCTCTTTCATGCCCTGCTCGGTCGCCATTACGCTGGCATTGGTCGCGGCCTGAATTTCGCTCAGCACCGCCTGAACATCTTTAGTAGCCTGGCGGCTTTTCTCGGCCAGTTGTTTGACGCTGGCGGCTACCACCGCAAACCGTTTGCCACTTTCTCCGGCGGCAGCACTTTCGATGGCGGCATTAAGGGCCAACAAATGGGTCTGATCGGCAATCGAAGCGACCTGATCAATAATATGGCCGACCCGTTGCGAACGCTCCGAAAGGGCCAGAATACGGTCGGTGATGTTCTTCACCCGGTTTTTAAGATTGTTAATCCCAATGATACTTTCGCGCACGGTGGCCTGACCGTCGCTGGCGTTACTCAAAGCTTGCTCGGCAGCACTCGCTACCAGGGTGGCGGCTTCGGCGATTTGCTGGGCCGTGTGGCTCAGTTCCTCGATAGTAACGGTTGCCTCGGCTACGGCCCCGGCCTGTTCCACCGAAACCAGAGCCGAATGGCTACTGGCGGCGGCAATCTCGGCGGCGGCACTGCTAACCTTCACCGCCTGGCTCTGCACCTGTTCCACCACTCCGCCCAGGCGGGCGACGCTCTGATTGAACGTCCCGGCCAACAGGCCAAATTGATCCCGGTTGTCTACTTCCAGGCTGGTAGTCAGGTCGCCCTCGGCCAGCTTTTCCAGGCGGTTACGCAACCGTTCGACCGGGCGAGTGAAAACCAGGGTTAGCGATAGACCAAAGGAGAGAGCCAGCCCTACGGCAATTATTCCAACCACGGTTAAAACGATCTGGAATAGGTTACGGGTAGTGTTAGCGTCTTCTACGGCTTTACGGCTGGCCTTTTCGGTGTCGGTAACTACGCCGGTAAAGGCCTGGCGGAAGGTATCAATCTGGCTCAAGGTTTTAGTCAGTGTCGGCTCGGTAGAAGCCCACTTTTGCACTACCGCTCCGTATTGTTCGCTATAAGCCGTATCACGCAGGTCATCCAGCAAGGCCAGCAAATCATTTAACTGTGGTCTTAGCATCTCCATAAAGCCGATAGCACTGCTGTTAGCAGTCTTATTAGAGACAAAGTAAGGGTTGACTTCTTTGATGATGTTACGAGCCTGTTGAATCTCGTAACGCTGGCGGTCATAATCCCGGAAAGCCGGCAAATTATAGGCTAAAGCACCGGCCTGAGTTTCAGGTTTATCAAGAACTTCCTGGCTGCGGGCTACGACCGTAGCCAGGCTGGACTTAGAGTAGTCAAGAGCGTTACGTAAAGCGGTCGCAGCTTCACTCAGCCGACCCGTCTGGCGTACCTGCTGCTGGGCCTGGGAAACTTGCTCGATCTTGCCGCCAAGCTCACCAATTACTAGCACGCTAAAGAGCGTCATCAGCACCAGGAAAAAAGCAATAATCAAAAAACCGGCCAGGAGTTTGGTACGGATACTCCAACGACTATTTTGCAACCATCGAACCAGGGGAAACTGCATCGGACAAACCTTTCTCGTGTCTCACCGCGCCGGGTCACGAAACAGGCACTTTTTTGATTTCTATTTAGTGATTATGTCTAGCGTTACTTTACAAGGCTGGGCCTAAGTTGTATCCTATATTAGCACAAAACGAGCATATTTTCAGCCCTCTTTTTGGGCTATTTTTGCCCGGTAAAGACAGATCAGGCTGAAAGAGTAAGAGAAAAGTGGAAGTTCTAGCGATTAACCGCCCGATTGTGCGGGCAGACCGGTTTTTGGTCAACGAGATTTTCTTTTCGGTGCAGGGTGAAGGAGCTTCGATAGGCCGCCCGGCTCTTTTTTTACGTTTGCAGGTCTGCAACCTCACCTGTCAGTGGTGCGATACCCGCTATACCTGGGATACCGCCCACCCCGATTTTAATCAGTACGAGGAATTGAGCCTGGACACTCTTTTGACCCGGCTAACGGCTTACCCCTGCCGTCGCCTGGTTATCACGGGGGGCGAACCTCTGCTGCATGCGGCGGCAATCGAAGCGTTGCTGGGGCAATTAGGGGCAGAGTGGGCGGTCGAAATCGAGACGAACGGCACGCTGGCGGGCGGCCCCCTAATTCGTTCACGCTGCCAGCTAAATATTTCACCCAAATTGCCCTCCGCCCGCAATACCGTCCGCACTATAAAACCGGCGGTACTACGGCAACTGGCGGCCAGCCGCGACCCCTGGTTTAAATTTGTGGTGGCGGACGAAGCCGATTACGACCGGATGGAAAAGATCATCGCCGAATGTGAGTTGCCCGCCGAGCGGATAATTGTAATGCCAGAAGGCCAGGATGTCGCCAGCCTGTCCAAACACGCGCTGCTCGTCATCGAACGGGTCAAAGAAAGCGGCTACCGGCTTTTACCTCGTTTGCACGTCATGCTCTACGGCAACCGGCGGGGCATCTAAAATAAATTCAGGCTGAATAGATGAATGGACAAAATGGATAATACCAGGCAGATAGCGATTGTGTGCTTTTCAGGCGGGATGGACTCGACCACTTTGTTATACGAAGCCCTTTCACAGGGATACAAGGTGTTTCCGCTCAGTTTCGATTACAGCCAGCAGCATCGGGTCGAATTGGAATGGGCGGCCCGCCTCGCCCAGGGACTGGGCCTGAGCCACCAGATTCTTAAAATTGACCTGGCCCAGATTGGCGGTAGCGCGTTGACCGACCCGCACCAGGCTGTCCCCGACCAGGCCGATAACCAGCAAAGCAGCACGGTTGTACCCTTGCGAAACGCTTTGTTTGCGACCCTGGCGGCCAGCTATGGCGAAGTAGTCGGCGCGGACGAAATTTTCTATGGCCCGGTCAAAGAGGATTTCCTGGCCTACCGGGACTGCCGCCGTCCTTTTTTCGACGCCCTGGAACGCTCTCTCAGCCTCGGTTCAAGCCAGGAGCGCAGCGTTAAAATTCACACGCCTTTTGTAGATAAGTACAAAGCTCAGGTACTGGAACGAGGTTTCGAGCTTGGCGTACCCTACGAACTGACCCACACGTGCTACCGGGGCCAACGCCCGCCTTGCGGCAAGTGCGATGCCTGCCGCGAACGCCTCGACGCTTTTGCCCAGGTCGGTCGTCCCGACCCGCTCATGTCTGTTAGCGGGTAGTAACTTCTTCCTCGAAATCCAGGTTGCCCGCCCGGAAGTTTTCGACGTGAATTTTAGCCCAGGTATATTTATCACTAAGCGTCCAGTGGTCGGAACTGCTGTCGAAAAAATAATAGAAAAAAACCTTGATTTCGTCGGTACTGTAGCCCTGAGTTGCCAGATTGACCACCATCAGACTTTGCCGGAAATGGTCGGTATTCCAATAGGTACGCATCGTGCCTGAAACCTCTCTTGTTTGGGGCGGTTTTGCCTTTTTATGCCTGGCCCTTAGGTCGGAACGTAACCTTCCCCGAAAGGAAAGTTTGCTAAATGAAAATTACCTCGAAGGAATTATAGCAAACCGGCCCGCCCGTGGAAAGAGCTTTTTCAAAACAAGTTCTTTTCCTGTCACCCCGAAACCACATCCAGCCGGACTTTAGATTATTTTTTAGGTTAGCAGAGCGTGGGAACGAGCAGAAACAGCTTGCCGAGGCGGGCCGGGCAGGGCGGTTGCAAGGTGGTGAAACGGAAAAAGTAGAAAAAGAGAACCTAATCTAGTATGCTAAAGGTGTTGAAGCCAAAGCAAAGCTAGAAAGGTTCTCAAGATGAAATATAGAAAAATTAACTATGAGGTCAAACTAAGTGACCAGCCGATCATGTTTGA
>JBBRBE010000288.1:0-4542 GCA_038206175.1 Chloroflexia bacterium
GCCCGAAATTGCGGCCCGAAATTGCTTGACAAATTCTTTGTGGCTCGGTATAATGCCTTCCACAAAGCTGGTCTACAGTTTTGGTGCTTTAACAAGTTAAGAAGTTTTTCAAATGCGGAAGTGGCTCAGTTGGTAGAGCATCTCCTTGCCAAGGAGAAGGTCGCGAGTTCGAATCTCGTCTTCCGCTTTTTTGTTGCTTTTTTTTCGGCCCTATTACCTATATTCTCCCATAAATCGCAAATTGGCCGCTTTTGACCCAGAGGAAAACCTCGGAATGATCTGGCGAGATACTACCTTCGATGTAGGGACTGGTTGGATGCTTATCCCTGATTTAGGTTTTATTGTCGCCGAACGAGTGCCGCCCGAAAGTGAAAAAGGCGTCAGAGGAGTGCCTGATCTGGTGGTCGAAATTCAGTCGCCGAGTGATTTGCGGAGTCAAAAAGAGCGGGAAGCGGCTCAAAGGAAGCTAACCGATTGGCAAGCAGTTGGGGTGCGTATTATCTGGTCAATCAATCCTCGCCACAAGAGTGTAGAAGTGTATCACCTGGGACAGGCCCAACCAGTGCAAAAACTTGGCCTAAACGATGAACTGAGCGGCGAAGACGTTATTCCTGGTTTCAAAGTAAAAGTGAGCGAGCTTTTCATTTAGCCTCCCAAATACCCCCAACCTTCACAAAACCTCAATTCTTATTACATTTTAATGAATTACCCGGCAAAAATAGGGTCTACACCCTATACCCCCGGCCTGGGTAGAACTGTTAAAATAAAGAGGGTAGTTTCTGCTCAAGACTTTTAAAGCCTGGTACCGTCTTCTCTCTACATTTAAGCTTTCAGGCTCATCAACTATCCTGGTCTTTATTTAAGTCTTCTATTTAAGAGGAAGCGACGAAGCAAAATGGAAATTGTCACCATCGGGCTGGATTGCAAACTTGCGCCAGTCGAGGTACGCGAGAAAATCTCGTTTCCGCCTTCTTGTCTGGCTGATGCGTACACTGCGCTATCCGGCCTACCGATGCTGGGTGAAGCGGTTATTTTATCTACCTGCAACCGGGTCGAGCTTTACGTCCTGAGTGAGCATAAAGCTCAGGCTGATACTTTTGCCGAACTTCGCCGCTTCCTTAGCCGTTTTCACGGTGTCGACGAAGCTCTCTTTACCCCTCATCTGTTCTACCTCTCCGGGCGGACTGCGATCCAGCATCTGTTCGAGGTCGCCAGTGGCATTCAGTCTATGGTGCTGGGTGAACCGCAGATACAGGGCCAGGTGCGCGATGCGATTGATACTGCGCGTAAGCACGGCGGGGCGGGGCGGGTGATGGATGCTCTTTTCCGGGCGGCAATCACCACCGGCAAGCGGGCGCGAACCGAAACGGCTATTTGTGAGGGTGGAGTGTCGGTTAGCTTTACTGCCATCGAACTATTAGAGGAAAAGGTCGGGTCGTTGGTGGGCAAGCAAGCTCTGGTGATCGGGAGCGGCAAAACGGGTCGCCTGACCGGGCAAATCCTGGCCGACAAGCATATTGGCAGCCTCACTTTCGTCAACCGCGACCTGGAACGAGCTTACGAGACTGCCCGACAGATTGGCTTCGAGGCCACTCGCGTACTACCCTTTGAGAATCTGGGCGAAGCTTTAGCCGAGGCGGATGTAGTAGTGGCGTGTACAGCGGCGGCGCAGGCGATTGTCTCCCGTGACGACCTGGCGGAAGTAATGGCCCACCAAAGCGGCCACGAGCTATATATGGTAGATATTGCCGTGCCACGTGACATCGAGCCGGAAGCCGCTCTACTACCGCACGTACATATCTGGGACATTGATGACATCAAAGTAATGGCCGAGGGAGGGTTGGCCCGGCGCAGCGGTGAAGTAGGCCGGGTGCGGGCGATTGTTCAAGAAGAAATGGACGATTTTATGGCCTGGATGGGCGCGTTAGCCGTCGTGCCGACTATCACGACCTTGCGCCAGCACGCCGATGCGATCCGCAAAGCCGAATTAACCCGCACCATCCAGGCTCTTGGGCCAGTTAGCGACCGCGAGGCCCGTTTGCTGGACGATCTGACGAGTCGAATTGTTAATAAACTACTCCACGAACCGACGCTCCGCCTCAAGGAAGCCGCCAGCAGCAGCGATGCGGGCCGCTATGCCGAGGTGGTGCGCCATCTTTTCTCTCTCCAGGGGGTGAGTAATGGAACCAACTGAAGGACACGTCTTACCGACGACTACGAGCCAGACCGAAACGACCGAACGCAAACCGGCCAAAGCCAATCTGAACTTCATCACCAAGACGCTGACGGTGGGAACGCGGGGGAGCAAATTGGCCCTGTGGCAGACGAACTGGCTAATTGAGCGGTTGCGCGAGAAACGGCCCGATCTGCGGGTGGAAACGAAGGTTTTCACGACTCAGGGCGACCGTATCCAGGATCGGCCTTTGCAAAGCATCGGCGGCGACGAAGGTTTCTTTGTGCGCGAACTGGAAGAATCGCTTCTGCGGGGCGAAATTGACCTGGCGATTCACAGCCTCAAAGACTTGCCGCATCAGCAGCCCGAAGGTCTGATAGTTCCGGCCACACCCGGTCGGGTGGACGCCCGCGACGCCCTGATCAGTCGAGGCGGTCTGAGCCTGGAAGATTTGCCCGAAAACGCTTTAATCGGCACAAGCAGCACTCGTCGAACCTCGCAGTTGCTGGCCTTCCGCGCCGACTTTCACACGTTGCCCTTGCGCGGCAATGTAGATACCCGCATGCGAAAGCTGCAAGAGGGAACCGGCACCGGGGTCGAGGGTGTGAGCTACGATGCGATCATCCTGGCGACGGCGGGCCTCGAACGATTAAGCCGGGGCGACGAGATTACTCAGAGGTTGCCCTTCAAAGTTATGTTGCCCGCCCCCGGTCAGGGTGCGCTGGCCCCCGAATGTCGGGCCGACGACCGGACGGTGCAGGGCTACTTATCGCAGGTTAACGAGCGAGAACCGCAGACGGCAGTCGCGTGCGAGAAGGCTTTTATGGCCGCACTGGGCGGTGGCTGCCAGACGCCGGTCGGCTGCTATGCCGAAGTGGTCTTCCGCCGATTGGTGGCGCGAGGCTTTGTGGGTAGCCCGGACGGTTCGCGGGCGATCAAGGTGGAGCTAAACGAAGCCTGGGAAGGTACTTTGCAGCAAGCTCAGGATTTAGGCCGTCGCCTGGCTGAAGCCGCAATCGCCGAGGGTGCGCTGGAAATACTGACGGCTGCCCGTGCCGCCGGGTACGTCACCGAGCGAAAATAGTTTAATCTGGCACTTTTTGAGATTGGCTGTAAAGAAAACTTATGCCTGAAACGCTAATTTCTGAACCTTCAACGGCCCTGCACGGCAAGCGGATTGTCGTCACGCGGGCGCGGGAGCAAGCCGATTCCTTTGTGGAAGGGCTGCGGACGCTGGGAGCAATCCCGGTGGAGTTCCCGGTGTTGCGCTTTGCCGACCCGCTCGACTATGCTCCGCTCGACCAAGCGATTGCCCGGTTGGGTGGGTTTGATTGGGTGATTTTCACCAGTGTTAACGGGGTGGATTTTTTCTGGCGTCGGTTGGCGCGGGCCGGCCTGGATGCGGGAGCTTTCCGAGGCCGTAAGGTCTGCGCGATTGGCCCGGCCACTGCCCAGGCTCTGACGGCACGCGGGGTAGAGCCTGAACTCGTGCCGAGTAAGTTCGTGGCCGAGGCTATTCTGGACGAGTTAGGGGCGGTCGCGGGCCAGAAATTTCTCCTGCCACGGGCCGATCTTGCCCGGCAATTGATGGTCGAAGTCTTGCGGGAGCGCGGCGCGACGGTCGAGCAAATCACGGCTTATCGTACCATTCTGGCGGACGACTCCGACCACGAAGGTTTGAGTGCGCGTGAGATGGTGCAACGGCTCGAAGCGGGTGAGATAGAGGTGGTAACGTTTGCTTCGTCCAGCACCGTCCGCAATTTTGCCACTCGCCTGGCTTCGGCTACGGCCAAACCGCTCTCCCAATTGCTGGCCCGCACGCTGGTAGCGTGCATCGGCCCGATTACGGCTGGCACTGCCCGCGAGATGGGCCTGTCGGTCGGCCTGGAAGCGCCGGAATTTACGATGGACGGCCTGACCGACGCTCTGGCCGCTCATTTCAACCATTAACCTCTCTCAAATCCTAACAAATCAACCCGTTTTGATTTTTCGCATTCTGTCACACTTTGCCATACCCTGTCATTCTGAGCGTAGCGAAGAATCTTCTTGAATGAGCTAAATTGTGCTTTGTCAAAAAGATTCTTCGCTACGCTCAGGATAACAGTTTACTGACCTGCTGCTGCTGCTCTTCGTCCGGCTTGTCAAAAAGATTCTTCGCTATGCTCAGAATGACAGGGCAGTATACGATAAGGTGAATAGTTGAAAAAGACCCTCCTCAGCTTAACCTTAACAGGGCGGTTGCAAGGTGGTGAAACGGAAAAAGTAGAAAAAGAGAACCTAATCTAGTATGCTAAAGGTGTTGAAGCCAAAGCAAAGCTAGAAAGGTTCTCAAGATGAAATATAGCACAATTAACTTTGAGGTCAAACTA
>JBBRBE010000289.1:0-4469 GCA_038206175.1 Chloroflexia bacterium
GTCGCCTCAAGTTCAAAGGGGGTCAAATTGTTAAAGTGCGCTTAGGGCGGGGCCA
This sequence comes from Chloroflexia bacterium, assembly GCA_038206175.1. GTDB lineage: Bacteria > Chloroflexota > Chloroflexia > Chloroheliales > Chloroheliaceae > 54-19. Next base: position 56 of record JBBRBE010000289.1, read on the forward strand.
TCAATACGCCCGCCGCTTTTTTGAAGCCTTTTGCCACTTTTTTGCTAAAAGTGAGATCAGGCTATTTTTGGACGAAGTTTAGGTAACTAACGATTCAAAGCAGGAGGTAGTTCGCATGTCCAAAGCGGCGGTGGTGACAGGAGCCGGAAGCGGCGTTGGTCGGGCAGTAGTTTTGCGGCTGGTTAGCGAGGGCTGGAAAGTCGCCCTGGTCGGGCGGCGCGAGGAAGCTCTCAACGAGACTGCCCGCCTGACCGACGGGGCCGGAACTGCCGGAAACGTGCTGGTCTGCCCCTGCGATATCGGCCAGCCCGCCAGCGTCGCAGCGATGGCCGAGCGAGTTTTGAAGGAGTTCGGCACGGTCGAGGTGCTGGTAAACTCTGCTGGTACAAACGTACCGAAGCGGAGCATGACGGTGCTAGACTGGTCGGACTACCGGCAAGTTATGGATACCAATCTGGACGGTGCGCTTTTGTGCGTCCAGTCTTTTCTAGCCGGGATGCGGGAGCAAGGAAGCGGCACGGTTGTAAATATCGTTTCGGATGCTGGACTGCGGGCCAGTGCGTTGGCCGGGGCCGCTTATGCCATGTCGAAGTTTGGCCTGGCCGGGCTGACTCAGGCGATTAATGCCGAAGAGCGCGGCAACGGTATTCGGGCTTGTGCGGTCTTTCCCGGCGAAATTAACACGCCGATCCTGGACAAACGCCCCACTCCGCCGACCGAAGCGGCCCGCCAGCGCATGTTGCAGTCCGAAGATGTCGCCGAATGTGTGCTGCTGGCGATTAACTTGCCTGCCCGCGCCATCGTGGAAGAACTGGTAGTGCGCCCGGCCCGCAGCTAGTAAAGGTCTGTTTTACCTGAAAGGAACTCTTTTCGATTGACCTCACGTCTCTCAGGGAGCAAGCCAACATTTAGGGATGCTGGGAGTAGCCGAGCGTTGCCAAAAAGTCACCATGCGGTCACTTAAATTAAAACTACCAGTTTTCCGGTGGCTAGATTATTTTCCATATATTGATGCGCCTGGACGATTTCATTGAAGCCAAATACTTTATTAATGTTCGTCCGATAACGGCCTACCGCTACTCCATCGACAATGTTTTGAAATGGGGTGGTAGAAAGCGTGCGGCTGGTATTCTCACTGGTGTAAGTCGTCAATTTGATGGTTGAAGGAATAGCCGTCATCGGTTCAAAGTTGGGAAATATCCACTGATTACCCAGAATGCCGCTATTACACACTATTCCTTTAGGCTTTACCGTTTGAAGAGAGTCAAGTAGGGTCGAGGTTCCTACTAATTCTAATACCGCATCTACCAGGCCAAAACGGTGCTGTACTTCCGGGGCAATTTGCCCTTTATCAATAATTACTTCGTCTACCCCGTTTTGCTCCAACACTGCGGCTTTAGTGGGGTTGCGGGTAGTTGCTAGCACTCTAAGCTTGTTAGCTTGTGCCAGTGTCGCCGCCGCCAGCCCCAGAGCCGAAGTACCGCCACGAATGAGCAAAGTTTGACCGGGCTTGATTTCCAGCGCGTCGAACAAAGACCCCCAAGCCGTCAGAAATGTTTCCGGTAAAGAGCCTAAAACTTCCCAGGGCAAGCCAGTTTGCACTGCTAGAACGCGCTCGGCTGGCACCAGCGCATACTCGGCGTAACCGCCATCGTAATCCCTGCCCATTCCGCCCATCAGGGCTGCCACAGTTTGACCGGGAGTAAAATCTGTGCCGGGCGCAGCTTCCACCACTCCTACGCACTCAATCCCTAGCACGCGCGGAAACTTAACCCCCGGCGAATGCCCTTGTCTGGTAAACATTTCCGAGCGGTTAAGGCCAAAAGCTTTCACCCGGATAAGAACCCACCCATCTTTAAGTTGGGGTACGGGTAGTTCAGTCAGTTGCAACACTTCGGGACTGCCCGGCTTTTCAACGACCACTGCCTGCATTACTCTAGTTGTATCCATAATCAGATTATGCCTGACTTTCTCCTGCATTTTGTGTTTTTTGTAAATATTCAGCCAGCCATAGCTATGTCATTCTGAGCGAAGCGAAGAATCTAGATTCTTCGCTTCGCTAAGATACCACACAGACAATTGTTCTTTTAGCCAATAAGCTTTAGCTCTAATAGAAAAATACTAAGGCCCAATAACGTTCACAATCAATAATTGAGCCAGGAGTTTGACGTAGCGGCGAATTGTATATGCCCGATTTGACCGGCGAAAGGCCAAAAGGCGCAGGTGGTTCTTTGGATTTGACAGCTCTAGTCATATGTATTATCTGTTTTGCCTACTATGTGTGTTATCAGACAGACTATTTTGTTTATTTTCTTTATCCTGCCTGTGTAAGGTTTAACATCCAGGTTGTGTTACGACTTGTAGGAGTAAAGCAAGGCCGTTACCTGCATAGACAAGGTTGCCAACAGGAGGTTTTAACAATGACAACTGATACTAATAGAGAAGTCCATGCTTCTCCGCCGCTTGGTATTGTTGCCAGCGTGTTTGTCATATTGTTTATCGGGAGCATCGCAGCGGGGTTAATATTGACGGGCGGCACTTCTTTTCTTTTCCTACCCAGGATTCTTCGATTGCCCAATTGCAAGACTATTACACCCGCTTCCCTGACGTAGTTCGCCTGATGGCGTTTCTTCAGTTCGGGGCAGCCATTCCGCTCGGCATTCTTACCGCCAGCATAGTCAGTCGCTTGCGCTTTCATAAAATCAGGGCGGCGGGTGTTGATATTGCCCTTTTTGGTGGCTTTGCATCGGCGATTTTTTTGGGAGTTTCGGCTTTATCAAGCTGGGTGTTATCTCAATCCGAGGTGGCATCTGATGCTGGAACCGTCCGAGCCATCTGGCTACTGGGGTTCGCCACGGGTGGGGTTGGGCATACAGCAACTTTAGGACTATTGCTGGCAGGTGCCGCCGTAACCTGTTTATTCTACCGATTAATGCCCCCCTGGATGCCCTGGGTCGGTCTAGTAATTGCGGCCATTGCGGAACTTTCAGTATTGAGTTTACTTTTCCAGCCGCTTTCGATTCTGTTGCCTTTAAGCCGCTTTCCTGGCTACATCTGGCTAATTATAGCGGGCTTCAGTATTCTCAACTGGCGAGAGAGAACCACGCCTGCCGCACGTAAACTGGCAAGCACCGAAGCGGTTTCTGTATACTAACAAATATCTGAAGGAAGATGCGAATGGATAAACTAAACAACAAAGTGGCCCTGATTACCGGCAGTTCACGCGGTATTGGGGCGGCCATCGCCCGCCTGTTCGCGGAGCAGGGAGCCAAGGTTGCGGTTCACTGTCGGGACATTAAGGCGGCGGGTGCGGTAGTGTCTGAAATCGAGCAGGCCGGTGGGCGAGCCATAGCGGTCGTGGCCGATGTCACGAACCTGGCCGAAATCGAGACTATGCGCCACCATATCGAGGCGGAACTCGGCGGGGTGGACATATTGGTGGCGAACGCAGGCGGCAGCTTTAGCCGGCCCGGTGCGCTGGAGGAAACGAGCGAGGCTGACTGGAACGCTGCGATTAACGGCAACCTGACTGCGACTTTCCTGACCCTCAAAAGCTTTGTGCCAGGGATGAAGGAACGCGGGTCGGGCAACATTATTACCGTTTCGTCGGCGGCTGCTCGCCGACCTCACCCCGGTGCGCCGATACCCTACGCCGTTGCTAAAGCTGGAATACAAATTCTCACCCAAGACCTCGCGGCTCAAGTTGGTCCGCACGGTATCCGGGTAAATTGCCTAGCACCTGAAACGATTATGACCGAGAGCAACCAACAACGTATCCCCGCCGACACCCAAAAGATGCTCATCGCAACCTACCCTATGCGACGACTGGGAACGCCCGAAGATGTGGCCTACGCCGCCCTTTATCTGGCCTCAGACGACGCAGGTTGGGTTAGCGGCATCATATTGGATGTGGCGGGCGGCGGAACGATGCTAACGTAGTGCTAATAGTTTACTTTAAGCACTAGGCTAACTCTCTCAAATTCACACTACACACGTTCCTGAGTTCGACCCGATTGCGGTAGTTCAAATACCTCATCCGAGTTTAACTCCCGGACAATATCCTGGCAAACTTTCTAGTTCTAGGTGGAATCGAAAATCGAAAGTAACTGTTCACCTCGCCTTAGCTATGTCATTCTGAGCGAAGCGAAGAATCTAGATTCTTCGCTTCGCTCACACCCTTAGGGCGTGACAGGGCAAGACCTGGGGTAGGCGGGCAAGACCTGCCGCGCAAGGACAGCCCACAACCCGACTTTGCAACAACCCTGGCAAAGTATATGAAGGACCCAGTTGTCAATACTTTTGAGCCACCAATTTATAAGTGATAATCCTTTCTTTATAATTACCACTTTTTATGACAATAATGTTGCCAGTAGAATGGACCCATTGCTTCAACACAACTGGCCCTTTATTGTAA
>JBBRBE010000290.1:0-4461 GCA_038206175.1 Chloroflexia bacterium
CCGGTCAGGCCCACCCGCAGTCGCGCCCCTGGCGGTTCGTTCATCTGGCCAAAGACCATCACGGTCTTATCCATCACGCCTGAGTCGGTCATTTCGTGGTAAAGGTCGTTTCCTTCGCGGGTGCGTTCGCCCACTCCGGCAAAGACCGAGTAACCGCCGTGAGCTTTTGCCACGTTGTTAATGAGTTCCTGGATAATAACCGTCTTGCCTACCCCGGCACCGCCAAAGACCCCGACTTTGCCACCCTTCGAGAAAGGCGCGATCAGGTCAACCACCTTCATGCCGGTCTCGAACATTTCAGCCTGGGTGGACTGGTCGGCGAACGAAGGGGCAGGGCGATGGATCGGATAGGTTTCGGTCGTGTTGGGTGGGCCTTTGAGGTCAATCGGACGACCAAGCACATTGAAAATCCGACCAAGTGTGCCTTCACCCACCGGCACTTGAATTGGCGCACCCGTGGCGACAGCCTTTGCGCCGCGCTGGAGGCCGTCGGTACTGTCCATTGCCACGGCCCGCACCCAGTCGTTGCCCAGGTGTTGCTGAACCTCGGCGACGAGTGTTTCTTCGTGGCCTTCGATAGTAATTTCGATGGCGCTATAAATTTCGGGGAGGCGGTCGGCAGGAAATTCGCAGTCCACCACCGGCCCCAGCACCTGCACTACGCGCCCAACCGAACCGGCGTGGGCGTCCGCGTGCATCTCATACGCTCCTGTAGTCATAATCAAAACTCCTTACACTAGCATTAGATGTTTTCCAGCGCGGCGGAAGCACTGGCGATCTCTAAAATCTCCTGGGTAATACCGGCCTGGCGCACTTTGTTGAGTGTGAGCGTGAGGTCGGTTACAAGTTCCTTCGCCTTATCTGATGCGCTCCGCATTGCAACCATTTTGCTGCTCTGTTCGCTGGCAATGTTTTCCAAAATGGCCTGATAAATTTCAACCTCAACATAGCGCGGCAAAAGGCTCCGCAAAACTTCGCGGGGGTTTGGCTCAAAGATAAAATCGGTCTTTTTCATGTTGAGGGTGTCTTCGTCCGGCTTCAATTCGGCAGGGTCAATTGGCAACAGCTTGATCAGTCGGGGCCGCACAGTCAGGGTATTGATAAAGTCGGTGTAGAGGAGGTAAACCGCGTCGTATTTGCCGTTGATGTAATCGTCAATTACCACCTTTGAAATCGGTAATGTGTCGAGGACGCTGGGGTAGGTGGGCAAGCCGGTAAACTCGGCTATAACATCGCGCCCGGCCCGCATCATAAAGTCTCGTCCGCGCCGTCCCACCGACACGACCTGGACTGGCTTACCCTGAGCCTCATCCGAGAGAAAGCGTACCGCCCGCCGGATAGCGTTAGTGTTGAGGCTCCCGGTCAGTCCTCGGTCGGTTGTAACCATTACCAGGCCGACTCGTTCGATTGGGCGTTGCTGCAAAAGCGGGCTGATCGTGCGGTAGTCCTCATCGCTTTGCAGGGCGGCAATATCGGCAATTACCTCTAAAATTTTCTGGGAGAAAGGCCGGGCGGCAATTACGTTTTGCTGCGCCCGGCGCATACGACTGGCCGCTACCAGTTCCATCGCTTTCGTAATCTGGGCGGTGTTCTTCACACTGCGAATGCGGCGGCGTAAAATCCGCGTACTTGCCATCTCGGCTCCTCTATCACTTAAACTTAATCCAGGTTCACTTCTTAGTAAAGAACTGTCTTACTTTACAGCTAAATCCAGGGATTACTTCTTCGCCGCTAATTTCGTCGTCACCCTTCAAGGTTTGAGGCTCGGTCGGGTTAGCCAGGCGGTAGACCTGAACTTCTTTCGTCTCCGGGTAGACCCACCAGACTAGCTTACTTCCAGCTTCAAAATATTCAGCCGTTTTCTCGCGGATTTCCTTTGTGCTGTTACTGTCCGAAACTATTTCTACAGCCAGATCGGGCGCGATGTGAAAAAAGCCATCGTCATCTACATCTACCAGACGCTCGTTACTTATAAAAGCTACATCCGGGCAACGAAGCGTCAAAGGGTCAGCTTTTAGTACAAAACCTACTTCACGGGTTTGAATTTCGCCTAAATCATTGTCCGAAACATAATTGAGCAGAATAGCTATAACTCTAGCCCCAACCTGCCCGTGCGGTCTTTTCGTCGCCATTAACTCGACAATCCTTCCCTCAACCACCTCGAAATGCTCCGGCAATTCCGAGAAATCACCGATGCCTCCGGCATAGTTGTTGAGGTCTTGGAGGGTGTAGACCCGATCCTTGTAGGATTTTCGGACTGCTATGGTCATAAAGATTGCCTTGCCTTAAATTACCACAGGGTTAGGCCAGGTCTAAGCTTTAGAACAAAATTTAGACCTGGTCTGACGGAGCCTTAATACTTGCGGCCTCCCTTGAATTCGCGGATAAAGCCTTCAAGCTGCTTGGTGGCCTCGCCGGACATCTTTCCTTTGGGATTGCTGCGAATACCTTCCAGGAAATCCGGGTGCGCACTGTCCATGTACTCCAGAAAATCGGTCTCGAACTGGTTGATTTTATCCACCGGAATATCGTCCATAAAGCCGTTCGTTACAGCGTAGATACTGACCACTTGCTTCTCGAAAGGCATCGGGCTGTACTGCGGCTGCTTCATAATTTCCGAAGTGCGCGCACCCCGGTTTAGCTGCTGCTGGGTGGCTTTATCCAGGTCGGAACCGAACTGTGCAAAAGCGGCCAGAGCGCGGTACTGGGCCAGTTCACCTTTAAGCTTACCGGCTACCTGCTTCATGGGAGCAGTTTGGGCCGAACCACCGACGCGGGAGACCGAAATACCGATATTTACCGCCGGACGCTGACCGCTATTGAAGAGGTCGGTTTCCAGGAATATCTGGCCGTCAGTAATCGAAATAACGTTGGTGGGAATGTAGGCCGACACGTCACCGGCTTGCGTTTCGATAATCGGCAGGGCCGTGATGCTACCGCCGCCGTAATCTTCGCTCAGGCGGGCGGCCCGCTCCAACAGACGGCTGTGCAGGTAAAACACGTCGCCGGGATAAGCTTCCCGACCGGCAGGGCGGCGCAGCAAAAGCGATACTTCGCGGTAGCTGTTGGCGTGCTTACTCAGGTCATCGTATACAATCAGCACGTCTTTAATTACCCGGCCATCCGGCAGCGTAACAGTGTTTTCCATGATTTCTTCGGCCATCGCCACACCCGCATAAGGCGCAATGTAGCGAATCGGAGCGGGAGACGAAGCCGAGGCGTTTACTACGATGGTATGTTCCATCGCGCCGTATTTCTCCAGCGTCGCTACGATCTGGGCAACCTGCGAGTCCTTCTGGGCAATTGCCACGTAGACGCAGATCATATTGCCGCCGGTCTGATTGATGATCGTATCAATGCAGATGGCGGTTTTGCCGGTTTGCCGGTCGCCGATCACCAGTTCGCGCTGGCCGCGCCCGACCGGGATCAAGCCGTCAATCGCCTTGATGCCGGTTTGCACCGGGGTATCCACCGACTTGCGGGTAATCACACCGGGCGCGACGCGCTCGATATTGCGGGTTTTAGAGGTGCGAATTTCGCCCTTGCCGTCAATGGCCTGACCAAGCGGGTTAACTACACGCCCAACCAGTTCGACCCCAACTGGCACTTCGATAATGCGGCCTGTGCTGCGAACGGTATCGCCTTCCTGAATATTGGTATACGGCCCCATGATAATGACACCGACGGTATCCTCTTCCAGGTTCAGGGCCATACCCAGCACATCTTCACCGTCCGGGCCACGTCCGGGGAACTCAACCAGTTCGCTCGATTTCACGCCGGACAAACCGTAGACGCGGGCAATTCCGTCGCCCACTTCCACCACTGTACCGACTTCAACCTGCCGCGCCGTCGTATCTAGCCCGGCCAACTGTTGTTTGATTAAAGAACTGATTTCATCAGCACGTACTGCCATCTAAACTTCCTCCCTTTGAATGTCAGGCTAACCGAGCTTGCCTGGCCGCTTTAGCGATCAACTGCCGCCTCCGGCTACAAGCCCTTATTCAGTCTGCCACTCGGCACTCTTCTAGGCCAACTGTTTGCGTAAGTTCTGCAAGCGCGTTCGCACGCTGCCGTCAATCAGGGTGTCGCCGACGCGGGCCACCACTCCTCCAATAATCGAAGGGTCTACCTTCATCTCCACCGTAATCTGTTTGTTGGTCATCGCAGATAGTTTATCCCGGATTACCGCTTCTTCTTCGGGGCTGACCGGCACGGCGGTGGTCACTTCGGCAATTTCGATGCCGCGTAGCCGGTTCCACATTTTGGTAAATTCGGTGTTGATGGTCGGCAGGTCGTTTTGCCGGTTGCGTTGCACCAGGAGTTGAGCCAGTCGCAGAGCTTCCGGGCTGACTTCGTTGGAAAGCACGCCACTGACAAAGCTAACCTTGCTTTCGCGTCCGGTCTTAGGATTTTCGAGATAGTTCTGGACGTCAGGCTTGCTAAAAGCGTAGGATAAACCAG
>JBBRBE010000291.1:0-4353 GCA_038206175.1 Chloroflexia bacterium
TCGTCGTGTGCAAGCCGAAAATCTGATACTCTTCCAGGGCGCGTTGCATCCGGGAGATCGCCGCAGCACGGTCCTCGCCCCAGGTGATCAACTTGGCAACCATCGGGTCGTAGTAGAGTGAGACTTCGTAGCCGTCGAAGATCGCGCTATCCAACCGTACTCCCGGCCCACTGGGGGCGATGGTGCGCCGGACAGTTCCAATAGAAGGCAGAAAATTGTTAAAAGGGTCTTCCGCCGTGATGCGGCACTCGATAGCCCAGCCACGAACTTTGACGTCTTCCTGCCGAAAGCTCAGAGGCTGACCGTCAGCAACCCGCAACTGCTCCACCACCAGATCAATGCCAGTGACAAGCTCGGTGACAGGGTGTTCGACTTGCAGGCGGGTATTCATTTCCATAAAATAAAACTGCCGGTCTTGCGTCACCAGAAACTCGATTGTCCCGGCGTTAACGTAACCTACCTCGCGGGCTGCTTCGACCGCAACCGCCCCCATCCGCTCTCGCAAATCCTGATCAAGAGCTAACGAAGGGGCTTCCTCGATCACCTTCTGGTTGCGGCGTTGTAGGCTGCACTCACGTTCGCCCAGATGAACTACATTGCCGTGGGTATCGGCCATAAGCTGAATTTCGACGTGCTTGACGTTTTCCAGCAGCTTTTCAAGGTAGACGCCGCCGTAACCGAAAGCACCCTGAGCCTCGCGGGTAGCGGCTCCAAAAGCTCCTTCGATTTCGGCGGGTGTCCGCACGATCCGCATACCCTTGCCGCCTCCGCCCGCACTGGCCTTGATCAGCACCGGGTAGCCGACTTTCTCGGCAGTCGCGGCGGCATCCTGCCAATCGCGGGCTTCCTGGTCAATCCCCGGCACGAGCGGCACCCCAGCGGCGCGGGCGATCTGTTTGGCCCGCACCTTATCGCCCATCGCCTCGATAGCCTGGGGCGATGGCCCGACAAAGATCAGCCCGGCTTCGCCCACAGCGCGGGCAAATTCGGCCCGTTCGGACAAAAAGCCGTAGCCGGGATGAATTGCGTCCGCGCCTGATTTTTTAGCCGCTTCCAGAATTTTATCAATGCGCAGGTAACTATCTTTAGAAGGGGCCGGGCCGAGCAGGTAAGCTTCGTCGGCCTGTCGAACGTGCAACGAGCGGCGGTCGGCTTCGCTATAGACCGCTACGGTCGCCACGCCCAGGTCGCGGCAAGCCCGTATTATCCTCAAGGCGATTTCGCCCCGGTTTGCTACCAGCACTTTCTTGATACGCTTCAATTCCGGCATCAGACCCTCTCTTTTTAAGAATAGGCTAGGAAATAAAACCAGTAAACAGAAAATGACCGTAACATTTATTCCTGTTAAAGCGGAATATTGCCGTGCTTCTTGGGTGGGTTCGTATCGCGTTTGTTCTTGAGCATTTCCAGAGCCGCGATCAGCTTGGGTCGGGTGTCTTTGGGTTCGATCACATCGTCAATGAAGCCACGGGCGGCAGCGACGTAAGGATTGGCGAATTTCTCGGTATATTCCGCCACCAGGCTTTTGCGCGTTTCATCCGGGTTATCGCTTTTCTCGATCTGGTCTTTGAAGATGATATTGACCGCTCCATCCACGCCCATTACGGCGATTTCGGCGGTCGGCCAGGCATAATTAATATCGCCGCGCACATGCTTGCTGCTCATCACGTCGTAAGCTCCGCCGTAAGCCTTGCGAGTAATCACAGTTACTTTGGGAACGGTCGCCTCGCAGTAAGCATAAAGCAACTTCGCGCCGTGCCGGATGATCCCACCTAACTCCTGCGACAGGCCCGGCAAGAACCCCGGTACATCCACAAAAGTTACAATTGGAATATTGAAGCAGTCGCAAAAGCGCACGAAACGCGCTCCTTTGTCGGCACTATTGATGTCCAGCACGCCCGCCAGCACTGCCGGGTTCTGTGCGACGATCCCGACGCTGCGACCACCCAGGCGGGCAAAACCGATAATGATGTTCCCGGCAAAGAGTTCCTGCACCTCTAAAAATTCGCCGCCATCCACGATACGGTGAATTACGTCGCGCATATCGTAGCTTTTGGTCGGCTGGGCCGGGACGATGTGGTTTAGCTCTTCGTCCCGGCGGCTAGGCAGGTCGCCACTAGGCACGAAAGGCGGGTCTTCTACGTTATTCGAGGGCATGTAACTGAGTAGCTTGCGAACAGTCAGGAGACATTGCTCTTCGCTTTCGGTGGCAAAGTGGGCGACCCCGCTGGTGCTGTTGTGGACAATCGCCCCGCCCAGGTCTTCAAAGCTGACGTCTTCGTGCGTAACGGTCTTGACCACGTTCGGGCCAGTAACGAACATATGGCTCGTATCTTTGACCATTAGAATAAAATCGGTCATGGCCGGAGAATAAACTGCCCCCCCCGCGCACGGCCCCAGGATGGCAGAAATTTGCGGTACGACGCCACTGGCAAGCACGTTTTTGAGAAAAATGTCGGCATAGCCACATAGCGAAACCACACCCTCCTGGATACGCGCTCCGCCGCTATCGTTAAGACCGATTACGGGTGCGCCGTTCTTCATTGCCATATCCATAATTTTGCAGATTTTCTCGGCGTGCGTTTCAGAAAGTGAGCCGCCAAAGACGGTGAAATCCTGCGAAAAGACAAACACCAACCGCCCATCCACCCGGCCATAGCCTGTCACGACTCCATCACCCAGCACTTTTTGCTCGGCCAGTCCAAAATCAGTGCTGCGATGAGTTACGAAGGTATCGAGTTCTTCAAAAGTACCTTCGTCCAGCAAAATTTCGAGCCGTTCGCGGGCGGTTAGCTTACCTTTGGCGTGCTGGGCATCAATTCGGCGTTGTCCACCGCCAAGCTGGGCCGCTTCACGTAGTCGGCGCAGGTTTTCAATTTTAGCTTCGGAAGTGCCGGGCAAGGGAGCGTGGGTTCCATTTGGGTTAGTCGAAGCAAAAGTATCAGGGTTAGTTTGGGAGGAGGGGCTGCTGCTCTCCGTTGACATAGCTTGTCCACCTTTATAGCTTTAATTTTATTTAGAAAGTTGTTAGTTTGGATACAATACTGCTTTTAGTCTTCCGGTGGAGTGAGTTTACCACTTCTTAGTACAGGCGGCAATCTCGTATCGCCACACTCGCCCCCGGTGCGGCATAGGGTGAAAGGAGGTGAAAATTACAAAAACCTGGCGATAAGCTTCGAGGCTTACCGCCAGGTTTTCTTCGTTTCTTTACCCATAACCGAAAAAAGATAGGCCACTTAACCTAAAGCAAAGTGCGCGGGAAATGCGCCGGGACTTCACCTTGCAGATGGTAGTGTGGCGAAGTCAGTTGCAGAGCGTAACGTTCCACCACCACCGGGGCAGTAGCCGTCAGCGACGCGCCACCGGCGAAGCGTTCGCCCGCTTCCCGTTCGCCCTCGCCACCGCTCAGTTCCTCGTTCAGGATAACAGTCAGTTGCGAGTTGGGCAGGCACTCCCAGTTCTTCACGCCCGGTACATAGGGTGCCCAATCGCGGTGCAGGTTTAACGTCACGTTCACCCGGTTATCGTGCGGATTGAATATTTTGAAGGCGCAGACGTTTTCAGCCCGGATGTCGCAGTAAGGGAAGAACCAGTTGGAGGACGGATTCGCACCGGGCAGGGTCAGAGGCCCCTCGGTCGCGTTGGCCCGGCGCGAAGGTTGATACTCCACCAGTTCTGCCGCCACCGGGCCATCCCCGCTCAGCTTTAGAAGGTTGGTACGAATCAAGGCTCCTTCTTCCAGTTTCAAAAAGAGCGACTCTTGCCCGCCAACGTAAAACCGGCCCATCTCGACCACTCGCAAGGCTCCTACAGCCTGGTCGAACAGGCCGGAAGCGCGTTTGTAGCCGGTCAGTTCAAAGATAACCATGCGGTCGGTCGGGTTCAGCACCGAAAGATAATATTCCGGCCTGACTTCACCGCGTCCGGCAGCCTGAGCGTCGTCGAGCGGCAAATTGAACTGCCACAGGTTAGCCGGTTGGCCGACCCCCGGATTAAGCCGGGCCAGGCTGAGTTTATCGGCAGGAGAGCTTAGAGGTAATCGCGCCGGGAGCAGGGTTTCTTCCAGGCTAAGGGCGGGAGGCAGCGGAACCTCGGCGGCTTTGGCGGAACTGGCGTTGGATTTAGAGGCTGGAAGCCTGGTTTCGGTAGTCTGGGCAGAAGCGGCCAGCGATGAGGTCTCCGCCGACCTGGACTGGGTGGGCTTTTGGTTCAGTTTCGCGGTCTGGGCGGGAAGGTGCGATTGGGCCGCTTTGGCCGTGGCTTTGTCGTCCTTGACCAGCTTAGAAGTGAAGTAGCTCGGCCCCATCGAAGCCATCATATACTCGTCCAGCACATCCCCCGGTTTGCCCTGCG
>JBBRBE010000292.1:0-4298 GCA_038206175.1 Chloroflexia bacterium
TCATTTAATAGCGAGTTAGGTATATCAAGTTGTTTAATTTAGCCGTCCCAACTGGCTATTAAATATGAGGGTATACCATATGCAGTAACTTAGGAAGCGAACTGCTACAACATCTAGTTTCAATTTTGTCTAAACGTCAAATTAGTATCATGCTTTCAATTATTATTAAGCTGATATTTGGCTACAAACCTGTACCCGGTAAAATTACTCTGGCTAAAATACTTTCAGCAAGAGAAATCAATCCATGGTTCAGGTTAAACTTAACGTGAATAACAATAATAAGACGCTGATTTAGCATTACTAATTATAAGCCAGCACTACCTAAAGTAATATTCATTGTACTTCTATCTCAAGCTGATAACAAAGTCCATATGTCATTCTGAGCGAAGCGAAGAATCTTCTTGATTAGGCACAATTGTGCTTAGTCAAGAAGATTCTTCGCTTAGATTTGCTTTTAATCAAGACCTGGCTTAGCTGCCGCTCACACCCGTAGGGCGTGACATGGCGTGACCGGACGTGATCGGGCCAGACCTGCCGCGCAAGCCCAGCCCAGAATCGGACTTTGCAATTGCCCTGCCCAACTTTGTACTCGCCCTGCTCAAATTGAGGCCGAATAAATTAATTTGCAAACAAATCCAGAACAAACTTATGTGAAATTAAATACTTATTTAACAGCTTTCTTAACCATTTCCGCTAAGCTTTAGAGGTCGAAGTATTACAAAAGCTTAGGGAGGTAACGTATTTATGGAAGATATACCAGCCTCTCGTGTAGCCGGGCCAGGTTTTGCGTCCAAAGTAGCGATTTAAGCCTGTAACTGGTAAAATGGGGAGGGTAGTTACTAAGAAGATAAAGGTTGGAAATGCAAGACGTAACGTTCGTAGACAATTTTGATGTGATCGTAGTCGGGGGCGGACATGCCGGGTGCGAGGCGGCGTTGGCGGCGGCCCGGATGGGTAGCCGTACTTTGCTGCTGACGATCAACCTCGATATGATCGCGCTGATGCCCTGCAACCCTTCGATTGGCGGGCCAGCCAAAGGGCATGTCGTGCGCGAGATTGATGCGCTGGGCGGCGAGATGGGCCGCAATACCGACCGCACTTTTATACAAATTCGGATGCTCAATACCGGCAAGGGGCCAGCAGTTCAGGCTTTGCGGGCGCAATCGGACAAGAAGCTTTACGCCCTGGCGATGAAGCAAACCCTCGAAGACACGCCCGGCCTGGTATTGCGTCAGGCTCAGGTCGAAGAACTGGTGGTGCGGCATGATACGGAGACCGGCAAAATGACCGCCAGAGGAGTGATCGTGGCGAACGGTCTGGCTTACGGAGCCACTACGGTCATTCTGACTACCGGCACATTTCTCAAGGGCCGGATTATTATGGGCGATTGGACGGCCAGTGCGGGCCGGGCCGGAGAAGCCCCCAGCGTGCAAGTCTCGAACAGCCTGGCCGGATTGGGCTTTCCGCTCCACCGCCTCAAGACTGGCACGCCGCCGCGCATTGATGCCCGCACAATTGATTTCTCCCAGACGAGCGTCCAACCCGGTAGCCCGGTTCCTCTAGCTTTTGCTTACAGCTACAGCGACGAGGATAAGCCGGTTCCACTCGTGCCGCCCGCTTTTCCCAAAACCTTTCCCCAGGCGCAACTGGACGGTTGGCGGCCCCAACTGCCCTGCTACCTGGTGCATACCACCCCGCAGGGCCACGACCTGATCCGGGCCAACCTGCACCGCGCCCCCATGTTTACCGGCGTAATCGAGGGGGTCGGGCCGCGCTACTGCCCTAGCATCGAAGATAAAGTTACCCGGTTTGCCGATAAGCAGTCGCACCAGATGTTTTTAGAGCCGGAAGGCTGGCTGACCAACGAGGTTTACGTCCAGGGAGCCAACACCAGCCTGCCTGCCGATGTTCAGCTTGGCTTGATCCACTCGATACCCGGCCTGGAAAAAGCCGAGATTATGCGCTTTGGCTACGCCGTCGAGTACGACGCCGTGCCTTCGACTGAAATTCGGGCCAGCATGGAAACCAAGCGAATCGCCAATCTTTTTCTGGCCGGTCAGATCAATGGTACGAGTGGCTACGAAGAGGCTGCCGGACAGGGGTTGCTGGCGGGTATCAACGCCTCGCTCCGGGTGCAGGGCCGGGAGCCGTTCATCCTCAAGCGTGAACAGGCTTACATTGCCGTAATGATTGACGACCTGACCACGAAGGAAATCAAGGAACCGTACCGCCTCATGACGAGTCGGGCCGAGTATCGCCTCCTGCTTCGCAGCGATAACGCTGACCTGCGCCTGACCGCGCTGGGCTACGAACTGGGCCTGATTAGCCGGGCGCGTTACGAAGCGGTCGAGAATAATCGTGATCGCATCGAGGAATACCTCAAGCGGCTGGCAAACACTTCGCTTACACCTTCGGCCCTGCAAAACGAGCGGTTTGCCGCACTGGGTCTGCCGACTATCGAGCGGGGGATGAAGGCCAGCGAGTATTTGCGCCGCCCGGAAGTAGACCGGGCCGCCCTGCCAACCTTGCTGGGAGAACCTATCGAGCCGACTCTGGCCGAGCAGGTCGAGATCGAGGGTAAGTACCGCATTTACATCAACAAGCAGGAATTATCGGTGGACAAAATGCGCCGCCTCGAAGATACTCGCCTGCCGGACAGCCTCGATTACGAAACGATCAACAGCCTTCGCAAGGAGGCCCGCGCCCGCTTAATTCAGTTCAAACCGGCTACGCTCGGTCAGGCTTCCCGGCTATCCGGGGTCAACCCGGCAGACATTGCGGTGCTGATGGTGCATCTGCAACGGCGCGAACGGCAAAGCGGCCTCGTCGCTTCAACTGAGCATCCGGCGGCGGCTATTGTCGCGGGCGACTGACCCGGTGCGGGCTAAGGGCTAACCAACTAGAACGGTTTGCAAAGGTGAAAGTAACAAATTTTGTAATACCAGCCATATTGATAGTGCTGTTCCCGGTAGACCTGGTGGCTGGTCTCGCCAAGAACGTTTTTCCTAGCGAGGCGACCCTGGCGGCTCTGGTTGGGGCTATCGTCGGATTGTATCTGGCCCGCAAGTTGTGGTGGGGTGGAGCCGCACGGCTGGCAGCCCAGGCCCGGCTGGAACTGGTCAGCGAGCAGGGTCAGGCTTTCGACCCACATTCGGAGGAAGCCCAGGCCCGCTTCGACAACGCCCGCGCTAACGGGCCACTTGGGGCCGGTTTGCTCCTGTTCGGTATCTTCCTGACCGCCATCTTTATCGGCAGCTATATCGTGGTGAGGCCAATCGCGGTCAATCCGACCGCGATTGGGCGGGCCGTGCAGTACGGCGTGATGATTTTGTTTAACCTGCTGGTAGTAGCGATAGAGGTTTTTGGGGCGCGGGTCTATTTGAAACGCTAGGCCCGTAAGGTTTTAATTTTAATAGAGAAGCGAAATCATAACAAAACGAAGGATATAGAGAGAAATTAATTTATGAAAGACAAAGTTTGCCTCATAACCGGGTCTAACTCCGGCATCGGCAAGGAAACCGCTCTGGGCCTGGCCCGCCTGGGCGCGACAGTGGTACTGGTTTGCCGGGACGCCACGAAGGGC
The DNA here is from genome assembly GCA_038206175.1 of Chloroflexia bacterium. GTDB lineage: Bacteria > Chloroflexota > Chloroflexia > Chloroheliales > Chloroheliaceae > 54-19. The sequence goes on from JBBRBE010000292.1 coordinate 3,584, forward strand.
GAAGCGGCCCGCGCCGAGATTGCCGCTAAAGCCGGAAATGACCGGGTGGCCCTCCTGACGGCAGACCTGGCCGTGCAAGCCTCGGTGCGGAAGCTGGCCGACGATTTTAAGAGCCGCTACGACCGTCTCGATGTGCTGGTCAACAACGCCGGACTGAGCCTGACCGAGCGCAAATTGACCCCGGACGGGATCGAAAGCACTTTTGCAATCAATCACCTGGCTCCCTTCTTGCTGACCCATCTCTTGCTGGATAACCTCAAGGCCAGCCCCCCGGCCCGAATCGTTACGGTCAGTTCGGCAGCCCAGGGCGGAGGGCATATCAACTTCGAGGATCTGGGTTTTGCTAAGGGTTATAGCGAGTTCAAGGCATACAGCCAGTCGAAACTGGCAAATGTGCTTTTTACCTACGAATTGGCCCGGCGGCTGGACGGTACGGGAGTTACGGCTAATTGCTTGCATCCCGGCCTGGTCCGAAGTAACTTTGCCGGACAGAGCAAAGGCTTTTTCGGCTGGATGATCCGGCTCTCCCGCCCTTTCCAGATCAGCTCGGTGCAGGGAGCGCAGACTCCGATTTATCTGGCCTCTTCGCCGGACGTCGAAGGGGTGAGCGGATTATTTTTTAGTAATAAAACACCCACTAAAACTTCGCGGGAGTCCTACGATACGAGTGTGGCCCGGCGGTTGTGGGAGGAGAGTGCCAGGTTGACCCAGGTAG
>JBBRBE010000293.1:0-4173 GCA_038206175.1 Chloroflexia bacterium
GTGGTAGTAGGCTTACTTAACTGCAAGGGCCGTTGTGATCTGGCTCAGGTCCGCCGGGAGATGGAGTATGACCCTAATCTCGCCCTCGAATTATTGCTTACCAACCTTTTGTCAAGCAAATGACTATGCAACCGCCCTGGCAGACGGTTCTGGCAGATTGCTTCAGACTTTTTTTTCTGGTAAAATAGGGCCGATTTCCGTTCAGGTCGCTATGGTTTAAACCAAAAGGAAAGCAACCATTTGGCTGACCGCCTTCGCAAAATTATGGGGCAACTACAAGGTCGCTTGCCTGTTACTTTTCAGGCTCAACTCGATACCCCTGCTCCCAATGCAGTTTGTAGCTCCGGCTCACTGGAAGTAGCAGGCTGGGCTTTTTCAGGCCGTGCCCCGCTTGTGCAAATAGTAGTGCGCCTGGACGAAGGTTCCTCGATAGCCCTGCTGGGCGGCCAGAGCCGCCCAGATGTCGCGGCCTACTACCGCCGTATCCCAGCCGCCCTTCAAAGTGGTTTTAGCGGCAACCTAGACCTGACAAACCTGGCCCCTGGCTCTCATACCCTGACGCTTGAAATGAGCGACGCGACTAATAATCGTCACCACCTCATCCGCCAATTTCGTTTTGAACCCAAAGCGGCCCTTCTCGAACCGGCCACTCCTCCTAGCCCGGACGAGTCTTTCTGGGTGGCTATTGACAGTCCGCGACCGGGCGATCTCGCTAGCGGCAGGCTGGCGGTCGGTGGTTGGGTTCAGCACGAGCGCGAGCCGGTCGAAAAGATCGAAGCCTGGTTGGGCGAACAATACCTGGGGCTGGTACATTATGGTATCGCCCGCCCGGATGTCAAAACTAGCTATCCTCAAGTATTGACCGAAAATTGCGGCTTCTGGTCGCTACTCGCTTTTGAACCACAACATAACGAGCAAGCTGTCGTGCGGGTACGGGCTACCGACTGGGCCGGTGTATCGGTCGAAGCTACCACCCAGGTACAAGTTTACCTGCCCGGCGAACCAATAGCCGAGATTGAGCGGGCCGAATGGCTGGGCAAGCAGCTAGAGGTAATGGGATGGGCCGTCTGGCCCCACCTCCGCCCACCCGCCTTTGCTCGTTTTTTTATCGACGATAAGTTTATCGGGCAAAGTCGGCTGCGGCTTTCGCGTCCCGACCTGGCCGACCGCTTTCCCACCTACCCGACCGCCTCGCACAGTGGCTTTTCCTACCTGGCCGCTCTACCCACCTCCCCGCAGGAAGGCGATCCCCAGGCGGAAGTAACGGTCGAGTTTGCCGATGCGGGCGGCAGTTACGGACAGCGCACGCTCCGCTTGCATCACCAGCCTGGACCTGACCTCCTTAAACAGTCTTTTGACGTATCCGGCTGGAACGAACTGTTGCAGCAGTGCCGCGAACGCACGGGCGAGGAACCGGCTGTTGCAGATTGGTCGAGCGGGCTACCTCTGGCAACAGCACTGCCTCAGGCAATGATTTTCTCTCCGCCCCAATTCTCCTCGTCAGACAGCCCCAGCCTACCCTATCTCGACAAAACCGTTGATCTGGTAGTGGTGGGGGCGACCAACCCGGCCCAGCTCGCCGAAGCCCGCCGCGTGGCCCGCGAAGGGGTGGTAATTGTAGACTCTTCGTCCGGGCCAGGGCCGGTTGGCTGGCGGGTGGAATGGCTGCCCCAAGCCGCTCCGCCGCCGCCTTTTCCAAGCGTCTCGATTATTATTGCGGCTTACAACGGGGTTGAATTGACCGAAGCGTGTCTGGTTCAGGTCGTGGCGACCATACCCCTAACCCTGCCGGTCGAAATTTTGGTGATGGATGATGCTACTACCGATGCTACCCCTCAAATGTTAGACCGGTGGGTTAGCCGAGATTCTCGTATCAAAACGGTTCGTAATCCCCAAAATTTAGGATTTATAGGTTCGTGCAATCGTGGGGGGGAACTGGCTCAGGGTCAGATCGTCATCTTTCTCAACAACGACACACTGCCGCAGACCGGTTGGCTGGAACCGTTGGTAGAGGTGCTGCAAACAGTTCCGACGGCAGGGGCAGTCGGCGGTAAGCTGATTTACCCGGACGGCAGATTACAAGAGGCCGGGGGCGTAATTTTTTCCAATGGAACCGCTTATAATTTTGGTAGGGATTCGTTTGAAACTGGCGCACCTCTTTTTAATTACCGGCGCGAGGTAGATTACTGCTCCGGGGCGTTGCTGGCAACCTGGCGAATGCTTTTTCTAGCCACTGGAGGGTTTGATACCCGCTATGTGCCGATGTACTACGAAGATGCCGACTACTGTTTGTGGCTGTGGTCGCAGGGTCGCCAGGTTTTTTACCAACCGGCCAGCGTTGTCATTCACCACGAAGGCGGCACAGCAGGCCGCGACAGCAACCAGGGATCAAAGGTCTATCAAGAGCTTAATCGGGTTAAGTTTACCCAAAAATGGGCCGAACAGCTTCCCGCCCAACCGCCCCCTCCAGCCAGTTTCGATCCGGCCACCCTGCATAGCTTGCTCGTGCGCGAACAGGCCAGGCAGGGTGTGCTGGTGCCCTCAGCACTTCTGCCAGGTAACACCTAAATGACCAAAGTTCGCCGTGCGCTGGTATGTGCGCCAGGAATGGCCGAGTTCGACCGCGAGGGCGGCTCGCGCCGGACTTTTCACCTGCTTGAATTTTTGCGACAGGCGGGTTGGGCGGTTAGTTTTGTCGCCCATAATTTACCTCCTGGCAACGAACGCTATATTCACCTTTTACAACAAATGGGCGTAGCGGTCTATGCCGGGCCGGTCTCTAGCAGGGCGGGTGATGAATTTATTGCCGACCTGGACAGCTTTGTAGCAGATGCTGACTTCGATCTGGCGATTATGTGTTTTTGGTACATCGCCGAATACTACCAGCCGTATCTGAAACGCCACTCGCCGCGCACCCCGGTAATCTTGGATTCGATAGACCTGCAATTTGTACGAGAAGCCCGCCGCCTTTTTCAAAAGACTAATGGTGCGGGCGGTAACGACCCACTTGACCAGGCCTATGCCGACCAAATGCGGCGGGAGCTAAATGTTTATGCCGCAGCCCAGGCCGTTATGACCGTCTCAGCCAAAGAAACCGATTTGCTAAACGACCTGTTGGGGTCAGCAGGACACGCTCGGCTAGTTCCTCTGATGGAAGACCTCGCATTTTCGACGCGGCCTTTTGATGAGCGGCAAGGCGTTCTCTTTATCGGCAATTTTCGCTATGAGCCGAACCTGGATGCGGCACGCTACTTCTTTAACGAAGTATTACCTGCGCTGCCGCTTGAGGTACGCCAGACCCAGCCGCTTTATGTGGTTGGTAATGCTTTAAATGAGGAGGTAGCGCAGCTGGCCCAGGGCTGGCCGAACAGTCGGGTAGTCGGCTGGGTTCCTTCGCTCCTACCTTACCTGCAAACGGTGCGAGCAACGGTAGTGCCGTTGCGCTATGGGGCCGGTACTAAAACTAAGCTTATCCAGGCTCTTACGGTGGGAACCCCTAGTGTGTCCACCCGAATCGGAGCGGAAGGGCTGGATTTGAAGGACCGGCGTGAAGTGCTGCTTGCCGACCATCCTGCCGAGTTTGCGGCTGCTCTGGCCGAACTGGTGCAAGACCGGGTTTTGTGGGAGCGGTTGCACCAAGAGGGCCACCGCCACATAATAGCCATACACGGGCGGGAGGTTGTCCAAACTAGCTTTAACCAGCTTATCGAAACAGTAATGAAGGATCACTAGAGTGGACAGAGGCTTGTTCAAATGTAATGAGTAGTTCCCAAAGTTGAAAGAATCGCGCTCGCGCTCCTGACTGAATTTTGAATAAGAATAAAACTTGTTTATAACCGTGTATTGACTACCAGGGCCATCCGAAGCGTAAACCGTTCTTTTGTAGACTTGATGTAAGCCGTTTAAGACTGGAAAACTGATGATTTTTCCTCACTCAGAGACTGACTGAACCGGAACAGCCGGAATTTGTTGCTTGAGGCCTTGATGGGGCCGCAAGGGGAGTTTTTAGTACCTCTATGCTGCTACTCTCGACTAGCTCGTCAAAAGCCTTTCCCAAATTAGTGTCATTATCTCATATCAGGTATTTCGGCCTCTCTCCAAAAGGGGTGGCTTCTTTGAGCTGCTGGGGTACCCACTCTTCGTTTGGATGACGAGTAAGTCTAAAATGGATTA
>JBBRBE010000294.1:0-4060 GCA_038206175.1 Chloroflexia bacterium
AATTGTCATTCTGAGCGAAGCGAAGAATCTTCTTGACCTACCTCGATTTTGCTTAGTCAAGAAGATTCTTCGCTTCGCTCAGAATGACAATTCAACGCCGTAGGTCTTTTCTTTGGAAAACCTTGCCAGGTTTGGTATAATTCGGTCGGTTCAGTTTCCAGGTTAAAAGAAACCTAACCGAACGCATTCTTCAAATGCGTTGTTTCGTGTTCCCAAAAACAAGGAGGTTTTTATGAATACTCGCCATATGGTTGATCCTGAAGTTGCACCTCTGCTCGACATCTTTCCTCAATTAGAATTGAAGAAAGAAACCCTGGCCCAAACCCGAACTGGCCTGGCCGGGATGTTCGATCCGGCCAATGTGCCTGCTTTCCCTGACATCGAAGTAACCCGGCAGCAAGTGCCTGGCCCTCAAGATGGGCCGGATGTCCCCATACTGACTTATGTTCCCAAAAACGCGGCGGGGCCGTTGGCCGGTCTGCTCTGGATTCACGGCGGCGGCTACGTTCTGGGTACGGCTGAACAGGACGACCTGCTGGTTAAAAGTCTGATAACCCAGGCGGACTTTGGTCTGGCGGTGGTTTCGGTAGACTACCGACTGGCCCCCGAAACAGCCTTCCCTGGCCCGGTCGAAGATTGCTATGCCGCCTTGAAGTGGTTTCATGCTAACGCCGCCACATTAGGGGTTGATCCTGACAGGCTCGCCATTGGTGGAGCCAGTGCCGGAGGAGGTCTGGCGGCAGGGTTAGGGCTACTTACCCGCGACCGCGCCGAAGTTCCGCTGGCTTTTGAACTGCTGATCTACCCGATGCTGGACGACCGCACGGCAGTCACTCCTGACCCCCATCCCCATACCGGAGAATTTATCTGGACGTCCAATTCTAACCATTTCGGCTGGTCTTCCCTGCTAGGGGTGGAACCGGGCAGCGCGGGGGTATCGCCCTACGCCGCCGCAGCGCGGGCTGAGACGCTGGCAGGCTTACCACCGACCTATATCAGCGTCGGCTCGCTCGATCTGTTCCTGGAAGAAGATCTGGAGTATGCCCGGCGGTTGATGCGGGAGGGCGTGCCAACCGAATTACACGTCTATCCGGGAGGATACCACGCGTTCAATCTGTGGCCGGAAGCGCATATTTCAAAAGCCTTTGAACGAGACATGCTGACGGCCTTGCGGCGGGCTTTGCAACCGGCCCGCCAGGAGGCGACGCTGGCCCACTAGAAAAAGCCTCGTTTGACCCTATCTCACCTCAGAAGCTTATAACGAACAACCGGCCAGGAGCAAGATGACACTCTTGCTCCTGGCCGGTTCCCTTTAATTCCCCAATTTGATTACACCTACCCTGCCCAGATATTAAGAAAATCCAGGCAGGGCCGCGAGTGAAACCCGACGCGCTTTGCCCCGTTATATTTGAAGGCAGCAAAATACTTTTGAAAGCGGTAAACACTGCCGAACTGCTAAAAAACAAAGGGGCAAAGGCGTGACACACAATAAGCGAGGGTGGGGCCTGGTCGTAGTGCTGACGGCCAGCTTTTTGACCCAGGTTTTAGGGACGGGCGGAGGGCTGGCCTCCGTAGAGGCGGCCCCGGTGAATGGAGCCTGGCGCGTGGACGGCACCCGGTTGGTGGACGAAAGCGGCAAGCCAGTCTTTTTGCTGGGGGTCAATTACGAAGGCCACACCGACCGGGCCTGGCAACTGTGGGAGGACGGCAAATTCGACGCGGGCCTGATTGACCGCGATCTGGCCCAGGCCGAACGCGCCGGGCTGAACGTGGTACGGGTCTTTGTCCAAAAACCTTTGCGCGACAATATCGAGGCGGGCAACTGGAGCAAGCTCGATAAAGTGGCCGAACTCGCCCGGCAGCACGGTTTGCGCCTGCTGCTCACCTTCAATGACTACGACGAGCCAAACCTGGCCCGTGAAGCGGATTTCGACCGCAAAGTAGCCGCGCACTACGCCGCCAACCCGACCTTCCTGGGCTACGACCTCAAAAACGAGCCGCAATTTGGCGACCTGGCGACGGCAGATTATCCCGCCGCCCAGACCCCGCCCTTACAGCAGGACGGTTTTATCCAGACCTACGGCCAGCGCATGACGAACGACGAGGTGAAAGCCTGGCGGCTGACTCAGGCGGGCAAAAACATCATTCCGGCCCGCTTCGACGACCGCCGGGCCTACCTCTACGCCAACGCCTACCGCCTGTGGGTGGAATTTCTGGCCGGAGGGAGTGCCTGGGTCGCCACCCATCCCGGCCAGACTACCCTCGATTATATTAATTCGCCCGATAGCAACACCTGGCGGGCCTACCTGGATGCCCTGAGCGGCACGGTCGGCAAGTACATCGAGGTGCGGCAAGGCGCGATCCGAGCGGCCCAACCGGGCGCACTGACGACGATTGGCTGGAGCAATAGCGTGCTTGCCAAAATGGGAGCCAATAACGGCCTGAGCTTTGTCTCTCTGCACCGCTTCACCGGCGAAGGCATCGGCGGCTTGAACGTAACTATCGGGTTGCTGGAAAACCTGCGGGCTTCCTTTCCGGCCCGGCCTGTCGTGCTGGAAGAATTCGGCTACTCGAACGCCCGCGACAACGGGACGGCAGTTGACCCGCCGCTAACGGCCAACCACGAAACGGCCCTCTGGCTCTACCTGTACAGCAAAGGCTACGCGGGCGGTTTTAAGTGGATGTTGACGAACTTCCCGTCCGGTTTCAACAAGGTGCAAAACAACTACGGCTTGCTGGACGACACAAGCGGGCCAAAACCAGCCTATCACGCCCTGCGCGGCGTGGCGGCCCTGGCGCGGGCGCAACTTTACGGAGCCGGAACGAATAATTTCCAGCTTTCGGCGGCGGGTGCGGATGTGCAGTACCGCTTTAGCGGCCCGACCTTTTTCGGCGGTAACGCTCAGTCCGAGGCCGTCAGCAACGTGTTAACCTTTAGCCAGCCCTCACCCGCCCCTTTTGTCACCTGGTGGGGGGCCGGAGGCGTAACCGAGATTAATTTTGTGGCGGCCCAGAGCGGGACAGTGCGGGTCAGGCCAAGCGCGGTTTATCCGCAGCGGCCCCGCGAGAAGCCGGTCAAGTTGCTGGCCGATGGCGTGGTGGTGCAGCAGCAGGTCGTAGACGATCAATTCGAGTTCGTAGCCGCGCCGGGAGTGCGGTACAGCCTGGCCGTGCCGAACACGCCGACGGCCTTCAACCGGGCGAACCCGCTACCGGGCGCGACTTTCTTCGCCGAGACCGGGCATAATCTGGGGGCGGGCTTCCGGGCTTACTGGCAAGCTCACGGCGGTCTCGCTATCAATGGCTTCCCCATTTCGGAAGAATTCGCCGAGCGTAACCTGACCGATGACAAAATCTACACGGTGCAGTATTTCGAGCGCAGCCGCTTCGAGTATCATCCCGAACTGGCCGGAACGAAGTACGAAGTGTTGCTGGGCCAGTTGGGTCGCCTCCTGACGAGCGGGCGCGAGGGTGAACCGCCCTTCCAGCGCATCGCGGCCTTCCCGAACAACCGCGACCGGCTGTACTTTCCCGAAACGGGCCATTCGCTCTCTTTCGGCTTCCGGGGCTACTGGGAACGTAACGGCGGGCTGGCTCAGTTCGGCTACCCGATCACCGAGGAATTCGCCGAGCGCAACCCGACCGACGGCAAAACCTACACAGTGCAATACTTCGAGCGGGCGCGGTTCGAGTTCCACCCCGAATTGCAGTACACGCCCTACGAAGTGCTGCTAGGGCTGCTCGGCTGGCAACTGGCGCGGGCTAATAGCTAAAGCCGGAAAGCTTGCTTTTATCTGGTTATCTGGTTATCTGGTTATCTGGTTGAAGAAGCTAAAGGCCGCCCGGCCACCAATGGGTTATAGAATTGAAGGCCGGGTGCGGGTGGAGACCGCCCGCCAAGTATAGGTTGTGGAGGCGAAGACCGGGCGGTGATGAAGACCGCCCGCCAAGTATAGGTTGTGGAGGCCAAGACCGGGCGGTGATGAAGACCGCCCGCCAAGTATAGGTTGTGGAGGCCAAGACCGGGCGGTGATGAAGACCGCCCGCCAAGTATGGTTGT
>JBBRBE010000295.1:0-3858 GCA_038206175.1 Chloroflexia bacterium
CAACCGGCCCGCAAGCTTTTCGAGATGCTGCCGCAGTCGGATAATAAACTTGTGGAGCGGGTGGCCCGCGACGCCGAGATCAACAAGAAGGTCACGCCGCAATCTTTGCGCGATACTTTTGCAGTCGAGGAAGCCCGCAACGGAGCCAACACGGGCGACCTGCTTAAAATCCTCGGCCTCGCCCCCGACCCCCGCAACCGAATGAGTGTAGAACGCTATATCAAGCTGGCCGGAGGCCCACCGCCGGAAACAGTCCTAAAAGTTTACGGCAAGGCCGAAGAATAAGATTTACCCGGTAACAAAAAAGACCTTGCACGCTGCAAGGTCTTTTTATTATTTTTTCGTTCAGACCGGACTAGCCGCCAGAAGACGGTGACGGGCCGGGTGTGCCGGGCGGGGTGGGTGGTGGGGCCGGGTTGCCTGAGATTTTGGGAGCCAGGATATAGACGCTATAGTTCAGGCGGTCGCGGATGTAGCGAATTTTAGACTGCGGGCCAAGCCCGTAATCGGACTCTACAAGGTAAGCTACCCGTCCGCGCTGATCGTTCAGGCGGTCGTAGATCAGGCCGTAGTTAGTAAATTTAGGGTCGTCCGCGTAACTCAGGCTGGCTTCCAGGCCGCGCAGGTATTGGCCCTGAGCCTCCTGAATTTGCTCCGGGCGGCCTACGAAAGCCAACTTTTCCAGTTCGGCCAGGCGTTGGTCGGTATAATTGAGGGCTGCTTGCGCCCGGTCGTCAGACGAAAGACTGGTAACTTCGCTCAGGTGTTCCCAGCCTAGCTTGGCCCGGTATAACCAGTCGCCCGGTATAGATTGGCTTACGCCGATACTGAGTAAAAAGACCAGAGCCATAGCCATCGTGCCAACGCCCGCCACTTTGCCCCGACCTGTGGCGAAGAAGTGGGCCAGCCATTCGACCCAACCAAAAGTCGGGCGCACGGTTGAGGCCGGGGTCGGTTGAGGCCGAGGGGCGGTTACGGGCAGTTGCGCCCGTAACGCCTGCCACCCGGCAGTTTTATCCAATGGCACGAAAGGCCGCGCCGATACGGGCAATGGATGGGCCGCCCGGTGAATTTGTCCAGCCAGTTCGATAGCTACACGCATTCTCGGCCATTCTTCGCCGTAACGCCGGGCGGCTTCCTCGGAGGTAATTTCGCCTCGGTTTAGCATGTTGAGGGCTTCTTCGACCAGATCAGCGGTGGTTGTCACCAAAATTAACCTCCTCGGAGCGGTTCCCCAACAGCCGCCGCAAATTCTCCAGAGCGCGGAATTGTAAAGCGCGAATCGCGCCTTCCGATTTTCGCATAACCCTGGCAACCTCCTGATGGTTCCAGCCCTCGACAAAACGGTAGTAAATCACTTGCTGTTGTTCCTCGTTCAATTGCTCGAAAGCCCTCACCAGTTCTTCATTCTCAGCCCGCCGTAGCATAGCCTGGACAGGGTTAGCTCCTTCGCTATGGTCGGCCACCTGTTCGGCCACCCCTTCGCCCAGGGTTGCCAGGGTCGCTTGCCGCCGGTTGCTACGCTGATGATTTAGTAGCAAATTGCGAGCAATCGCATACAGCCAGACCAAAAACGGGACGTTTTCCTGTCGGTACCGCCCAATCGCTTTCCAGGCATTGAGAAAAACCTGCGCCGTTAAATCCTGGGCTTCGGTATCGAGATGCACCCGATAGAAGAAATAGCGGTAGATATCGTCGGCATAAGAGCTATACAAAAGGCCGAAAGCATCTACATCTCCGCCGACCGCCGCCGCTATCGTTCGCTCGATTTGGTCGGGTCGGGTTGGGTGCGCTTCATTATCAAGTTTGGTTGGTAGTTGCTGGTCTTTTGGCCCCTTCAAGCTGTACCTCTGCTGGAAACTGGTTAAATCACCCCGACCTTATACAGGTCGGGCCAGGCTACAATTTTCCTTAAAAGCTTGCTGAGGTTATTGTACCAGCAAAAGACCGTTTGCGATCCTTTTAAATCACTTATTTCTTGTTTCCAAGCCTGATTAGTTAAGTAAAATTTCCAGGTCTTCAAAGCTACAGGGTTTACTTAGAAGCGAAATCTGACGCTGCAAGATTTGAGAGCGTTGCTCCAGGATCAAAACACTGGCCGTTACCAGGATATAGTGGGAAGCGGCCATACCCGGCATGTTTCGCACCTGTTCAATCACCTCCAGGCCGTCGCCGTGGTTGTACAGTATAGCATCCACAATCACATAAGCCGGAGTTTCCTCTTTGATGTTTTGCAGAAAAGGCTCAACTCGCTCGAAGGTGCTTACCTCGTGGCCTAAAAAGGCCGCAATTTCACCCAGCACTGCCAGCATGACTTCGTTATCATCCAGGACTACTACTTTTGACATTATGTTCCTTAACTGAATTAGAAAGACTTGGTTTAAAAGCACAATGCCGGGGTTATTGATCCCCAAACACTTTATTTTTAAGCTATCTCTCTATCCGTAATGCTTATGATCAACCAACCTCGGCCCTGATCCCTGTCTTGTACTCGCAAAATTTTTACGAAGGCTGCTTCTGAGTTCCTATAATTGTATCCAGCCATTCCGCACGCCCAACATTAGAGCCTGGGTACGGTCTTCTACTTCTAGTTTTTTGAAGATATTGTTCAGATGATTTTTGAGGGTGTGCGTACTGATGCACAGAGCCTGAGCTACTTCTTTATTGGAAAGTCCGCCCGCGATAGCAGTCAAAATCTCCATCTCACGCGGGCTAAGCGGTGTTTTGGCCGATTGAAAGCGAGGTTGCGCCGAAGCAGAGGTTTTTTCGGCGTAAACCGTGCGGCCCGGCCAAGCTGGAAGAGGCTGCCCTAACATCCGCACACCGGGTAGCGGGCGACGGTCTTGTAAAGCTTTGCGGAGGACACCACACAGGGCCGGGCCGTCCAGGGCTTTGGAGGCGAACGCAGCCACACCCAGGTCGTGCAACAGCCGAATCTGGGCCTCCGTCTCGCAAGAGCCAAGTACGACTAAAGGCACTCGCCCACCGAGTTTGCTCTGCAAAGCCCGCACCAGAGGGAGGGCCGCGCCAGGCCGGGTCTGGTCGAGAACAATCAGGCTAAGCTGGCTAGTAGCGGCCAGTTCGAGGACAGCCTGAGCAGTGCTGACTTCGCCCACCACCTTAAAATCGCTTTCGTGGGCCAGTTCGCCCCGCAAACCGACCAGAAAAAGCGGATGTGCGCTGACCAGCACGACCCGGTGATAAGCCAGACCGGACATTGGGCGAAGAGCGGGGCCGGTCGGCGCGGTTGGGTAGAACCGGGGGGATATTGCTTCGACAACCTGCGTCATAATCTTTGAATACTCCTGCTAGTCTATAGTTTTTATTTTAGAAGGGCTACCGGGTTAGGTTTTCACGGTTTTCAGGCTATGCAACCTTTGAAAAGGTCTGATGGCAGCTTAAACACCGCCTGCACGGTTTTGTTACGGGTGTTTTGGTCGAATTTTGAAAATGGTTAGTAGGAACCCTTTGTGTTGCTGTCTGGGCCTGACAGCAGCGAGGCTGGGTGAACAGTTACAGGATAATTTACTTTAAGCCAGACCCACAAGAGCGTATCCGCCCGGAACGGCGGATGAACGCACCTCAATCCTGAGCTGTAACCAACCTTCTGGTGGCTAACTCACTGATCTGGTTTGCTAATTGGCCTAAAGCGGTTTGCAATTCGGGCGGTCTGGCAACTACAAAGTTACAGCGCAGGTTGACCAGAAAGAGGGCCGTATCCATCAGGTCATCCACTCGGCAGCTATACAACACGCCATCAGGACGAGTTTGCACAGTTCCATAGTCTTTGGGAATTTTCCGCTGAGCCTCCGCCAGGCTCATTTCGAGTATCACCTCGATTTCCCAGGTGTGGGCAAA
>JBBRBE010000296.1:0-3835 GCA_038206175.1 Chloroflexia bacterium
TATAATTGCCAGGCCCGCCTCACCACCCACGGTTCCGACGCGAACCTTGAACCGGGCCAGGTTTACGAGTTGATGGCAATTGTGGAAGAAGCCCTTGAGAATATCCAGCAACATAGCCAGGCCAGCCGAGTTTGGGTCGAATTAGAAATCACCCCGCCGTTGCGCCTGGAAATACGTGATAACGGACGAGGCTTACCGGCGCAGGTATTGCAACATTTTCAGGCCGAATCGAGAAAAGCTGAACAGGCTTCTTACACTGTTCCGCCCCTGCGAGGCCAGGACGGACGGTTGCGTTTCGGACTGACCGGGATGGTCGAGCGGGCCGAATGGCTGAGCGGCACTTTAACGTTGAGCCAGGCTCCCGAAGGCGGCTTACGGCTGGAAGTCATTATTCCGCTAAACGCACAGGTGGCCGCGCCAAAATCGGTGACAACTCAGGGCTAACCTGGTTCTCATTTGAGGCCGTAACGAATGACGCCCTCGAACGTAGATTTATTTAACGGAGCCTTTCTAGCAGCTCAAGGCTCTTTGTAGATTTAATCAGGACTTATTTTATTTAGAAAGCTTTTAACTCGTGGAACAATCAAATAATTCGAGGCCGGGAAACGACCCCACTCAGGGAGAAAGCCCGTTCTCTAACCCGTATCTAAAGCCCTATAAACCTCAACCCGCCGCCGATGCGGAAGCCGAAACTAAGGCTACCGAGGCTCAAAATGCGCCTCGCCCGGCTAACGCTAATTACAATCCCTATCTGGTTAACCCAACTAGCCCACCTCCTGCGGCGGCGGACAAAGATAACCCCTGGGGCAATCCATCCGCTGCGGCGGCGGACAAAGATAATCCCTGGGGTAGCAACCCATACTCTGGCGGGGCGGTAGTAACTCCGCCTGTAACTGAACCTTATCCGCCGAGCAACCCGGCTAACCCTTATGGCAATAATCCGTATGCGCCCTCTAACTCGTATCAAACCGGCCCGGCGGAAGAAGCCTTTGGTCGGCCACGTCCAACCGCGCAACCGGCTTACCGCCCGGAGGTGCAACAGCGGGTTATTCAGGGAATGCGCCTGGATACCAAACCGTTCTGGACTTATGTAATGCTGGGTATTATCGCCCTGTTCTTTGTGGCCCAGACCGCCCTGGGTGGAGCCTTGCTTGGGCAGGGTGGCAGCCTGTTTAGCGGTAGTATTGACCCGGTGATGCAATGGGGAGCTTCGATCAAAGACAAAGTGCAAGCCGGGGAGTGGTGGCGGTTGATTACGCCGATCTTCTTGCATTTTGGTCTCCTGCACGTTTTGTTTAATTCGATAGCTCTCCTGATTTTTGGCTCGCAATTAGAACGACTGATGGGCCGAGGGCGGTTCCTGGCAATTTTCTTTGTTACCGGCATCGGCGGCAACGTTTTGACGCTGGCGACACAGGGCGACCGCAATGTAATTGCTGCCGGAGCAAGCGGAGCTATTTTCGGGCTGCTGGGTGCGTTGATCGGCTTTTTCTACCGCAACCGGGTGGCGATGGGAGCCTGGGGCCGGGCTAACCTGCAAAATCTGCTGTTCAATGCCGGTCTGAATGCCTTTATTACGATTTCGATACCAGGAGTAGGCGTCTTTGCGCACCTGGGAGGTTTCGCAACCGGGCTGGCGTTGGGCTACTTCCTGTCGCCCTTGCAGGTGCGGCAGACTATCGGGGCCGGAGCGCAAAGCCTGGCCGTCCGAGTGCGCGATCTGGCGGCAGAATGGTGGGTCGTTCCGGCTTTGCTAGTGGTCGAAATAGTTTTGCTGGTAGTAACCCTGCAAAGCCCGGCAGTGCCAGTCAACCCTTTTCGCTAGACATTTTCGGTAAATAAATCTGGCTCTCCGTTCATGTTGGTGACTTTACCGGAGTGTTGGTAAAGTTGGTTTGAAAGCTATTCTCAAATTAATCAGGAGAAATTTGTGAGTGATGCCAGGGTTGAGGCCGGATCGCTTGACCGGCAATTCGAGCCGTTTGCCGCCCAGATGCGGGAAGCGGGCCTCGAAACGATTGTGATTGACACTTTCAAATATTACTACGGTCAGCTAGTCGCCGGAAGCACCGGCTTGATCCCGGAAAGTGAAATCGAGCCGGTGAGAGGTCTGCCTGATGCCGAACGGCTGGAAGGGGTGCGCCAGATCGGGCAGGAAGCTCTGGCTCGCACGGTTGTAATCAAACTCAACGGCGGACTTGGCACCAGTATGGGCCTCGACAAAGCTAAATCACTTCTGGAAGTTAAGCAGGGATTGAGCTTTTTAGATATTATTGCCCGGCAAATCCTGACGCTGCGCCAGCGCACCGGCCACTCTGTCCCACTGGTTTTCATGAACAGCTACAACACCCAAACCGATACGCTGGCGGCACTCGAAGGCTACCCCGACCTGGATGTAGGATTAGGGTTGGCTTTTGTCCAGAACAAGGTGCCAAAAATTTTGCAAGAAGGCTATAAGGCGGTAGAGGGAGCCGAAAACGCCGAGCTAAGCTGGTGTCCGCCCGGTCATGGCGATATTTACACTTCCCTGCAAACCTCCGGCATGCTCAAATCTCTGCTCGAAGCCGGTTACGAGTACGCTTTTGTCTCCAACGCCGACAATCTAGGGGCGGTAATGGACGAGACCGTGCTGGGCTACTTCGCGGGCCAGAAACTACCTTTCTTGATGGAAGTGGCCGACCGCACCCCGGCAGATAGCAAAGGCGGCCACCTGGCCCGCCGTAAAGCCGATGGCCGCTTGATCTTGCGCGAGGTAGCTCAATGCCCCGACGATTCCATGGTGCAATTCAGCGATATAAGTCGCCACACCTATTTTAATACCAATAATATCTGGTTGCATCTGCCTTCACTACGGCAGGCTCTGCATGAACACAACAACGTCCTCAAGCTACCCCTTATCCGCAATAGCAAAACGCTCGACCCGCGCAATACCGCTTCACCCAAAGTTTATCAGCTTGAAACGGCAATGGGGGCGGCTATCGAAATTTTCGAGGGAGCCGGAGCCTTGCGGGTGCCGCGTACTCGCTTCGCCCCGGTCAAGCTTTGTGCGGATTTACTGGTATTGTGGTCGGATGCCTACATTTTGACCGACGACAACCGGGTAATCCTTAATCCGGCTAACGCCCACGGCCTACCCATCGTCAGTCTGGACTCGCGCTTCTACAAGTTTATTCACGATCTGCAAAGCCGCTTCCCCGGTGGCGCACCCTCGCTCACCGCCTGCAAAACTTTCAAGGTGGAAGGGGACATTCGTTTTGGACAGAATATAGTCGTGCGTGGCAAGGTCAGGCTGACTAACTCTCAAAGCGGCCCGGCTTTGCTGGCCGATGGGACGGTTTTGGAGCAAGACACCCAGCTTGGATAATTAGAATTGTAATCCAGAGAAACCTCGGAAAAAGCCTGCCTTTTCCGAGGTTTTTTTATTTTGCCAACCTGAGTCTTCGATGTAGAGAGTTGTATGTCTGGTTTTAGTCAAAGGGGAGACATTGAAAGCTTTAGCCTGGAAGTATTTACTCAAGAATTGGATAAATAATTCACCAGGTATAGAAAGCTCTTTGAGCGGCTAATCCACCGGGTCAGAGATATTTTATTTAGCAAAGACCGGGCGATATTCAAGACCGCCCGGCCACACCCGTAGGGCCTGGACCGGGCTACCCCAACGAAGACCTGTAGTGTTCGACGGTTGCATCACCCCACCCTGTTCGAGGTTAAGTGTAGCCCTTTGTGAATCCGTTCGACCACAGCCCACTTTACAAACCACAGGCTAGGCATAAGATCGAACAGCCGGGTGATGCAACCGTCGAACACTACAGGGAGGGGCTACACTTAGCCCCGA
>JBBRBE010000297.1:0-3814 GCA_038206175.1 Chloroflexia bacterium
TTTAATTGCTTCCAAAGCAACCTTGGATTTGAAGTCGGTGCTGTAATGTTTGCGTGGGGTCGTCATTATGCTTGCTCCTTTTGTGCGACCCAGCTATTTTACCACTTTAACTTTTCGTCCAGTTTCCTGGGGACATTATAGACTTGACCGACGGTATTGCCCAGGAACTGCACCGGCCGTATGCCGAACTAAGTGTGGAAATGGTGTATCGAGGGCTATATCACTACACTCAGGCTCACAAACGGGCTGAAAGCGACGATGTGATCCAATATTTGGCCCAGCAGACCGATTTAGGCATTGTCAAGCGAATTAAAAAGCCGCCAAAACCGCCCGATAAACGCTTGACTTCTTGGCTAGAACCTTAAGTTGTAGCCTATGGCTTTAGATATGGAATAAGCTCTATCTTAAAGAAGCATAAGCTAATTAAAGTAGGTTAGACGAAGCGAAAGAGTCAGCCAATCACACCGGGCGGGTGACAACTGCTCTAATTCGAGGTAAAGTAACGAGAAGTCGTGAAGAGGCTGGGGCTGGCTAAAAACTTTATCGAGAGAATATTTCCAGGTAGTTGTAGGGGTTGTGGGTGAAATACAAAAAGGGTCGCTCTGGTAGAGTAACACACCGGCACTATCCAGCAGCCTTAGTTTTAGTTGGGCCGGTGGGGTCGGCTCTTTAGAGGTAGAAATACCTTCTGCTCCGAAAGACCATTGAGCTACCCGCGACCAGATTTGTAAGCGGGTACGCGCCGGACGCTGCCGGGCCAGATCGAAGGACGGGCGAACCGGAAGCCGCACTAATCTGGAAGAGCCGAAAGGAATGTTTTCTAACCGGTTATTCAGATAGCGGCGGGCGGCGGGCTTGTAATCCGTCGGCAGGTCGGTGCGAGTTCCGCGTTTGGAGCGGCGAGCCTGGGCCGAAGCTTCTACTTGCCGCCAGGACAGGTTAGGAATAGTGGCGCGACGTTGTAAAATGTCCCGCAGAAGGTTAAAATCATCTGGCTGCGGGAATTTTGCCAGGGTTGTCCAGGCCGCTTTGAGTTCGTGGGAAGCCAGGTTGCCGGTAGCCAGCAAACTTTTGAGTTGCTGGGTGCGGGCCGGGTCTTTGCGGGCGTAGGCCATCATCCGAGGGTCTTGCGAATCTTCCACCGTGTGGGCTGGTGGCTGAGGCAGGTTTGACCCGCCGGTCAGCAAGCCACGCACCTGCAAGACACTGTAGGCCTGCCCAAGCTGGCGACGCAAGGCCGGGCCGTCGGTCGGGCGAGGGTGAAGGGGTTCAGGGAGGCTGGTGGCGGCTTCGCGGTAAAGGTCGAGCAGCTTGCGGGCCAGCACGGGGAGACTGGCCTCGCTGAACAGGCCAGGCTGGTGGTAGGAAAGGTTGAGCAAGTGCCGTTCGTAGCGGTTGCCGCACCGGGCCAACCAGCCGTTTTCGACCAGCGCACGCGGCTTAACAATCGAGCCGTCGCCCGGTGGAATTAGCCACAGGCGGTTAGTGGCTTGCACACCATAACTCAACAACTCGTCATCTTCGTCTTCCGATACGTGGTGCAGCAATCCGTATTGATGGGCCAGGCGGGTCAGTTCGCGGTAGGCTTTGCGGCCACTTTCCCAGTTTTCGACTGGCAGGGGTGCTTCGGCGGGCAAACCCCACAGCAACTGGCAAAAGCGGCGGCTACTCAGTTTTAAATCCACTACCGGGCCGGGAGGTAAGGGGCTGGGATAACCGGAAGTCAGGTCGAGGCGAGGCGCGTCACTGGCGCAATAATAAAGTACATCCCAGAAAGCCGCCCAGCGTCGGTCTAAAAAAGCCAGTTTAAGGGGTAACGAATAAGTGAGGGAAGTTTGGTTTAGATTTGACATATGTGTAGTCCAACTTAAGTGTGTTTATAGTGTGATTTAGCGATACTACCAGAATGGTAGATTTATTATAAGGCATTAATATATTTAAAGCAATAGATATTTATATAGATGAAAACAATGTTTATGCTGGTGGGCGACCAGACTTTGCCCAATCTAATTCCTTTTTTGCAGGCCGGTGAAACCTACCGGCGGGTCGTCCTTGTTTCTACCCCGGCCCCGGCTATCCGGCAGGCGGTGGACTATTTGCGTTTCTTTCTAACCCGCTACGGCCTGGCCGAAAGTGCGGTGATCAACTGCGAAGCCGATGGTTACGACCTGGAATTGACCCTGGCAGTTTGTCGCCGCACGCTAGACGAACTGGCCGCTTCCGAGCCGGATTTTAGCCCGGTCTTTAATATGACCGGCGGCACAAAAATTATGGCTCTGGCGGCTTATCAGTTGGCCCTCGAAACCGGCGGACGCTTGCTCTATCTCGATAGCGGCCAGGATCGGCTGCTGGAGCTTTTGCCCACCCAGCGAGTTCAGCCTCTACAGGTTCAGCTTAATGTAGCCGATTATCTGGCCGCGCACGGCTATGACTCTCTCCACGACCGGTCGAGGGCTTCCGAGCCTGTGCGCCAGGCCGCCCGGCATCTGGCCCTGGCGAACCCGGCCACGGTTAGCCGCCTGGCAAAGCTGTTAAATACGGCTCCTCGGCGGCCTCTTCTGGCCCAGGCGGACGAGGAAACGCGCCAACTGGCTCTGGATTTGGAGGGCTTGCTGTGGCGGTTGAAGCCGGACGAGGCAGACGCGAACGCGCCCTGGCAATTGGAACAGTTGGCCGAGCCGGACTTTTTTCCGGGCGGTGGCTGGCTGGAACGTTACGCCTTCGACTGTGCGGTAGCGGTCGGGGAACCGCTTTGCGATGTGCGGGGCGGCCTGTCCATCCGCCGGGAAACCGAAAACGAGCTAGACCTGGCTTTTACCTGGAAGCATCATCTGGCGATAGCTTCTTGCAAGACGGGTATCAAGCCGGAAAGTGCCTGGTTATATGATTTGAACGACCGGGGGAGGCGGCTGGGCAGCTTTGCCCGCAAAATTCTAATTGTAAATATGGATACCCAACCCGCTACCGAGTTCCGCAAACGAGCCGCCCAGGATAACATCTGGCTGCTGGACGCCACGGCCCTGCCTCACCTGACTGCACGGCTGGCCGCTATCGTCCGGGCCTGACCTGACCCGCGCTCTCCTTCTCGCCCTGTTCCGCGCAGGTGGTCAGAGCGAGGGTAAAGATTTACTCGGTTTCGGGCGGCGGCACGTGTTTGGTGGTATCCCGCACACGCTTGACGATCTCCAATTCCCCGTCGCCCCAATTGAGGCGGTCGTAAGCGGCAGCCGCAGCAGCAGCGGCCTCGTCTTGCGGGGTGCGTCGTCTAGCTCTACTCTTTTTCGGCGGCGGTGGCGGGCTAACTTCGCCCAGGTTAATATCTTTGGGGTCTGCCATAATAGTATTCTTACTGCTCTTTCTTACTTACTCGCTAATTGCCTGAATATTTTACAAGACCGCTAGAGAAAGTCGGCCAGCTTTACCCAAAAGCCGGGTATCACGGCCTCGCCATCCAGCCCGCCGCCCGCTTTGGGCGTCACAATCTCTGGTTCGGTCTGCCCTGGTCGGAAGATACCGACTTGCTGCTTGCTCGGCAGGATAAGCCAGGCCAGCCGCACACCCCCCCCCGCCAGATAATCTTGCACTTTTTCGGCAAGTTGACTCAGTATGAGTCGAGTCCCGTGTTCAACGAGTTTCAATCCCTCAGACGGGATTAGAGCGGTTGCAACTAGCCCGCGAAGCCGGTCGAGGCAATGAAGACATTAGCGTTTCAATCCCTCAGACGGGATTAGAGCGGTTGCAACGCGGATCGGGCCACACTTCCCGATCAATCGCGCTACCGTTTCAATCCCTCAGACGGGATTAGAGCGGTTGC
>JBBRBE010000298.1:0-3778 GCA_038206175.1 Chloroflexia bacterium
GTATGCTTTAAGCCTGCTTGTTCTGAGCTTTCTAATAGCCAATATCAGCCTACCTGGGTTGGCTTTGTCCCAATCTTCGCTAGCCCTTTCCGCTCCGTCCGGCAACGAGTTTCAGGTTAATACAACTACTGACGCCGATCAGACTACTAATTTTAGCCGACCAGAAGCAGTCGCAATGGATAGCGCAGGCGATTTTGTCGTCACCTGGGCTAGTAAGAAACAAAATAGCAATGAGGCGATCTATGCGCAACGCTACAACGCTGCCGGAACGCCGTAAGGAACCGAATTTCAAGTTAATCTTACCACTGCTGGGTCACAAGATAACGGGGCCATTGCGATGGACAGCGCAGGGAATTTTAGTGTAGCCTGGCAAAGTTATGGCGAAGACAGCAGCGACTATGGTATTTACGCCCGAAATTTCGCCGCAGATGGCACTTCTTTTGGCCCGCAATTCAAGGCTAATAACTATACGAACGGCTTTCAAGGTGATCCTTCTCTGGCTCTCGCTACCGCAGGTAAACTTGTGGTAGCCTGGACAAGTACCGGGCAGGATGGTAGTGGTAACGGTGTGTATGCCCAGCGTTTTGTTACCACAGAACTTATTGCCACGCCCGATAGTTATTCGAGCCAGGAAGGTCAGAACTTAATTATTGCGGCCCCTGGCGTTCTGGCGAATGACACCAACAACACTTCTGGCGACCCTTTGACCGCCCAACTCGTCACTAGCCCAACGCACGGTAGCCTCAGCCTGAACCCTGACGGATCATTTTCTTACAGCCCGGTCGCCTATTACACTGGCCCGGACGCCTTCACCTACCGGGTCGCTAGTGGCAGCTTTACTTCGGCTCCCGCTACAGTTAGCCTTAGCGTAATATCGGCCCTGGTCGTCACTCTATCGAGCGACAATACCGCCGCAGACACCTTCGGCAGCTTTTCTTATGCCTTAGCTCAAGCTAAAAACCCGGCTCGGCCTCCTACGCTTAAAACTATTACTTTCGGGCCAAACGTGAAAGTTATTTTAGTGAATGAAACCGGCTCGCTTTTCCCTCTGATCGTAGGGCCGGGTGTAACGATAGAAGGCAATTCTTGCGCCAATCCGGTAACAATCAACGGTAACGCCCGGAGCAGCGATGGTTTAGTGCTAACAGGTGGCACAACTCTGCGGTTTCTGAAAGTTACTAACTTTGAGGGGCAGCAAATTAAAGCCACAAATGCAAATAATATTGGTCGTAATTTGTTCGAGTGTGTCCGAGCAGTTCGTTAGCGGAGGGGCGAAAGACCTGAGCCAACCAGAAATAGCCTAAAACGGAAAGTTGTATAAAAGAAGAAAGGGCCGCACCTCTTAAAGGCTGCGCCCTCTCCTAACAATCTCTCCTCGCTGCTATAGTGACGACATAGGTTTCAAAAAAGTTCCCGTCTTTTTGAGCAGTTTTTAAAACTCGTTGTGATACAATCTCTTTCTATAGCAATAGCGCAAGAGAGGGGAGCAAATGGCAATTAATAACCAGATGCACGTAACTGTAATCGGGACAGGAAGCTGGGGGACGACCCTGGCACTGTTGATTGCCCGCAAAGGGGTGGCGGTGCGAATGTGGACACGCACCCACGAGGAAGCCGCCTTGCTACGAACAGACGGCGAAAATCGTCGCTTCCTGCCCGGCCACCCTTTCCCACCCAACCTGAGCATAAGCGAATCGCTCGAAGAAACTCTGGCCGAAGGATGCCAGCTAATCATCTTCGCCGCCCCTTCGAGCAAGATGCGCCAGAGCTTGCAAGCGGTACAGCCCTTTTACCAGGCGTTAAAGGCTAAACCGATTGCCCTGAGTGCCGCTAAAGGGTTGGAAATGGATACCCTGTTGCGAATGACCGAAGTAATCGAGCAAGAATTGCCTGCCGCCGCCGAAGCCGGGCTTATTTGCGCCCTCTCCGGCCCTAACATTGCCAAAGAAGTGGCCGACGGACGTCCCGGAGCGACCGTAATAGCGGGTCGGAACGAAGAAACCGCGAACCTGGCCCAAAACCTCTTTACTTCTAGCACTTTCCGGGTCTACACCAACCACGATGTAATCGGGGTCGAGTTGTGCGGCGCACTTAAAAATATTATTGCCCTCGGCGCGGGTATCTCGGACGGGCTGGAAGCAGGCGATAACGCCAAAGGAGCTTTCATGACCCGTGGAATGGCGGAAATCGGGCGGCTGGCCGTCGCTGCCGGGGCCGACCCGCTGACCTTCCTGGGTCTGGCCGGGCTGGGCGACCTCGTCGCAACTTGCGCCAGTCCCTACAGCCGCAACCGTTTTGTCGGCCAGGAGCTTGCCAAAGGCCGTACTCTGGAGGATATTCGAGCCGGAATGAGCCAGGTAGCCGAGGGCGTTTACACTACCGCCGCCGCCCGCCGGTTGGCGGCCCGCTACAACCTGGAAATGCCGATTACCGAGCAGATGTACCTTGTCCTCTTCGAGAACAAACCGCCCATGGCCGCTATCCGCGACCTGATGATGCGCGAACCGACGCGAGAAATGTACGGGTTTTAAATAAGTAAAGGGTCAGGTTTGAGAACCTTCTCAAACCTGACCCTTTACTTGCCGGGGCTTTATTCGGCCAGGGTCAGCGCGTAGTAGAAAGTGGCACTGTGTGAGTAAGGACTGGAGTCCACCCGCGAGGTATCACTGACGCTCAGAACGAAGGTATAAGCGCAGGGGTGATGTTTGGTGATATCCCAGGTCGCCAGGTCGCCTTCGACCGTAATATCGGGGCGTGAAATCGGCGGCACACCGCTTACATTAAACTTTACGTCGCCATTCGGGTCGAGGTTTACAGCACCGACCGGCCCGGCCCCGCTCAAAGTCAGGTCGGCACTTGAAGCTACGCCCAGGCCATCCTCGTAGTAAACCATGCTGTAAGAACCGAAGTTGTTGTTCGGATGGGTCGCCGGTAGTGCGGGCAAAATTAATGGGTCGAGCGCGGCCCCTTTGAAGCGCAGCAAGCCCCCGGCCTTGATCGAAATCGGGTTGCAACCGCTAACTTCCACCCAGGTTGCACCCTGTTGCTGCTCGATCTTGCTGATCCAGGCCAGGCACGCCCGGTTGTCAATCCAAACCTGCTGCGTTTCGTGGGCGGTCGAGCCATCGCTATATTTGACCGTTAAGAGGGTCGTGTAGCGACCATTGAGGCCTGCCATACCGGTCGGCCAGGGTTTCGAGCGCGAATTGCCGTAAGGGAAAGTAACCCCAAGAATCGTGATCGTATCCGGGAAGAGTTCGAGCGTTAGTTCGCCGTTGCGAGGCCGGGTCATGCTGGTGAAAAGCGGATTGGCCGTATAATCCACCTCGTCAATCAGGGTGCGGCCCGCCGAAGGAAGGGCTATGATAGCCGCCCGGCTCAGGTGGCCCTCGGCATATTCGAGCTTGTAGCTTCTGACATAATTATCGGCGCAACCGCCCGTATCGGCACTTCCTTCGATAATCACGGCACCGCCTGCGGCTTCGGCAAGCTGGCTGTTTTCGTCGCCGCTATCCGGCACGGCCAGATTAGCGACTTCCTTGATTTCGACGTAATCGCGTTCCAGGTCAAAAGCCAGAAGGCGAGTCGTGCCGCCGATTTGCGTCCGCAATTGCAGCTCGTAATGGCCGGGCAACAGATACAGGGCGTTAAGGTATCCCAGCGTGCCGGTGGCCGGGCCAACTGGCGTCGGGAAAAGGCTCACCCCCAGCGCGGCGTTAGTCTGGCCGTTGGGATAGACAATTTTGTCATCGCTTTCGATAAAAGCTCCGCTGCCGGT
>JBBRBE010000299.1:0-3726 GCA_038206175.1 Chloroflexia bacterium
TTAGCTTTCTAGCTCTGTTCCTGGCCTTTATGACGGTGGTTTGGTCTATCGAAGGAGCCAAATGGGTCAATGGGGCGCAACTGGTTACACAAACCGCAATTGTCGGATTTTTGATTGGCTTTGGCCTGTCGAAGGTGCGCTTTGTCCCGGCATTGCTGGCTCATTCTTTTGTAATCAGCGTGGGTATGGTCTTTGTCGGACTGCTAACCTCACGTTATTCGGGCGAACCTGCCGAGGCCGATTGGAGCCGACGGCTTGGTAGTACCGTCCTGCGAGTGGTGCGCTGGAGCGAAAATGCTATCAGTGGTAACGCCCGCGACGATAATTTGGTCTATCTCGTGCTGTTGTGCTTCGGCATCTGGCTTATGGGCTATGGCGTTTCGTGGACGCTCTTTCGCGGTCATAAGGTCTGGTGGACTTTGCTGATGCTGGGTAGCGTGCTGTTCGTAAATCTGGCCCAAAATCCGCCCAACGCTCTGTTTAGCTTTACCTTCTTCCTGATAGTTTCGCTGCTGCTGGTAGTGCGCTTCAGCGCGTACCTGGACGAGCAACGCTGGCGCACTTTGCGGCTGTATTTCCAGCCAGGACTGTGGCGCGGCGCGATGGCAGTTGGGGGCGGCCTGGTGCTGGTGGTGGTGGCGATAGCTTTTGCGACGCCTAGCTCTTCTCAGATTGATAGCCTGGGTCAGGTGATCAACGGGGTCAGCCAGCCCTTCAACGGCATCAAAGGCTTTTGGGATAATGTTGGGTCGGGCGGTTCCGGGCCAGATAAACTCATGGATCGCTCGAAATCCAACTACAATAGCCTGGACGATTCCTTTACTATCGGCGGGCCGCTGCGCCTATCCAATCAACCAGTCTACCGGGTGACAACCGAGGGAAGCTTGCCGCCGATCTATATGCAAGCCAAGACGATGGACGAATACGACGGCAAAGGCTGGATTAACACTTACCAGACTGCCGACGGCAAAAAGGTAGACGAATCTCTTTTCCGGCGGTTATCGCTGGCGGCGGGACAATCCTTGCCCACTCCGCCCAACAAGGGCGGCGGCAACGGCAAGATCACCCTTACCTCGCTCGTGCCGGGCTTCAATCCAGTGATGACCCTGGGCGATCTGGTGAGCCTCGACCGGCAAGCCCTGGTCGCCTTCCATTACGAAAAAGTAACCCTTAACACCAGCCTCGATAACTTCGTGCTGCAAGACATTTCGGATGGCGCAGACGGCAAACGGTCGGTGCTGGTGGACAAGACCACCGGCAAAGTCGTGCCGCCTGCCGTCCTCGACCTGATCAAATATCTAAAAGAGGGCGCACAGCAGCAAGAACTGGCTTTTCCGCCCAACCTGAGTTTGCAATATTTTAACAGTGGCGGCGATAGATTACGGATAACAGGTAGCAGAACCCAGGACTTGCGGCCCGGTATCGCTCCTAAATTTACCCAGGGTAACTGGGTTTTCGAGTTGCCGACTATGGACGAGTTGCGGGCTTTGAACCTTAAACCGGGTGGCACGCCCTATATCGGCAAGCTTAAAGGTCTGGCCGTCACAAACGGGCGTACTCCACCGGGTGCGGCACCCCCCACCCTGGAAACTTCGGTTTACCTCAATAATAGCGGGCTTTATACCGTGACAATCGAGTCGCCTCTGGCGCGGGGCCAGACCGCCCGCGACCGCTTCGAGGCAACCGAAAGCGGCAAAAAGGTTATAGACGAGATCAAGAAGTTGCAAGAAGCAGTCAAGGGCAACAAAGTTTCGTACACCCTGACGGCGGGCCTGCCCAGCAGTCTGCAATATGAGGGCTTCGAGCCGAACTATGACGACCTGACCGGGGCCGTCCTGCCGCAACCGATTGGGCCAGGCGAATCTTACACTAGCTTTGCCCGCCGCTACCGGGCCGATGTACAAAGTTTGCGCAAATCTACCCCGACCGAGTATCCCGATTGGGTCAAAAGCCGTTACTTGAGCGTGCCGGAGAACATCGCTTCGATCCTCAAAGCGCAGGCTGAAGAATTGACGGCAGGAGCGGCCACGCCTTACGACAAAACGATGGCCCTGGTTAGTTACCTCAACAGCCTGAACTATACGCTAGACCCTCCGGTAGTTCCGGCAGGTCGGGATGAAATAGAGTTTTTCCTGACCGACAGCAAGTCGGGCTATTGCGTGCATTTCTCCAGTTCGCTGGCTCTGATGCTGCGAACGCTGGACATTCCGACGCGGGTAGTCACCGGCTTTATCGGCGGAGAGTACGAATCCGGCACGAATAGCTGGCTGGTACGCGGTACTGCGGCCCACGCCTGGACTCAGGTTTATTTTAACGGTATCGGCTGGATAGATTTCGAGCCGACGCCGGGCCGCGAGGGTATCCAACGCCCGGTAGACCCTTCTGCCGTGCCGCCTTTGCCAGTGGCAACCCCGGCCACCGATGCGGGCCTCGACCCCAACGACCCGGCTAACGCCCTGGAAAAGCCCGATCAGTTTGGCCGGACTAAAAACCCTAAAGACCCGGAGAAAGACGCCGGAGCAGTTGGCGCAGTGGCGACGGTGACGACTCCTCCCACCGAGTTCCCGGTCTGGCTTCTGGCGGCAGGACTGGCAATTCTGGCTGGATTTGGGGTTTACTTCGCCAGGCGACTTTACCGGGAGCGGCTATTCGCTGTCCCTGACCCTTCGCCCCTGGTCGTGTACAACCGCATGAGTAGTACAGCGCGACGGGCCGGATTACGCGGGCGAAGCGGTATGACTCCTAACGAATATGCCCGCTACCTGCGGGGCCAGTTACCCGCCGCCGCTCCGTCGGTCGAAAAGATTACTGAAGCTTACGTTCGACGGCGGTACGGCCCGGCAGAATCGCACCTGGAAGAGCAACAGCGTCAGTTACACCTCGCTGCTGCACAAGAGGCCCAGTCCGCTTTGCACGACGCCGAAAAAACCGGCCACGATCCCCGCCCGGAAGCTCTGTGGCAGGCGTTCAAGGCCAACTCCGACCTCTACAGGGACGATAGCCAGGTACAAGAGGTCTGGAGTCAGTACCAGGAAGCAGTGCTAGGCTACCGCCGCGACCAACGGCTCGAACGCCTCACGCCGGAAGTTCTGCGCAAACTGCGGGCAAAGTTTGGTTCAAAAAACCCCTATCGCAGATAAGGAGATTTATGATGAGTGAGCAAAACACAAATCTTGAAATAGCTTTACGTTACATTGAATTCTTCAATAAACCGCAGGGTAGTGCTGAAGAATTAGCGGTATTCTTGTCGCAGCAAGTCCACTGGCAGGAAATGCCCAACCTGTTTGCTCCGACAGGTCGCACCAACGGCTATGACCAGATGCTAACAAATTTTGAGCGAGGTAGCCAGGCGGTTAGTCCTCAACATTATGAAGTAGGGCAAGCCGTGGCGCAGGGTGAATGGGTGGTACTCCAACTAAATTGGTCTGGAACAGTGATCGACGCACTTGGCCCATTCGCTGCCGGGACTAAACTCACGGCCCAGATTGCCAGCTTTTTGCAATTTCAGGAAGGTCGGATCATCACCCAGCTAGATTACCCCTGCTACCCGCCTCTGGCGAAGCCGAACACCAGCTCATAATTACAAACCGGCGCACGCCGTTTAACCTGGCGTTTAGACAAAGTGAAGAGCTGAACTAAAACTTAGCACACACCTTGAAAGGTATTTTTAAGCAACTTAGTACCGCTCGTCACTAGAAAGGTACGGTTTTGGAAATAGTTTTGAAT
>JBBRBE010000300.1:0-3699 GCA_038206175.1 Chloroflexia bacterium
CCTCGCTCTGTCCTCTCACGCTATGTCACACCATGTGTACTGTTCGACGGTTGCATCACCTCTGCTGTTCGATCTTATCCGTAGCCTGTGGTTTGTAAAGTGGGTTGTGGTCGAACGGACTCACAAACGGCTACACTTAACCTCGAACAGGGTGGGGTGATGCAACCGTCGAACAATACAATGACAGGGTAGACCGGGCGCGACAGGGGTAGACCGGGCGCGACAGGGGTAGACCGGGCGCGACAGGGGTAGACCGACCTTAACCCGACCTTAATCGGACGTGACCCGACCTGCCCCGGCCTGACCGACCAGGAAGAAGCGAAGCGGGCTGAACTGTTACCGCATTTTACAAACAGGATTAAGGCCGCACTAAATCCAGGCTAAGCTGCCACAATCGCCGGGCGGTTTCGCGGTCGTAAGAGGCCGCATTGGAGCGGGCGGGCGCACTCTTGATAAAATACTGGCCGCTTACCCCTTCCAGTTCCGGCGCAGAAGCGACATAAAGCGTGGTCTCCGCTCCCTGCGCGGTCGTCAGCAAAAACGGCTTGACCAACCGGGCCAGCAAGCGCACAACCGGGCCGTTATTAGTCCCAAAACCCGAAGCCACCACGCCCGGATGCAACACATTCGCCGTCACACCACTGCCTTCGAGCCGCCGAGCCAGTTCATACGTGAAAACCACCAGAGCTAACTTGGCCTGCCCGTAAGACCGCAACGTACCGTAACTTCCCACTGCCTGGCTATCGGCAAAATTGATCCGGCTCCCGCGCTGCGCCTCGGACGACACATTCACGATCCGGGACGGCGCACTCCTCTTGAGCGTGTCCAGCAACAGGTCGGTCAGCAGGAAAGGAGCCAGATAATTTACGGCAAAAGTTAGCTCCACCTTATCCGTCGTCACGACCCGCCGGGTGTAAGCGGCTCCGGCGTTGTTGACCAGCACGTGCAAAGCCGGGTAGCGGGCCTGGAACGCGGCAGCCAAATCTCGCACTGCCGCCTGAGAAGCTAAATCGGCCACCAAGAAATCCACCTGCGAATTGCCGCTAACTCGCCGCACCTCCTGCACCGCCGCCTCGGTGCGGGCCTGCTCCCGCCCGACTATCACCACGGTTGCCCCTAGCCGCGCCAGCCCAATAGCTGTCGCCAGGCCGATCCCGCTGCTCCCACCCGTCACCAGGCACACCCGGCCCGCCATCCGGCCCGTATTTATCGCTTGTGTCATCTTTTTTGCCTTTTAACCCGGTTTATTGTATCCTTCAATCATACCCGACCCAGATTCACGCGGCAACGACGCCCACCACCCAAAGTATCAGCAAATTGAGCCGGGATCAAACCAAAAGGGCAGGCTGAGGCCGAGTACCCAGCCCCCATTCAGGAGGGAGGCCGCGTTATTAGCAGCACATTTAACGGCCCGGAAACGGGGAACCGGGCCGAGGCTCCTGCCGGAAGGCGTACCAACATCCAGCAGGTCGAAATCCTCGATACTACCTTGCGCGAGGGCGAACAATTCAGCCGCGCTCATTTTACTTTTCAGCAAAAAATCGAAATCGCTCAGGCTCTGGCCCGCTTCGGCGTCGAATACATCGAACTTGGGTCGCCCGTATCCTACCCGAACGCCCGCCAGGAACTCACCGCCCTGGTAGACCTGCTGGCCCAGAAGAACAGCCGTAGCAAAGTTCTGGTGCATTGCCGTTGCCACAAAGAAGACGTTGACCAGGCGTTGGCGACCGGGGCATACGGCATCAACCTGTTCATGGGAACAAGCAGCTTTTTGCAAAAGGCCAGCCACGGCAAAAGCATTGCCGAAGTCACCAAACTGGCCGTCTCGATGGTCGAATACGTCCGAAGCCAGGGTAAATTCGTGCGCTTCGGGGCCGAGGATGCTTTCCGCACCGACCTTAAAGATTTGCTCTATATCTGTGCCGCCCTGGACGAAGCGGGCGTAGATCAGGTTGATTTCCCCGATACCGTCGGCGGCGCGACCCCCTTCGAGGTCTACGACCGACTGCGCGAGTTTACCCGCCGATTTCGCTTCAAAGTGGAGTATCACGGCCACAACGACACTGGCTCGGCCATCGCTAACGCCCACGCCGCCCTGGAAGCGGGAGCCATCTGCATCAACACTACCGTGCTGGGCATCGGGGAACGCAACGGCATCTGCCCTCTGAGCGGCCTGGTCGGGCGGCTTTACTCGCTCGATCCGGGCCTGCTGGCAAAGTACAACCTCAAAGAATTGCCCAAAATAGATAAACTTGTGGCCCAGATGCTCGGCGTACCGATCCCGCACGATATGCCCGTGACGGCCCCGAACGCTTTCACCCACAAAGCGGGCATCCACACGAAGGCGATTTTGCAGGACAGCCAGGCTTACGAAGTGCTGCGGCCCGAAGATTTCGGCATCAAGCGCACTCTGGATATTGCCAGCCGTATCACCGGCAAACACGCCGTCGCCGCCCGCGCCACCGAAATTGGGGTCAGCCTGACCGAAGCCGAGATCGCCGCGATCACCGAAAAGGTCAAGCACGCCGCCGGGCTGGAACCGATTTCGCTCGAAAACGTAGACCTGATCATCCGCTCGTACCACAAGCCGGTTTGAGAGGTTAGCCTGGCCCGGCCCCGGCCCCGCCCTTTCCGAATAGACCAGAACAGAACCGGGGCGGCGGGTTCAACCGCCACTCTAAGCAAGAGGAGCATAGAAAAACATGGGTAAAAAGCTCGGCATACTTTATAGCCAGTTGCGCGAGGACGAGCAGGCTTTGATCGAAGCGGCCCGCGAGCAGGGGGTCGAGCCAGTGCTGTTGCGGGCCGAAGAACTGACTTTCGACCTGCAAGCAGGGCTGGTAATCGCGCCGGGCGAAGTCGAAGTGGTCCTGGAACGCGGCATTGACCATTGGGGCGCACTCTACTCGCTTTTGCTGCTGGAACGGGCCGGGGTCAGGACGATTAATTCTTACGAAGTGGCCCGGCGGTGCGGCGACAAGCTGCAAACGACCCTGGCCTTTCAGGAAGCCGGAGTACCCACGCCTCGCACCGAGATTGCCTTTAGCAGCGAGTCGGCTCTGCGGGCTATCGAAGAACTCGGCTACCCTGTAATGCTCAAGCCTTTGACCGGCGACAAAGGAGCTTTAGTCGCCCGCCTCAACGACTACGACGCTGCCAAAGCCGTCATCGAGCATAAAGAGCGGCTAGGCCAGTACGACCACTCGATTTATTACTTGCAGGAATATTTGCAGAACCGGCCAGGCCGCGATATTCGGGTTTTCGTGGTCGGCCAGGAAGTCGTGCGGGCGGTCTACCTGATTGCCAACAAAGCCACCAGCACCGCCGACGACAACCTGACCGTGATTGATTGCCCGCTCTCGCCCCAGATCAAAGAGATTGCCCTGGCCGCAGCCCTGGCCGTCGGCGGCGGCGTGCTGGCGGTAGACCTGATCGAGGACGGCGACGACCTGGCTGCTATCGAGGTAGATTACACCGTCGAATTTTCCAAACTCGGCCTGGCCCGCGACCTGGCCCCCCGCATCATCCGCTACGCCCTCAGCGACGAGTAAATAAAATAAAATAAGGCTAAAAACATGGACATGTTTTTAGCCTTATTTTATTGTAACTGTTCACCCAGCCTCGCTGATGTCACGCCCTGTCACGCCCTACGGGTGTGACAGGGCTGAATAGTTACATTTTATTTACTCGTCGCTGAGG
>JBBRBE010000301.1:0-3600 GCA_038206175.1 Chloroflexia bacterium
TTTTTTATATCAATTCTTTATCTTCTCTTAATTCCATATATATTTTTTTCTACACTCCCAAAATACACCCGACGTTTCGTTTGTACTTTTTAGTCGGGGTTATTGTGTATAATTCTACATTTTGTGCAAAATTATGCAACATACAGAAATAACATATTTTATAATAAGAAAATGTAACTTTTGCACAAATAGGCCAGTCACAATAATCCTATATTCGAGGAAAAGGGCTGATCTGGCGTTGGAAAGCAGAAATCTAATAGTTAAAAGAGCAAAGACTGGAAACACTGTTGTGCTTCCAGTCTTTGCTTTAGTTATTCAGGTAGCTTTCAGGCTCAAGCGTACTTATGGGCCAGGCGGCTCACTTCTTCGCGCATTTCAGGCTCGAACCAGGGAGGCGAACCGGCCAGGGCATTCTGGGTCATCCGCTCGGCCCGTGAGGTCGCCGGAATAATAACGCTAATACGAGGGTCGCTGGCAACCCATTTCAGAAGTACCTGCGGCCAGGTTGTCACACCATAGGCCGCAAATGGGGCAAGCTCGGCCTGGGTGGGCTGGCGGCGGACTAAGGCGCCTTCGCCTAGAGGCCGCATCACCACTACGCCCAGCCCGCGCTCCTGGGCCAGAGGTAAAATCATCCGCTCCACTTCCCGGTCAAGCGCGTTGTAGGGAATCTGGATCGCTTCCGCCCGGCCCGTTTCGATAATCTGGCGCATTTCGTCGAATGCCCCGTGCCGCCAGTGGGTAATCCCGACCGACCGTACCTGACCCGCCGCTTTCAGTTCTTCCAACCGCTTGAGGCGACGCGGCCAGGCGACCAGATTATGCACCTGATAAAAATCAACCCGGCCTCCAAACCACTCTAACGCCTGAGCCAGTTGCCGTTCGGCTTCTTCGTCGGATTCAGTCCAGACCTTTGTGGCAATCAGCACCCGGTCGCGCAGTCCGAGTTTTTCGACTGCTCCGCCTAGCACTCGCTCGGCTTCGCCATACATTGGCGACGAGTCGAAGAAATTTGCCCCGGCCTCGAACGCCGCCCGCACGATTTCCAGGCGGTCAGCCTCGCCTGTCTTGTCGCGCACATCAAAAGTTTTCCAGGTTCCCATCCCGATTACCGGCACTTTCAGCCCGGTCTTACCAAAATCGCGTATTTCCATCTGCCTTTCATCCTCGCCTTCTAAAAGCGGGCCTTTTAATCCTCAACAAAATAGCCCGGCATTGACCGGGCTATTTTAACAGAAAGTATTTGG
Source organism: Chloroflexia bacterium (assembly GCA_038206175.1). Lineage (GTDB taxonomy): Bacteria > Chloroflexota > Chloroflexia > Chloroheliales > Chloroheliaceae > 54-19. Next base: position 1,248 of record JBBRBE010000301.1, read on the forward strand.
GTAGATGTACAGCTGAAAATAGTAGGTTTAGTTATCGCTCGCTTTGAGTTCGCGGGCCGAGAGCCAATCCGGGTTCTTGAACAGGGTTTCCAACTGCGTCAGGTCGGCAGGGCCGGGCAGGTTTGCCGCGAGGTAAGCCGGGTATTCTTCGGCTCGCATAAGTTGACCGTGTAGATCGTAGGGTTGGCGGGCGAAATCGCCGATGGCCCGGTTGAACTTGAGGTCGGGCAAAAAGAGTTCAGGCTCTCCTTCCGGCACGTACAGGTTGATCCGATTGAGCAAGTTCTGGCATTCGGCAATGTACAGGGCGCGGGCATGCTCGTTCAGGGCCTGGGGGTTGGCTTCCTCGTCGGTCTGGCCTTCGTTGAAGCGGCCCTTCAAGCCCCAAACATAACCCCAATGCGCACTCGAAGAATGATCCGTCCCAAAAAGGTCGAAAGCGGTCGGAACCCATTTGTTGATGTATTTTTGTAGAATTGAGAGCGGGATTAGGCCACCTTTTACAATCCGCAAGAGGCCATTGTTGCCCGTTCCCATGTGAAAGCTCTCCTCGCGGAGCATTGGCCCCATCGAACGCGCCAGGGGCGCAAAGGCACTGTGCGAGAGCATTTTAAGCTGGAATTTGCCGTCGCGGTCTACGAACTGGGTAAAAGTAAAAAGGTCAATCCAGTTCTCGATGTCGGTGTTAAAGCTGCCCAGCAGCCGATTTTTGCTAAAAGCCCGCCGCTCCAACAGCTTTTGGGCCTCGTGCTTACCGCTATCGCCAAAATAGGTGACAAGCAGGTGGCTCATCTGCCAGCCGTGGCGCATTTCCTCGGTCATAATCCGGGCGAGGCTGGCGGCATCATACTCGCTGGGAGCGGTCTCGTAGAGTTTGCGTTGCTGCTCGACCGAGGCAAACTCGGTATCGCCCTGGTAAATGATGTAATTGAGGAGGGCGTCGCGCACCCGCTGCTCAGGTATTTGCGAAACCCGCTCCCACTTGTTACGGCCCTTATAAGCCCCAAACTCGATCTCGCGGTGTTCCAGTTCGCCGTACTTGGCCTCGAACTGATAATTATGGACGTAAGAATGGTCAATTCCCATCTCACGCTTCCAGTCCTGGAAAAGATCAACCCAATCGTCAAAGGTCGCAATCCGTGCCATGCTTGCTACTCCTACCTAATAGAATAACTTGTATCTATACAAACTAGCTTTACTTGCCGGTGAAATTGGCAACCGATTTGTTCAGGTACGCGCCGATACCCTGCTTGGCGTCGTCGCTCTGAAAAAGCTGTTGCTGTAATTCTCGTTCGAGCGAAAGGCTTTCCTGGAAGCTCATTTCCGAACCGCTCTGCACGCTCCGCTTGATCAAGCCGACGGCTTTGCTGGCTTTGTTGGGTGGGCAGAATTGCCGGGCGTAATCCAGCACTTCTTGCCACCAATCCGCCGGGTTGCCCTCGAAGATGTAGTTGATCAAGTTCAGGTCCTGGGCTTCTTCAAAAGAGATGTTCTTGCCCTCGACCATCATTTCAATGGCTTTGCTCTTGGGTAAGGCGCGGGCCATGCGCTGAGTGCCGCCGGTACCGGGCAACACACCCAGGCCGACTTCGGGCAGTCCCAACCGTCCGGCATCCTTGCGGGCAATCCGAATGTCGCAAGCCAGGGCGATTTCGAGGCCACCGCCGACCGTGTGGCCGTTGAGGGCAGCAATCACCAGTTTGGGAGTTTGTTCTAGCCGATTGAGGGTTTCGTTGGCGTGGAGGCAGAAGAAATACTTGAAGCGTGGCTCGACCGTGTTCAGCATGTTGATGTCTGCACCTGCGCTAAAGAATTTGTCGCCTTTGCCTCGAAGCACGATCACCTGCACGTCGTTATCGAACCGGGCCATCAGGATTGCTTCGTCCAACGCCCGCATCATTTCGTAGGAATAGGTATTGGCAGGCAGGTTGTTCAGTTCCAGAATCGCCAGACCGTCCTCAACGCGGTACTCTACCAGAGAACCGGCCTCGCCGGGCAATACCGGGGCTTCAGGGGGTCGTACTTCGGTGGTCATAGTTCTATCCTCCTTGATAAATCTGCACTCATTTGGAAACCTGACGCATTAGCGTAGTTTTTGAACGATTGGTAGAATTTTAGCAAGCTTTGAACCTTCTGTCAAGTCTGTGCGCCTACTAATTTTCTACCAATCGTTCAATTCTTTCCATAACGACAAAAACAGAGCAGGCTGCCAGAAGAAACTGGTGCTTTCTTCTGGCAGCCTGCTCTGTTTTTGTCGTTATGGAAAGAATTGAACGATTGGTAGAAAATTAGTAGGCGCACAGACTTGACAGAAGGTTCAAAGCTTGCTAAAATTCTACCAATCGTTCAAAAA
>JBBRBE010000302.1:0-3518 GCA_038206175.1 Chloroflexia bacterium
AACGGCATCAAGACCCGCCATTACGCGATGGACAAAAACCAGCAGACGGTCTACCAGAACAGCACGATGGCGGCTCTGGCGGTGCGCGACGCCCTCGGCAAAAGCCACACGGACGCGCACGAGCTTGACCTGCTGGCGGTCGGCACGACCCAGGGCGACCTGCCTCTGCCGGGTATGGCAAGTATGGTGCAAGCCGAACTGGGCCTGCCGCCTCTTGAAATTTTGACCACGCACGGGGTGTGCTGCGCCGGGATGACCGCTCTCAAAAGTGCCTTCAATCAGGTCAAGCTGGGCGAGAAAAGCAACGCTGTCGCGGTGGCGTCGGAGTTTTCCTCACGCCTGTTCAAGCATACGCGCTTTGAGAGCTACAAGAAAGTTTCCTTTGAAACCGAGTTTCTACGCTGGATGCTTTCGGATGGAGCCGGGGCATTCTTGCTCCAACCGCAACCGGGCCGAAGCGAGCTAAATCTACGGATTGATTGGATCGAGCTAACCTCTTATGCCTCCTGCTACGATCTGTGCATGTACGCCGGAACGAACAAAGTAGACGGTCAGCCCGGCCCAGGCTGGCAAGATTATCCAAGTTACGAGGCGGCCGCCGCCGCCGGAGCGATTGACATCAAGCAGGATATTCGCCTGCTCGACAATATTATGAAAGTAGGCGTGGACGGCTTCGTTCGGCTTATCGTAAACGGGCGGCTCGATCCGGCCCGAATTGACCACGTGCTATGCCACTATTCGTCGCATTTCTTCCGCCAGCGCACGCTTGATCTGCTGCGGTTGGCCGGATGCCTCGTGCCGGAAGAACGCTGGTACACCAACCTGTACGAACGCGGCAATACCGGCTGTGCCTCGATCTACATTATGCTAGAAGAGTTTCTAAACGGCACTAACCGCTTGCAAGAAGGCGATACAGTGCTGTGTGTAGTGCCGGAAAGTGGCCGCTTCTCGTGCGCTTACATGCACCTGACGGCAGTTAGAGGCTGAAACCAAGCCGGGCTGGGTAGATAAAAGGCCGATTAATTCTATTTATTATTTATCGAGAACAGCCACAATTCCGTAAGGTAATAGTGTAATAAGGAAAAACGAGCAAGGAAAACAAGGAAAGATAGAAGGAGAAATTTCGATGTTAACCCTGGACAGAAAAACGAAAACCAGCCGGAAAACTAAAGAGCCGAACCACCTGGCCGAGGAAAAGCGGATCGCCACGCCCGAACAGCAAAGCCTGATGCGCGAAATGCTGTTGATCTGGCTGGATTTCGAGCGGCAGCTAAGCCAGGTTCCGATAGTCCGCCAGCTTGAACTTGGCAAGTTGAGCCTGGCAAGCTATCGCACCCTCTTGCGGAATTTGCGCCCGCAGGTGGTCGAGGGGTCGCGCTGGATTACCCGCGCCGCCAGTTCTTTCGAGGCCAGCCACGCCGAACTACGCTCGAAAATCATTCATCACGCCTGGCAAGAACACCGCGACTACGAAATGCTCGAACGCGACTACGTGGCGGCAGGCGGCGAACGCGCCGAAATCGTCAACGCGCCCAAGAACATCGGCAGCGAAGCTTTGTCGGCTTACATGTTCAACCAGGCTTCCCAGCCCAACCCGGTTGACCTGCTGGGCGCAATGTTCATCATCGAAGGGCTGGGCAATAAAATGGCCGGGAAGTGGGCCGGAGCGATCCAGGAAAGCTTGCAATTACCCGACAAAGCCCTCAGCTTTCTCAAATATCACGGCCTGGCCGACGAAGGCCACATTGGAGAGCTTGAGGAAATTATGCTCATGCCGGTAGTCAATAGCGAAAGTGCTGCCCGGATTCTCAAGACTGCCCGCGTGGTGGCCCGCCTCTATTTGCTGCAACTGGAGGAGATCGATCATGTCTAAGCCGACCAGTTCCAATAAACCGCTTTACGACCGGAACGACCCACCCCTGTGGGAGATCGCCGGAGCCGACGACGCCCTACCGCTCGACCCGACCGCCCGACGGTACTGGCTCAAAAACCTGCACAACCCGACCCGGCTTTATCTCCTGCCGCTTTTGCGGCTGACGACCGGGCCGCTAATGTGGCTGTGCCTGCTGGTCAAGCGGGTGCTACCTTTCCAGTTCCACGCCTACGGCCTCCTGCACCGCATAATCTACTTTTTCATGAAGTATTTTGTCACGCCGGAAGCTAACTGGCTGATCGTGCGTCACCTGGGGGTCGAATCGAACATTCTGAACTTTATCATCGCCAATTCGCCCTACCCGCACGCGCCCCAGGCCCAGACTTATCCGCGCACAATTGCCGACATTCGCCACAACGCCCTGCTCGACCACGACTTGAACCTGTACAATGCCGTGGCCGATACGAGTGGCTGGCCGGAGGACTGGAACCGGGGCCGCCCGGTAGATTACAGTCCCTTGCGCCCGCTACAGATCAAGGTAAATTCAGAAAGAAAGCGGTGGACTCAATTTCTGGATATGGAATCGGCGATTGAACTGGTCAAGCTCGGCTACTGTCTTCTGCATACCGAACGAGAGTTCGAGCGGGCGGTGAACTCTTTTCAGTTCGATGCAACCCTGGCCGAGCGGGTCGCCCGGATCACCGGCGACCGGCGACTGGTTCACCTGGTCGAAAATCCTTACACGCTCTACCCGGCAGGGGCGGGCGGGTTGGCCCGCCGCCTGGTGCTGCACGCCCTCTTTTGCGAGTACCTGCACGCCAGCCTCGAAGCCAAAGCGGGTCAGGCCGGGTTCCTGCGGGCCGAACTTGCAAAAGTTTTGCAGGTGCTGTAAGCCTTAGAACTGCGATTTCTTACCGCTTCCCGGCCCACCGCCCAGCACCGTCACGACCAATGCGCCGCCAGTCGTGGTCGTACTGACGCGCACCTTGCCTACAAAGCCCGGTTGTAACTCGCGCAGGTCGCCCTGCCATTCCAGCAACCGACCAAATCCGGGGACAGTCTGCTCCCGCATGGCGACTACTTCACCGTTGCTATTGAGAAATTCCAGCTTGACCGGCAAAGCCTCCTTGCCGGTATTTTGCACCACCAGCGTCGTAGTCAGGCCGTCCACCTCGCGGTAGACCGGCAACTGCGGCGCGACCGTCGCTCCCATGGTCAGGGCCGGATAACTTGAAGGCGAACCATCGTCCAGCAGCGTCTCGACGTTCGCCGCGAGGGGTGCGCTCGAACTGATGATCGCCGTACCGCTAAAGCGCAAATTCGGGTCTGCCGTCCCCGCTCCGCCAACCGAGAAGCGAGTGCTACCGTAGCGCGGCAGGGTGCGCTTATCCGTCGCCAGGGGCTGACCGCTTCCGGCGTCGTAATAGGTGATGGTTACATCGGCGGGGGTCGGGCCGGTATTCGCCAGGTTGATCTGCGAGGACGAAAGCGGGTCGGCCTTGCGGACATAGGGCAGGTAGAGGGTCGAAGCCGCCCCGGTCGGAGCGTATTGCACCGGGCGACCGTTAGCTGGTAGACGGACGGCACTGGCCTCAAACGGCCCACCCGCCCGCACTTCGGCCCAACCGTTATAACTACCTGCTCC
>JBBRBE010000303.1:0-3471 GCA_038206175.1 Chloroflexia bacterium
ATCAACACTCCTAGAAAAACCAGCGCACTCAGCCCTAACCCCTGGGCTTGCCAGGAACCGCCCCGTCGTCGCCACAGCACCCACCCGGTCAGGGCAGTCACCCCCAGCACACAGGCATAACTGACGAAGTTGACCCAACCGGGCAAATCGCCTTTGAAATCGGCCATTACCTGAGTTACAGATAGCCTGCCCCAAAAACCCCAGAGCGATTGATTTGAAATATCTATTTCGGGCCGGTTGACCCCGAAGACGACCTGGCTGGCGTAAAACCACAACGGCCCGCCGCCGACCACGAGGGCTGCCAACCCTATAATAACCAGGCCACCCGCCACGAGTCCAAGCAAGCCGCGCCAACCGCGCCGGAGGCGGGTGTTGTCAGTCAGGAAGTAGAGAGCCGATACGACCGGGTAGAGTTTGAGACCAACCGGCAAAGCCAGGGCCGCGCCAGCCCGTGTCATTCTGCCTTCTTTGATCCAAAGGCTCATCAGGCTTAATCCCAGCAACACGACGATATTCCACTGGCCGTAACCCAGGCTTTCGGACACTTGCTCGAAGTTAAAAGCCAGGAACAACACCGCCGGAGTCATTTTCAAACCGTCGCGCACTCCTCCCCAGCACCGCACCAGGATCAACAAACAGGGAATGAGCAAAAACTCGCTGGCAAGACGCCACCCCAGGAGGGCCGCGTTCGTGTCGCCACCAAAAATGCGGGCGAACGGCCAGAGCAAGAAAGTAAAGCCGGGTGGCATCCGGGCGGCCTGACCGGGTTGGTTCAACACTTCGCCCAGGTCGTAGAGTGGCCCCCCGCCCTCGAACCGCAACAACGCCGAGTAATAAACCTTGAAATCGGCTCCCCGGTAGAGGTTATTCTGGAAAACAAAGAAATGATTGTAGGCAAAAGCGACAAAAGCAGCTACCAGCATGCCGCGCACAAAGGCCCGCTCGAACGCTGCCGGGCCTTCCTTGCTAGTATTGATGTAGTTGGCTCCGGCGTAAAAGAGCGCGGCAGTATAAGCTCCAATCAGCACCGAGGAAGGATTGAGGCTGTAGAGATCGAGCCGTCCAAAGGCAAACTGGGCCAGGGGCAGGAGCGGAAAAAGGGTGGCGGCATAGATAAAAGGAGCGGGCAAGCTCGTCGCCCGCCGCCGAAACATTTCGGCCAGACTCAACAGTAACCAGCCTACCGGCAGAATAAAAGCCCAGGCCGCGTAGAGCGGTTCGGCCAGGAGCGGCCAACCCACCAGACTCAGCAGAAGCAAACCCCCGGCTACCCCTTCGCTGACCAGGGCGCACGGCCCGCGTAGCCGCACGCTGAAAAAACTCCGGCTAATGCCCCAGCAACACAAAGCCATTAACGCCAGCAACCCAGGCCGCGCAAACGAAGCCAGCCAGCCTTGCACACCAAACTCAGCCCAATCCGGCTCAAGCCGCAGCCCGAAGAAAAGCAAAGATAGTCCGCGTACATCGCCTTTGGCGGGTTGGTAGGCGTTATCGGCTTCCAGATTAATTTCGTAAGACGCGAGATTCGGGCGGAGATGCGGCGGTAGCTTGAAAAGATAATAATTGCCCTGGTATTCGCCGTTGACCGCCACAGTGCCAAGTTCCTGGTCGGCCCATTCCAGCTTTTCCCGCACCTTAACCATCGCTCCGGTGCGGTTGGCTTCCAGGCCGGGTCGCGGCGCAGTCATCCGCACGTAAGCCTTGAGCGGCACAGCATCCAGCGGCCAGAAGAGTTTGATGCGCGACTTGCGCCCGGCCCAGCGGTACGTATTATCAGCCTGAGGAAATTCCGGGTTTGGCGGGCGGGTTTCGGCAGCGAAAAAGCCGTCCTCGCCCGGCGTCAGGTAAAGCAGATCAATTGAGTCGTTCGCCCCGATATTTAGCGTCAGTGGCCCGCGCACCCAGGCCAGCACCCAGGCCAGGCTAAAAACCACCAGGGCTATTTGTAACGGAGGCGGAAACAGCGCACCCAGTTGTCGCCAGCGCATACGGCTTCCGCGCTGAACAACCGGCGTGGCCCGGCCAGATTCAAACTTTACCGGCGAGTTGGGAAGGGACAAAACAACACCTCATAACCACAGCCCACCACGGGCCGCTTGTTGGTAGCCTTCAAGCAAAGGGCATTTTAACACACCTGAGCCAATAAGCACGAAAGATGCAGGCCTTAAAAACATCATCAAGGAGGCAAAAAGAGACCACGTAGTGTAAACTACTGAGTATCCGGGGCAATTCGATTAGATTGTGATAAAGAGCGCGTCTTATAATTGATCCATGCTCAGAAGTAAGAGCCACGGGAGAACAAACATTATGTCAAGCAGACCGGCCCTGCGGGTCGAGCAAGAACTGGGAGAGCCGCAAAGGTTAATAAGGCAAGCCTCGCCCACTCTCAAGACGCGGTTGGGCTATAGCCTGCGCTTGATGAAGCCGATCACATGGTTTGCGCCGATGTGGGCCTTTTTGTGCGGAGCAGTAGCGGTCGGGATGGACTGGGGCAACCCTAGCAACCTGTTTCGGCTAACCCTGGGCATTGTGCTGGCCGGGCCGATTTTGTGCGGTCTGTCTCAGGTTCTCAACGATTGGTTCGACCGTGAAGTAGACGCTCTGAACGAGCCGCAGAGGTTGATTCCGTCCGGTCTGGTCAGTGGCGGGCAGGTCATGTGGACAATCGTGGTGCTGGCGGTGCTAGGCGTAGTGGTACCGATTTACATGGGGCAACCCGTAGCGGTCTTAACGGCCATCGGCTTTGTGCTGGCCCTGACTTACAGCGTCCACCCGATCCGCGCCAAACGCAACGGCTGGATCGGCAATGCCCTGGTCGCAATTTCCTACGAAGGACTACCCTGGTTGGCCGGTAGTGCTACTTTTGGGCCGGGCAATCAGGCCTCGTGGAGTGCTATTACAACCTTTTCGCTCGTAGCTGCCGGGATTTACAGTTTCGGCGCCCACGGTATAATGACCGTCAACGATTTTAAGAGCATCGCGGGCGATACGGTGATGCATATCAAAACGATCCCGGTACTGTACGGAGCCAAACCAGCCGCCTGGATTGCCGTCATCATCATGAACTTGTGCCAGCTTGCGATGATAACGACACTCTTTTTGACGGGTAAAGGCTTGAGCGCGGCTCTGGTGCTAGCCTTCCTGGTGGCGCAACTTCCTCTGCAAAAAACCTTCCTGGCCTCTCCCAAAGAAAAAGCGATCTGGTACAACATGACCGGCACAACCCTCTTTGTCTACGGTATGCTGGTGACAGCAATCGGCCTGGGTGTGCAGTAGCTCGAATTTTGCCGGACTGGAAAAATTAAAAATATAAAAAGAAGGGTAGTGACGATTAAAACCGTTACTACCCTTTCGTCTGGGCTGAATTTCCTTTTTACTCTACTGCTCTACTCTATCGCTTATAGATAACTAACATTCCAAATTGCAAAATAAAAGCGACTCCGCGTGTGGAGTCGCGTAGGCTTGTTGGCG
>JBBRBE010000304.1:0-3416 GCA_038206175.1 Chloroflexia bacterium
GGCGGTGGAAGTGAGCGAGGCCGAATGGCACGCCCCGCACCTGAGCCTCGGTTTCAAAGCCGGGCCGAGCCAACCGCTCACCCTCAGAATTGAGAATTGCCCTCGACCTACCAGCCTCAATTTTGCCGGAATAGAAATAGAACCGGATAGCGATTTGGTTCAGTACGATCTGGGAACCCAAACCCTCTTGCTCCACTTAACGCTACCCGACTCAACCGAATCGAGACTTGTTCTAAGTTAGAATTGCCCGGTTATGCAGCATTACACAAAAAATCTTGCTTTAGCTCAGGTTGACCGCGGCCCGGTTAAACTCGACTTCGGCGGTGCTTTTAAGCTCTACGAACTGGTTGCCCAAAGTTGTGTTGTGATGTGCGATTACTTGCGGGGCGGTCAGGTTCCGCGTGGCCCAGGTGCTATGCCCATCCTTTACCAGAGTTATGTCGTAGCCCTGGCTGAAGGCGCGGCGGCAGGTAGTGTCAACGCAATACTCGGTTTGCAGTCCGGCCACTACCAGTCGCTCGATACCCTGCCGTTCTAGCTCGGCTTGCAGGGTGGTTTTATAGAAGGAGTCCGGCGTAGTCTTTACCACGACCGCCTCGCCCGCTTGCGGCGCAATCTCCGGGTGGATTTGCCAACCGGCCCGGCTCGGATGCAACGGTTCGTGTTCTCCCCCGTCGCAATGCTGAACGTAAATCACCGGCACTCTCTCGGCGCGGGCTTTCGCTAGCAGATGCTTCACGTTTTCCAGTAGCAGCGCACCGTCGTGAGGCGGGCCATCTACCTCGGTAAACATGCCAAGCTGTACATCAATGATCAAGAGGGCGGTATTACCAGTCATAGATTTTCCAGTCCTTTCTTTTTTGTATTTAGCTTGCCGTGATAATTTTAGCCGTCTCTACAAATACTGTAATGGCTTGAAATGGGCTGCCTTTCTTTATTCAAAAATAGAGTAAGGCAGACAGGCCGAGACGACCCAGTTCGGGTTGTTGACAACCTCGCTTATTTTAAGGTCTACCACCACGCTACATAAAATATAGCCCTGCTCCCGCGTCAGGCTGCGTTCGGTTTCGAGGTAGTCGAGCATAAATCGGATCGCGTCGCGGCTGGCCTCCATCAGGTCGGGGTTCTGCGCGGTCGTGATGACGTAGCCGTTTCGTCCGGCCTGAGGCGAGGCTTGCTGCCCGGTCAGAATGCGCGGAGCTTTGAGGGGTTTATCTTTGAGTAGCTCGAAGCGAAAATGTGGCTGGCCCATCGTTTCGATAGCCGTGCCACAAACTTCGCCGTCGCCCTGGGCAGCGTGGCAATCGCCGGTCGAGAAGAGTGCCCCATTCACGCCCACTGGCAGGAGCAGTTTCGAGCCTCTGGTTAACTGTTTGACATCCAGGTTGCCGCCCCACTCACGCGGCGGAATGGTCGAGAACGGGCCGGGCGTGGGCAAAGCTACTCCCATCACGCCGCAAAAAGGCTCGATTGGTACTTGGATGCCCGCGCCCGGCAAAAACTCGGCCCGGTCGCGCCCGGCCAGTTCCCAGGCGTGAAAACCGTGGTGCGGAAAATCGTTCGCCAGCAGAGCCGTGCCAGGCCGAAAGGCCGTCCAGCCCCACTCGCCCACTCCTACGTCCAGCACTTCGACCACCAGCGTATCGCCCGGTTCGGCTCCTTTAACCCAGACCGGCCCGGTCAGGGCGTGACCGGGCCGCATACGCTCGATCTGGCGCGGTTGGGTCGAGCCGTCGCGTTGCCGCTCGTTGTCGCTGCAATCGAAGGTCTGGAAAATTACGCTATCGCCCGGTTCTATTTCTAGCAGGGGTGCAAGCGAGTTATCCCAACAGTAATGTCGGACACTGGCGTCCAATTCGTGGGTACGACTCATCTTTTCACAATCTTCTTTCTTAACTATTTGACGGTGGTGTTTGGCCCATTTTAGCATATTTGAGCGAACTTTGGCTAATTTTCGGCTTTGTATGTTCTGTGATTTTTGACTTTGTTGCGGCGTTTAAGTCCAGGAGAATAGTGTTATGATAAGGTTCAAATTAGAATACATTAAGGAGAATTGAAGTGCCACCTAAGCAGTTACGTGTAAATACAATTCAACCTCGCCAGGGTTGGCCCGGCCTTTTGGCCCTGACGGTTGCGCTGGGCCTCCTGCTGGCGGCTTGCGGAGATACTACGCCAAACTCACCGGCGGTTCCAGCCCTCGCCAGTACGACCGCCACGACTGGCCCCATTACCACAACCCGACCTGTCACGGTCACGACTGGCTCTCTTTCGCCGGCCACGACTGGCCCGAAAGTAGCTATTACCCTCAAGGATATTCCGACCCCGCCCGGTTCCACCACTAAACCTTCGAGCCGTCCCAACGAGCTTGCAGTTTACCCTACAGGTTCTTACACTACGACCGCTACAATGTTCGATTATTACCGGCGCACTCTGACCCCGCTAGGCTGGAATTTCTGCCCGGATCAGGTTTGCGGCGGAGGCGCACCTTATACCACCGACATCGAGTTCGAGAGCTACCAATATGGCCTGGGCAATACTGGCCCTTACCTGCGCATCGCTATCCCCGACGCCGCGCACTACAAAACCGGCACGCTCGACCATTTCGTCCTGGAATTGATCCCCGGCCAGGTCACGCCGCCTGCCTCACCTGTCGCCACTACCGCCCGGCCTGGCACTACTGCCACCACGCCGCCAATTAATGTCCCGCCCACCTTTGGTGGAACTCCTTCCGCTAAAGGATCCCTTGCCGTGCCAAAGTCTGTCGCTGACATTCCAGTGCCGCCAGAAATTATCAAGAAAGAACAATTGATTAACGATGTTACTAACAGTTCTATAAATATCTTTCCAAAGCCAGGCGAGTACACAAAGACAGCGAGCTTGTTTGCTTTTTATCGACGTGTTCTACCGCCACTTGGTTGGAACCTCTGTCCCCATCTGGTATGCACTAGCAATCCTTCTTATATCACCGATTTTGAATACGAGAGCTATCAATTTGGTGAAGGTTCTACTGGCCCTTTCCTGTGGGTTTCTATCCGAGATGTCGCGCACTACAAAACCGGGACGTTTGATTATTTCAGGCTAGATTTTTACTCTTCCCCGTTTGCATCTGACCCTACTAACCCACCTGCTACGACCAAATCCTCACTCAACCCCACCACATTACCCATTACTACTAAAGCCGCCCTTGTCGTCCCTACGTTATAAGTCAAGAATTGCATAAGTATCTCACAATGTCGAAGACCACCTTTTAAGTTCATCCGTCCGGCCACACCCGCAGGGCGTGACAGAGGTGGGACAAGTGGAATCACCCTGTTTCTCACTCCGCAAGAATTTGAAGAGGCTGGCAGGGCGGGGTATAATGGAACGTGGCGAATGCGCCCATAAGAAGTAAGCAAGAGTTGCCGGAGGAGTTTTGC
>JBBRBE010000305.1:0-3366 GCA_038206175.1 Chloroflexia bacterium
CAATCATATAGCCCGCTCTCAGCCGTGTCAATAAGCATCTACTATCGTAACGTTCAAATCAATACTAATCAAGTATAATCAATATTCATATAACTCCATTGACATTCATAGAATCAGTGATACAACAGAATCAGCTAAAGGCTGTGTCGGGTAACAGCCCCTTAGCACTATAAAAAGGTAACTATTCACCCAGCCTCACTGCGGTCACGCCCTGTCACACCCGCAGGGCGTGACAGGGCTGAATAGTTACATAAAAAGGAGAAAAAAGATGACGAGGGCAGTTATAAGCGAACAAGGCACAGGCCGGGGCGGGCTGGAAGGAGTGGTCGCAGCCACGACCGCTATCAGCAAGGTGGAAGGCGGTGCCGGGCGGCTGATTTACCGGGGCTATGATATTGGTGAACTGGTGGGCCGGGTGAGTTTTGAAGAAGTGGCCTATTTGTTGTGGGAAGGGCAACTACCCAATATCCGCCAATTAGAGGACTTGAAGGCGCTGTTGTCGGCGGAGCGTACCTTGCCAGAGGTCGTACTCGAAGCTCTGCAAGCTTTACCGCCCTCGACCGAGCCGATGGACGCTCTACGCACGGCGGTTTCGGCCTGGGGTGCCGCAGCCCGCCTGGAAGGACAACCCACTCTGGGCCAGGCTATCGCCCTGACTGCGCGTTTCCCGCTCATTCTGGCCGCTTTCGACCGTCTGCGTCAGGGGCAAGAGCCGCTAGAAGCGCGGGCCGATCTCGGTCATGCGGCCAATTACCTCTACCTGCTGCACGGGCGCGAGCCGGAAGCGGCGCAGGTGCAAGCTCTCGATGCGTACCTGGTGCTGCTGGCCGACCACGGCATGAACGCCTCGACCTTTACGGCGCGGGTGGTTGCCAGCACCCAGTCCGACCTTGTTTCGGGGGTGGTGGCAGCTATCGGTGCGCTCAAAGGGCCGTTGCACGGTGGTGCGCCCTCGAAAGTGCTGGATATGGTCGAGGCGGTCCGGGCGGCAGGAGGTGTGGAAGCGGCGGAGGCCTGGCTGCGGGCGGCCCTGGCAAAGGGCGAGCGGCTGATGGGTTTTGGGCATCGCGTCTACAAAACCAGCGACCCACGGGCGGAAGCTCTGCGCGAGATGGCACACCTGGCCGCGCCGGGCGAGTTTGGGCTGTACCGGGAAATCGAGCGGTTGGGCCTGGCTCTGCTGGAAGAAGCTAAACCAGGCCGCCAGCTTTACACCAATGTCGAGTTTTACTCGGCGGCACTACTGGCGGCGGTCGGGCTGCCAGGCGACCTTTTCACGCCTACCTTTGCGGCCAGCAGGGTGGCTGGATGGACTGCTCATATCCTAGAACAAGCCGCCCACAATCGGATTATTCGCCCGGAAGCCGCTTATATCGGCCCGCTCTCCGCTCCTTTTGTACCGCTGGCCTCGCGCAGATAATAGTTCCGGCCACTGGCTAGTAGATTCAGGCAGGCAACCCTGGGCAGGACTAATTTTTAGTCCTGAAGAAACCTGGCAGATTGAGTACGCGAAAGTAAAGAGAAGTGGAGGTTTAAGGTTATTCGATTCAGGCAATCCCCTGGTGAAAAACCACTAAGGCCCAAATGTACTTTACCACACAGACAACCGTTCTTTTAGCCAGTAAACTTTAGCTCTGACCATAAGAAATAAAGAAAGAGTACATTTCAAACGCTCAGGATGACTTTGGAGGGGAAAAGCTGTGACTACAAACAAAGAAAATAACTGGTTAATTCTAGTAGTGGAAGATGTCGAAGAAACCCGCGATGGCATCGAAAAATTGCTAACTTCGGATGGCTACCGGGTCGAACCAGCCCGCACAGTGGCGGACGCCATTTTGAAAGCTAAACGCGAACCGCCCGATTTATTGCTGGTAAGCCTGGCAGGGTCTACCGACGAAGTTATCCGGCAGGCCCACCAGATACGGCAAAGGGCCGGGATGTTAAAGGAGGAGTTGCCAATAGTGATCTTTTGTATCGAGGAAGTGGCTCAGGGCGAGGAAGTAGCCATAGAGGGTAATATTTATCTCACCCGCCTGGACAACTTCAACCAGTTGAGAACTTTTCTAGGGCATCTTCTAAACAAAGAAGGGGATGCGCTCAAGGCCGAGCTAAAGCTCTAAGCTGAGCGGAAAATCGAGTAACCGCTCATATTCGGTCTTGAGAACTCCGTAACACGCTTCCAGACCATTTTCCGTCCACATCCTTTTTCCGTCCAGATCAGCTTCAGTCATCAGGTAGGAACTAAAGGGTTTGTAGAGGACGAGAAGCAGGCTCGTTACCAGGTTTTAGTGCAAGTGTCCTGACCTGCTTGTTGGGAGCGAAATTTTAGCTTGATTGTCCGTCAGATTTGCCCCCGGTCAGTTCTTGATGCTGGCGGGTTTTCTCGCGCTCCTGCAATTGCTGAATACTTTCGGTGGGCGTGGATAATTCTTCCGGCATATCGCCGCCCATCTCCTGAATGCTTTTGCGGACGATGTGACCTACCTCGAAATGCGATTGGTTCGCCTCTTCTTTGTTGGCCGTACTGTCGCGCCGAAGCTTGGCGTTAGTCTGGGTGGCCCGGAAAAGATTCGCGGCCATCTCTTCCACGCCCATATAGTCAACTACTTGCTGCCGGTTGCTCAGTCCTTTTCGCAGGCTAAGGTCCTGGTCGGTCAGGCCACCGTATAAGCCCTTGTAGCCGTGGGCTTCAAAGGTCGCAAAATCTTCCGGTAGCACCACTCCGGCTTGCTGGGCAGTCGCGGCCAGTTGGCGGTTCTGCGCGACCATCTGGGCGTGGATGAACAGGCGGCGTTGCTCTTCGGATAAACGCCCCAACAAATCTTCGGCTTGCTCCTGGCGACGAGCCTGGACTGCAAAATAAGTCTGGCCGAGGGCTACAATTTCTTTGTTTGGGTCGGAGTTTAGCACGACCAGATAACAGGCATAGCGCGACAGCCGAAAATCTTCAATCTTTCGACGCGCTCCCCGGCCTGTCTGGATCATTTTGATGGTAGCATCAAAATGATCGTCGGGGTCGTTGCCGCTCTTAGCACACGCTACTTTTGCTTTTTCGATAGCGTACTTGAAATTGCGCCAGTTGGTGTAGCCCAGCACCTCGTACAGGTCGCGGGCCGACCAGAACTCGAAGCCCGATTCTTCGTCTTCCTGCCGGATAGCCTCGAATGGGCGGCGGGCCGCCTCCGGCGTTCCAGGTTCGTAGTGGGCTTGCTGTTGAGTGGTTTCATCGCTCATAAGGTTTTCTTTCCCTGACCCAGCCTTTCAAAACAAAATGTAACTGTTCACCCAGCCTCGCTACGCTCACGCCCTGCGGGTGTGACAGGGCTGAATAGTTAAATCAAAATTTGGTAAATAGGGCTAATAATC
>JBBRBE010000306.1:0-3353 GCA_038206175.1 Chloroflexia bacterium
GCCGGGCCGCTCAGTCTGTTGCGACCGGCAAAAGCCGGAGCAGCCACAAGTGGGCGGCGGCTGGAGGCGGAAACCGATCTAAACCTGGCCGCCATCACGCGGACACTTGATTTCGACGGACGGCACGGGCGTTTTGTAGCCGGGGTGCTGGCCGAATTGCCGACCGACCCGGCCATCATTCGCTACCGGCAAGATATTCTGGCCGATTTACTGGCCCAGCCCGATCTTGTAGCCACATTTACCGCCATGCTGCCAACGCTGGGCGACCTGGCGAGTGCCGGACGAGGCGGCGGCGGACGCTGGGGCGACAAAATCCCGTTGCACAACGTAGGGCATCGCCTGGCCGAACTGGATAGCTATGTCGGTTGCGTGGAAAGCCTGAGCGTGGCTCTCGAAAAAGCCGCACCCGGCCTGAAGTCAGAAGGGTTGCGCGACCTGACCGAATGGCTGGCGGCGACGCGGGCCGAACCGCTCTACCGGCGGTTGAGCGAAGAATTGCCCGGCCTGCGGGCGCGGTTGGAGACGGCGGGTAGCGTCACGCTCGGCCTGAACCTGAACGCACAGTTGCAACCGGAGTCGGCTACGATCCTCAGCCTGAACCCGACCCGCTTTGGCCCCCGGAACGGTCTGTTCGAGCGGTTATTTGGCGAGCGAACCAGGAACGAAAACGAAAACGGAAACGGGCGCGGGTTGGGGTCGCTCTACCGGGCCAGCGAAGGCGAAATCAAGCTGCCCGAACACGAGCTATTCCGCGAACTAAGTCGTCTGCTGGAACGAGTCGCCGCCCCGGTTGCCGAGGCACTGGGCCGTTACACCCGGCTAAACAGTGCGGGACTGGCCGCCCTCGAACCGGAACTGGCTTTCTGGCTGGGGGCCGTGCGGATGAGCCAGAATTTAAGCCGGGCCGGGCTGCCGCTTTGCCGCCCGACTATTCTGGCCGAGGAAGAACGCACAGCGCGAGTTAAGGGGCTGTACAGTCTGGATTTAGCTTTGCGGCTTCTGTCCAGCCGCCCGGCCTCGGAAGTGGCCGAGAGTCTGGTTCCAAACGAACTGGATTTTGGGCTGGAAGGCACGATTTTTGTCCTGACCGGCCCGAATAGCGGCGGTAAAACTACCTACACGCGGGCGGTCGGGCAGGCACAGGTGCTATTTCAGGCGGGTCTGCTCGTGCCGGGAACCGAAGCCGCCCTTAGCCCGGTGGACGGCATTTTCAGCCATTTCGCCGCCGCCGAACGGCAAGACGCCGAAGGCGGACGCCTGGCCGAAGAGTTGGAACGGCTGGCTCGGCTCTTCCGGTCGGCCAGTCGCGCCAGCCTCGTGCTGCTCAACGAACCGCTTGCCAGCACCGACCATACCTCGGCCCGCCTCCTCAGCCGCGACGTGCTGGCCGGGTTGCGGCTGCTGGGGGCCAGGGCAATTTTTGTAACTCATATCCACGAACTTGTCGAAGATTTACAGGCCGATGAAGGAGTGGATGGGCTGGCGGGTAGCCGGATCGTGAGCCTGGTGGCCGGGGTTGCGGCGGGCCGAGCCGAGGACGACAGCACCGCCCCGACCTACACGATCCGGCCCGGTCGTCCCCAGGCTCTCGGCTACGCCACCGACCTGGCCCGCCGCTACGGACTCAGCTTCGGGCAAATCGCTCAGGTCTTGCGCGAACGCGGCCTGGATTAGGATTTGAGTTTTACGGATTATTTCTCAAAGACCGGGCGTTAATCACGACCGCCCGGCCATCAATGCAAAGACCGGGCGTTAATCACGACCGCCCGGCCATCAATGGCCGGGCTACCCCAACGAAGCCCCCTGAACGGGGCTAATGCGATGAGCGTGTAATGGTCGGGGTCTCATCACCGCGGCCCCTTCGTTTGCAGGGGTAGTCCGAAGGTGTTCCATACTATGAGTGGCACATAGTTACGAATATGATCGAACAATACGTTATGTATCAGGCCCATTGATGGGTCTTCGTTGGAATAGCCCGGCTCACGCCCTACGGGTGTGGCCGGGCGGTCTCCGCCAACACCCGGTCTTTGACTCCTGCGCCCCTATTTACGGATTATTACTCAAAAACCATCAACTGACAAACATAACTCAGAATAGAGCGCGGCAGCTTGACCAAAATCACACGGATATGCTAGAATAAGCTAATACCGTTAGTAAATGCAAACGGGTTGCTACACTACAGTCAATGGGCAGAGCCATTTCCTACAAAATTTGGGCTTGGGTGGGACATTGCTCCGTCAATGGATTTTCGGATAAGCTCATAGTCAGGGAGGGTTTTTATGGTTGTACAGTCGCGGCGGGAGAGAATACGGGAAGCTACCTTTGCAGAAATAAAAGGTATTGCGCGTCAGCAGATGGCCGAGCAGGGCGCAGGCAACCTTTCGTTGCGAAAGCTGGCCGAACAGATGGGCGTGGCGGCTCCTTCGCTTTACAACTATTACAAAAGCCGGGACGAGCTTGTAACAGCTTTGATCGCCGACGCCTACAACGCCCAGGCTCAGGCGATGGAAGAGGCTGTCGCTAAACGAGCGGAAAACGACTTTGGCGGACGGCTTTTTGCCGGGCTGATGGCCTACCGCGATTGGGCCGTGGCCCACCCGACCGAGTTCGCCCTGATCTACGGCGACCCGATTCCAGGTTATCAGGCTCCCAGCGAAATAACTTCTCCGGCGGCTTTTCGAGGCCGCAATCTGATGCTGCATCTCCTTCACGAAGCCTGGCAAGCCGGACAGGTGCGCGTCCCGCCTGAATTTGCCAACCTGCCGCCCGATCTGGTCGAACAGCTAGAGCAGTGGCGGCAACGCAACAACCTTGATATACCTGTGGCGGTATTGCACTTGCTGCTACACAGTTGGGCGCACGGCCAGGGCTTGCTCACCCTGGAAATCTACAACCATTTCCAGGCAATCCTCCCCAACCCCGGTACGCTCTACCGCTTCGAGGTGCTGGCGATGCTCAAACGGCTGGGCCTGACGGTGCAAGAGTAGGGGCCGGTATAACCAGAGCGGTTGCAAAGTCCGATTTTTACCCTCTGTCACGCCCTGTCACGCCCTGTCATTCTGAGCGACGTTCAAGTAGGTCTTGATTAAAAGCAAATCTAAGCGAAGAATCTTCTTGAGCTACCTCGATCTTGCTTAGTCAAGAAGATTCTTCGCTACGCTCAGAATGACATGGCGTGACTGGGTGTAGTGTTCGACGGTTGCATCACCCCTGCTGTTCGGGGCTAAGTGTAGCCCCTCCCTGTAGTGTTCGACGGTTGCATCACCCGGCTGTTCGATCTTATGCCTAGCCTGTGGTTTGTAAAGTGGGCTGTGGTCGAACGGATTCACAAAGGGCTACACTTACAAACGAAC
>JBBRBE010000307.1:0-3348 GCA_038206175.1 Chloroflexia bacterium
GGTACGAGAGTTGACGATATGGGAAAATGGGCGATTGAGCAAATTAAGCAGAGGCAAGCCAATACGAATAAAGAAGAATAAGTCTGTCCAATTTATAAGCAATTGCCCACCAGCTTCCCTCGTGTTATTATCAACTTAACATCAGGATCGGTGTAAGATCGTAGAAGCTCCTCCGATTTATCAGAAGGGGAGTAGTCACTCTTCCCCTTCCCCGCTATACCGGCCCATGCGGTATTTGATGTCATAGTTATGGAACCCTAACTTCACCTGGTTTTGTACACTTATAAACCTGGTTCAAGGACTTCTTTTCAAACTCGTACATCTGCTCTGCTTCGCCGGATGTTACGTTCTTAAATTGCTTCCATATACCATCGGTTAAGATGAAATTGACCGTAGCCGGGCCTTTGAGCAAAAAAGCCCCACAATTCTCATACCCATCTGGTTTAGGAGATAGAAGCTGTAACTTTGTACTTTGGCCTACTATAACTTCGTTACTAACTACCTAGATTTCGCGCCAAAATAGCCGTGAGGCTGTTTTTAGCTCTTTAACAAGTGAATTGAAAATAGCAAAGTAGTAAGGAAAGAGGAGGTAAAAGCTCAAATAGGTTATGATGAGGTTCTCACACCAATAATCATAGCCAAAAAGGAGCTTTTACCATGTCTAAAGATACTACTTCTAAAATCAAAATGCACTCTGCTCACGCTTTGCTGGCCCTCATCGGCCATAAATGCCAACAGGATAACTTGCTGGCTCCTTTGCACCAGGAGCTTAAAATCCAACAAAAGACCGTCACCCACAGCCCGACCGACAAGCTGCAAGATTGTTTGTTGGCAATCCTGCAAGGGGCCGAAGCGGTCTGCCAGGTCAATACCTGTTTGAAAAGTGACCCAGGCTTGTCATTGGCCTTTGGTCGCCCCTGTTGCGCCGATCAGTCTACGAGAAAGCCTACCCTTTCAGCTTGTGATGCCACTAATGTGGCCCAAATGCAAACGGCTTTACGGCTCATTTTTCAAGCGCACAGCCGGGCCAGTCGCCATAATTACCAGCAAGGCCCCCTGATTTTAGATATTGACATCACGGGTTTACCGTGTGGTCGGCATTTGGAAGGAGCGGTCAAAGGTTACTTTGCCGGTTGTAAACCCGGTACGACTGGGCGACAGCTCTACCGGGTCAGTGCCAGCCAGTATGATGAAATCGTCTACGAGCAAGTCTGTCCTGGTAATATTGGCTCGGCCCAACTGGCCGTATTCATGGAAGTGGTGAAAGCCAGCTGGGAAATCTTAAAACTGAGTGCTGGAGATAAAAGCCAGGTGCTAATCCGGTTGGATAGCGGCTACGGCACTACCGAGATCATCAATTATTTGCTAAGCGAAGGCTACCAGTTCGTCACTAAAATGTTTGCGACCAGTCGGGCTAAGAAGTTAAACCGGGCGGTGGTCGAGGCCGCGTGGCAAGCCGACCCGTGTCACACTGGTCGCAGCGTGACCTTGTTAGGGGTTGAAACAGCCTCGCCTTACACCTTCCCCCAAGCCCAAGCCGGTAGCGGTCGTCCTTTTCCTTTTCCTTTTCCTTTTCAACAGATCGGAGTACGTTGTCACTTAGGCCCTAAGAGTTTGGCTGAACGGGTGAGTCGGGCCGCCCTCAAAGAAGCTAAAACTGGTAAGAGCCAGGTGGCGGACGAGTACCAGTACAGCGTGCTGGTGATTAGCACCCAGGCGGTGGCCCAGTGGCAAAACCGGGACGGGGACGGGGACGAGGCCGCAGTAGAGGCAGCCCAGCTTCTCGAACAAGTTCATTTTTAGGACCAACGAGCGACTATTGAGAGTGCTTCGATTCGGGGGGATAAACAAGGACTTAAAATTGGCAAGAGACGCAAGCATAGTTTGGCTGGGCAGGAAATGTTAATTTTACTGGCGCACTTAGCCCATAACTTAATTGTATGGGCCAGAGAATGGCTGAGTGAAACGGCCCCGAAGCTGGCAAGTTACGGGATCAAACGCTGGGTGCGCGATTTATTGACGATGCCAGCCCAGCTAACCTTCAAGGCTAATTTACTTGTTAAAGTGCGTTTGTCGAGCCACCATCCCCTGGCTCGCCAGTTCTTTGAACCCCTGGCTGCTTTTTTTAGCCAAATAGGGGTTAGGCTAATTTTGTGCGAAATTTAGGTAACTAAGTGTTGGTTCATTTCTGCAAAGCTGTACTAATACTTTGATAAAACTCTGTCTTAATACTACTATAATCTTTTCCGTTATTAGTTTGTTATCTCTTCTACTTCATATACTTACGACTGCGGCGGTTACCAGAGGCACGAAGGGTGCCTTGCTCAACTAATGCTTCTAAATCACGGGCGGCAGTACGTTCCGAGGCCCCGGTAATCGCCCGGTATTCCCGGTTGGTAATCGAGCCATTTTGACTGATGTATTCTAATGCCAGTCGGTAACGCTGCGCTACCGACTCTACAAATTGACCAGAACCAATAAGTAGCTCGGCTGGTTCGGAGGGTGCTTCCCGCTCCACTACTGCTTCCTTACGAAAGGTAACGATGAACTCGTTTTGCTCCATAAATTCGGGGTCGGGATTACCGTTCATTCTCATCTGATCTAGCATGAAGCTGATGCCGCTACCCAGCCGCTCAACATAACCTCCGGGGAAATCTCGCAAGGTATTTGCCACTACCGGGTTACGCGGGTGGGATGATACTTTTCCAGCTCGTAAATCGTTCAGCCGAATGCCGGGTATGAGCAATCCTGGGCTGTGAATTTCCACCCGATCAGGATACATAAACACTCGCACCGCTTCACCTGCTAAACTGTAGTCTCGGTGTATCAGCGCATTCACCACGGCTTCGCGTAGTGCTTCTAGCGGGTACTCCGGGTCGTCCACCCGCCGAAAGCCTTCGGTATGCGCTCCCACTCGAATGTTCTTCTTGAGCCATTCTTCCGCCTGGTCAATCTGCTGGGCTAGATTACCATGAAAGACCTGCCGGTCAAGGTAGCGTCGGGTGCCGAGCCGGTTGCCAAATAGCACGCAAACCGTTTCGGTTTGGATAAGGTAGTCCTGAGGTGAATAGCCGAAAAGCAATAACCCGGCATTGGTAGGGTAAAGCCGGACAGGATCAGCCGTTTCAGATAAAGGGGCAGCACAACCGAGTTGTTCTAAAAACCGTCCCACTTCTAAAGGTTTACCACTTTGCATCCGGCGGTTAGGGCGGCGGCGAGCAAAATCCTCGATTAGTTCAGTATTCAAATCCTCGAAACTGGCTATCCTGACCGGGCAAGTTTCGATGAAATGCTTAAGCTTGATGTTGTTGGCGAAATCCTTCATTTATCGAATTCGGCAACAATGTC
>JBBRBE010000308.1:0-3135 GCA_038206175.1 Chloroflexia bacterium
AGAAGAACATAAGTTCTAATATGACTGATTATAAGAGGCTGCGGGGCGGTTCGTTCCTCAACAATGCTGGCCTTGCCGCCTGTGCCTACCGCGACCACTACGATCCGCGTTACGACAACGACAATCTTGGCTTGCGGGTGGTGGTGGCGTCCCCTACGCGCCTCTGACCTCTGGGTCTCTGATCTCTGAACTCTGGCGCTCTGTTCCTCTGTGGGGGGTCGGGGGGGTGTCCCCCCAGGTTCCCCGGCGCGCGCAGCGCCGTTTAAAAAATTGAGGTTTCGTAACTGGTTGTAGTATAGCCAAATATTTTGTTCGTGGTGGAAATAAGCATGGCTGAGAATATTGTTTTACTCAAAGTTTTTGTGTCATCTCCCGGTGATGTGAGCGAGGAGCGTCAGGTGGCCCTCGAAGTGCTGGAGTGGTTGCCCAACCGTGTGGCTTTCCGGGGCAAAGTGGCTTTTCAAGTGGTGGCCTGGGATAAGCCAGGGGCAGGTACGCCCATGCTTGCCAGTATGTCGCCCCAGGAGGCAATTGACGCGGGGCTACCCAAACCGTCCGAGTGCGACATCGTGCTGGTGATTTTCTGGTCGAAAATAGGTCGGCCTTTCCAGATGAACGGAGTAGATTATCTCTCCGGCACGCACTATGAGCTATTGGATGCTTTGAGCAGCCCGCCCACGCAAACAATGATCTACCAGCGCACCGAGAAAAAGCTGTTTGAAGCCGAAGACGAGGCTGGCATCGCCCAGTACAAAGCTCTGCAAGCCTTTCTCAAAGGCGATGTGTTCTACGACCCGGCGACCAGCCAGGCCCGGCGGGGAATAAACCGCTACGATGCGCCTGCCGCCTTCCGGGAACAACTGGAAAGCCACCTCGAAACGATAGTAGCAAATCTGCTCGAACGCCAGGCCACCCGATCCGCCCCGTCCCAAAGTGCCGCGCCCGTGGCTGCCGCCAGTAATATACAGATGATTACCGCTAAAGGTTGGGAAGGTTCGCCTTTTCCCGGCCTCCGCTCCTTTACGAAGGATGATGCGCCGATTTTCTTCGGACGAGAGAGGGAAATTGACGCCCTGGTAAAGCTGGTCGCCAGTCAACGCTTTGTGGCCGTGGTGGGCGCGTCGGGGAGCGGCAAATCTTCGCTGGTCGGGGCGGGCCTGTTGCCGCGTCTGGCCGCCAATGCAGTCAACAGCCCGGTCACCGCCAGCAAGGATTGGTACGTGGTGCAGTTTACGCCTGGTCAGTCTAGCAATCCCTTTGTCAGTTTCTTTGAAGCCCTTATTAGAACTTTCAAACCCCTACCCCATAACTGGCGGGAGGTCGAAGAAATACAAACGAAGCCCGCAACTGCCTGCACAATCCTAGCCAGAACATTAGTATCCTTAAAAGCTCCGCAGTGGGCCGAGGTTTTGCTGTTTATAGACCAGTTTGAAGAGCTATTCACCCTGGCCGGGCCAGAAACGATTGAGCCTTTTGCCCGGATGCTGGAATTGCTGGCCGCCGAACCCCGCGTGCGGATAGTAGCGACCGTGCGGCATGACTTTGTACACCGGGCTATCGAAATACCCGAACTGGCCGAACTACTACGCGGTGGCTTCTTTAGCCTGGCCGCTCCCACGACCAGAGCATTGGCCCAGATGATCAAAGGCCCGGCGGAACTGGCCGCCCTGGACTTTGAGCCAGGACTGCCGGAACAACTGCTGACCGATACCGGCAGCGGGGCGGGTTCGCTGGCTTTGCTGGCTTACACCCTCGATGAGTTGTACAACATTGCCGCCCGGCGGGGTGATAAGCGGCTAAACTTTGCCGACTACGACTATCTGGAAGGGGTAGCCGGGGCGATTGGCAAACGGGCCGAAGAAACCTTTGCCCGCTTTGGCGGCTCGGTCGAGGAAAAAGAACAATTGTTAGCCGAGGTATTCCGGGAACTGGTCGAGGTGGACGAGCGCGGCACGGCCACCCGCCAGCGGGCGCCCCTGGAACGCTTTGACCCCCAGCAAGGACGGTTGGTGGAAGCCTTTACCCAGGCCCGCCTCCTGGTGACGGATGCGGCCCACGTGGAAGTAGCCCACGAAACGCTCTTTCAAAGCTGGGAACGGCTGCGGCACTGGATTGGCAGCGTGCAGGAAGACCTGATTTTACGGCGGCAGTTGCGCGCCGCCGCCGAGGAATGGGAACGCCGGGGGAGGGCGGAGGGCTGGCACTGGCCGCACGAACGGCTTGAGCCGGTCTACGCCATGTGTGAACGACTAAAATTAGAGCTAAGTGAAACCGAAAAGCGGTTTACCGAGCCGGAACAAGCTCGCCTGCTGCGCGAAGTGGATGACCTCCGCACCGGCCACGAACGGCGGCGCGAGATCGGCGACCGTTTAAGCGTTATCGGTGATACCCGGCCCGGCGTAGGGGTGCGGGCGGACGGGCTGCCTGACATAGACTGGCTACCGGTTGCGCCGGGTGGCTCAATCCAGATTGAAGAACAGACTTTCAAGGTTGCCCCCTTTTATATCGCCAAATATCCAATAACCTATGCTCAATACGAAGCTTTTGTAAAAGACCCAGACGGCTTTGACAATCATGCCTGGTGGAAGGGTTTTCCAAAAGAGCATCAGCGGCAAAAGTTAAAAGAACAACGTACTAAATCGCGCAATAACCCCCGCGATAGCGTATCGTGGTATCAGGCGGTTGCTTTTACCCGGTGGTTGCACCAGCGGTTGCAGGGGTTGGAACTGCCTTCGCCGGGTAAAGACGCTGGCAGTCCCTTTGTGGTCGGCTCTAATGCCGAAGTAAGATTACCCCTGGAATGGGAATGGCAGTGGGCGGCCCAGGGCGGTAGCCAGAAGCGCGAGTACCCCTGGGGCGGAGAGTGGCAGGAAGGCTATGCCAATACCTACGAAGCGGGTCTAAACCGGGCGGTAGCGGTAGGGTCATACCCGCAGGGAGCCTCGCCGTTTGGGGTGTTGGATATGAGCGGGCAGGTGTTGGAGTGGTGCTTGAACAATTATTCACAACCTGCTGAGAAGAACATAAGTTCTAATATTACTGATATTAAGGGGCTGCGGGGCGGTTCGTTCCTCGTCGATGCTAGCTATGCCGCCTGTGCCTTCCGCAACGGCGACGATCCGCGGTACGCCTACG
>JBBRBE010000309.1:0-3116 GCA_038206175.1 Chloroflexia bacterium
CGGCCCGAAAACGCGGGTGATTTACCCTGGCGTGTCGGAAGCTTTTTTCCAGCCGCCCGACCTTGAGGTTCGGCGGGCAGTACGGGCAAGTTACGCTCTGGACGATGAGCGGCCCCTGATCTTGCAGGTTAGTACCATCGAGCCGCGCAAAAATCAGAGTTGCGTGGTCAGAGCTTTGGCCGAACTGTTGCGCGACTGGCCCTCCGCCCAGGCCCGCCCACGGCTCGTACTGGTGGGTAAAATCGGCTGGGGCGAGGAATACAACCGGGTGGTCGAAGAGTGTCGGCGGGCCGGTCTGAGCTTTGCTAAAATCGGTCGGGCGGAAGATAAACCACCGCACCGGCCAGATGTAAGCCTGCTAACTGATCTAAAAGATGAGGCTTTACGAAACCTGTATGCGGAAGCGGCAATAGTAGTTTATCCCAGCCTCTACGAAGGTTTTGGCTTACCGGCCCTGGAAGCGTTAGCCGCCGGAGTGCCGCTAATAGCGACTAACAACAGTTCGCTGCCGGAGATTACCGGGCCGGACGGCGAGACGGCCCTGCTAATTGACCCCACGGAGGCCGAAATAGGTAGCCTGGTCAGGGCTATGCGGACGCTCTTAAATGATACCGAGTTAGCCGCCCGGTTACGGCTGGCCGGGCAAAGCCGCGCCCGAACTTTTAGCTGGGCGAGAACGGCCCAGGAGACCAGGGCCGTCTACGAAGAGGTAGCCTCGACCCTTTAAGAGCAGCTTCTTTTCTATTGACAAATTATGGCCTCAAATGTTATTATCTAACTACCAAACCTACCGTCATTACCAATCTAACTACCTAAATTAAAAGGATCATCTCAATGCCATACATAATCGCCGAACCTTGTATAGATCTCAAGGATAAATCTTGCGTTAACGTCTGCCCGGTCGATTGTATCTACGCAGACGATGAAGATCGTATGCTCTATATCAACCCGGACGAGTGTATTGATTGCGGCGCTTGTGAGCCGGAGTGTCCCGTATCGGCTATCTTTCCCGAAGAAGAACTACCGGATAAATGGGCAGTATTTACTGCTATCAATAAGGAGTATTTTGTGGGCAAAGACGGCTCCGGCAAAGATGGTGTACGGACCCGGATTAAACAAATGTATCCAAATCTAATACCTCATAGCTAAAAACCAGTCTAAAATATGATTAGACGAGCCGCTCATCCGTCAAGAATTCTACTGGCAAAGCCACCTCCTCTTGATCCCAGCAAAACTAAAGTGCTGGCACAACATTGGTTTGCCCCCGCCGGGATTTCTCTTACCTGTAAATCATCCAATTCGGCATAACCCTGGATAGAGTAAATGTCGCTGTGGCCCAGCACCCTTTGCACAATCTCCTTGCCTGACCATTTCGCTACCATTGGTATGTCGGAGCTGATTAAGGGTATAGTGCGAACTCCCGTCTACGGCCACCAGGTCAACCCGGTGGCCGTGCCGCTCCCACTGGTATTGGACGGCAGCATATAGCACTCAAACTTAAAGAGAATATGCTTAAGCGTAATTTCTGGCCGGATGCTATTCCTACCCCATAAACCCTGAATTCCACTCTAGCTTGTTCTATTTTCTCGTCCCTTTAGCTCACTCAAGCCCTAACTCGGCCAGGCTGGTACTCTGGCGGTTCGGTAGAAGCGTAGCACGATCCCACTCGAAGGGCAGGCTAAGCTGGCGCAGACCGGGCGGTTGAATGGCCCGAACGGTAGATTTAGCCCGCAAAGAGGCTTGCCCGGCCTTGAACAGAAGTTCCGGCGGCAAGCCGTAATAGTGGCCGTCAATCGTTACAAAATCGCGAGCGCGGCTCACCACGGCTCCGGTTTTCTTGAGAGCCTCAAGCGTTTTGAAGGGAAACTGACCGCGCAAAGCTACGATCCGCCGCACGCTGAGCGGGCCAAGCCCTGGTACTCGCAAGAGTTCTTCCGGCTCGGCCCGGTTGATCTCGACTGGAAAGCGCGGTAAATTTCGCAAGGCGTAAGCTACTTTGGGGTCGAGGCCGAGAGGTAACCCACCGTCCGGCTGAAAGGGTAATTCTTCCAGGCCAAAACCGTATTGAGAGAGCAACCAATCGCTTTGATACAGGCGTTGCTGGCGGCGGGGCGCAGTTGCGCTCTGGTCTTCCAGAGGCGTACCGGGAGCGGGCGCAAACGCGCCATAGTAGACCCGGTTCAGGCCCAGATCACGGTAGAGCCAGCCCGCCGTCCCTAAAATCTCCCGGTCGGTCTCGTCTCCGGCCCCGACCACAAGTTGGGTACTTTGCCCGGCAGGAAGCCAACCCCGCTCTAATCGCAAAGACTTGATCCACTCCATCCGCATCACAATATCCTTAAAGAAATTCTTGTCGTCCGAAAGCGTGCCGAGCCGTTCGGCAGTGGGGGCTTCCAGGTTGATCGAGAGGCGATTGGAAAGCCGGGCGGCTTCTTCGACGAGTCCAAACGAAGTGCCGGGTAAGATTTTAAGATGGATATAACCGCCGTAATGATATTTTTCGCGGAGCACTGCCGCCGTCTTGACTACGTTTTCCATTGCGGCATCCGGGCTACCATCGCTGCCACTGGACAAAAACAACCCGTCGGTCATACGGCGACTATCGAACTGCAAAAAAAGGCGGGCAAGTTCTTCCGAGTCGAAAGAAGTTCGGCGCACCGAATCGTTCTGGGCACGCAGAGGACAGTAAGAACAACCCCGGTCGCATTTGTTGGTTTGCAACACTCGCAAAAGCCGGGTGGCTCGTTCGCCACCGCTATCTTTCGCGCTGCACAGGGCTGCCGCGTTTGGGCTGGTTTTGGGCCGACCCGACCCACCGGGTGAAGCGACCTCGAATTGCGCTCCCTCACCCAGAACCTGTAATTTGTCCAGTGCTTCCATTTTGACGCGCCTTGCTAAAGCTCAAAAGTCCAAGAAGAAAAAGTACATTTTTTCTAATTTATAGTCGCATTATACCCTAACGTTTTCTTTACCGCCAGTTCAAGCTCCTTCAGGCCGGACGATTGGGCGGGCGAGGAGCGTCGCAACTACCCACGCTTGTCTTTTTCTGGCACGCTCTCTGCTTTACACCTCTGTTTATACCTGAAAAGGCGGAACTTTTCCAGGTGGACAGTTGT
>JBBRBE010000310.1:0-2986 GCA_038206175.1 Chloroflexia bacterium
CCGGGGCAAGGACGGCCCGCGACCTGTGGACGGGCAGTTTTATCCTGAGCCACCTGGCTCGTCAGGCTGGAACCTCCTTCGCGCAGGCTGGAGCCACCCTGCTTTATCCGGCGACGCTGCCAGCTAGTTCGGCCAGCGACCGTTTTGTGGCGTCTTTCCCTAACAAGTTCAGCGTTCGACTTGAGGCCGACCGGGTAACGACGGTAGCAGAGGCGGCCCAAACGGTAGTGCGCCAGGAATGGCGCAGGATCGCCCACAGCGTGCGGCAGTACCTTAAAAAACATAGTGGCTCGAACTGGGACGAAGGCTGGCAAGCCCAGATTGATAACCTGTTGGAATGTTACTGGATCAGTCTCCCGATGGACGAAGCCGTGCTGGGCGAGGCCAACTTGCGGCTTGAAAGTCGTAAACGCTTGCGTGATTTTGCGGCTTACACCGGCGACCGGCGCGAGAAAGACACGATTGACGGGCTGTTCGAGCAAATGGGGCCGCGTGACGGCGGGCGCACCGGCAGCAAACAATTCTGGGAAGGCTTGCGCGAAAGTCTGCTCAATCAGAGAAGCCTGGCCCACCTGGGCGAAAATGAGCGGCTTTCGGCGGTCAACCTGACTAAACGCTACGCCCCGGAAGTCGTTTTCCGTTCAGACCTGGGCGATCTGACGGCGGTGGTCAATTCCACCTCGGATGTGGCAACCGCCTGGTGGCGGCAGGATATTACCCAACGAGCCAAAAGCAATGAACCCTTGAAAAAGGCGGTGGACGACTACCTGAAGAAGTTAGACGAGATGTTGAAGCTGCTCCCGGAGGCGGAAGGCCGGGGCAACGGAAAACAACTCGAACAAATTGAAGGCCGGTATCTGTACGCAGAAGTCTTGCGCGAACTGGAGGCCAGCCCGAACCTCAAGGAAGCGGCACGGACGGCGGTAGGTCGGGTGCGAGAGGCGCTGAAAGTTTTGCTAAAACTGAGTGCCGAAACTAAAAGTGGCCCGCCGCCGCGCTACTACGCCCTGCTCTTTCTGGATGGCGACAAGATGGGCCGCTATATCAGCCGCCAGCCAGTCGAGAAGCTAAAGGAAGTGAGCGGCAAGCTTTTGCAGTATGCCCAGGACATTCGCAAGGAGATCGCTCCGAAATTCGGCGGGACGGTTATTTACACCGGCGGCGACGACGCTCTTCTGATGTTGCCCGTTGCGAAGGCTCTGGATTGCGCTATCGAGTTACAAAATGTTTTCCCGCTAGCTCCTGATACGACCGTGAGTATGGGTCTGACCCTGGCGCACTACAAATATCCCCTTCAACGCGCTCTGGCCGAAGGTCGCCAGACCGAAAAACGAGCTAAGGGCGAACTCGACCGGGACGCTCTGGCGATTTCCGTAATAAAGCGGTCGGGCGAACAGGTGCAGACCGGCAGCAAATGGCGCGAAATTGGGGCGGGCGAACTGGAAGTTTTTCCTCTGATAGACGAACTACAGGGCTATTTCAGCCAGGAGTGGCTTTCGCCCAAACTACCCTACAGGTTACGCCAGGAGACGGCCTTGCTCTACTCGGACGGAGGCGGTAGCGGAATGAAAGCACAACTGGTGAGCGAATTCCGGCGGCTCTACGGGCGGCAGAGCAACCCCCCCAAAGATGACGCTCCGGCTGAGGAAAGTCTCAAACTTTTAGGCCAGAAGCTTGAGCGGTTAGCCGGGGTAATGAACTTTGAACGCTTTAATGATTTGATGCTGGTCGCGGCCTTTTTAGCACGAGGGGGAGAGGAAGAATGAGGTTATTCTTTGAACCGGCGGACTTCTTGTTCTTCCGGGACAATAAGCCGTTTGCAGGCGGTGAAAGTTTTAGCGGCATTTCACGAGATTTGCCGCTACCCCAGGTACTTTACGGAGCCTTGCGTACCTTGCTATTGCAGGAGGCTGGCGTGGATTTTAGCCGCTTTGCCCGCTTCAAAAGCCTGGACGAAGCCGCCGCCACCTATCCGGTAGTGCGGGCCACCGGCCTACCCGATATTGCCGGGTCTTTGCGTATACGGGGGCCATACCTGGCCGAATTATATGCAAATCGAGAAGATGCCTCGTTGTTTTTCCCTCAACCGCTTGATGTGGTGAAGTACGATGAGGAGGATGCTAGTAACGGCTACGGTTTGCTTGCACCAGAACCTAATTTACAGGGAATTAGTAATCTACCAGCACCCTATTTGCAACCTTTGATGGTCAAGGGTAGGCGTAAAACAGCCGACTTTGACAACACATTTTTCCCCACTAACTTGATGGCGGATTATCTGCGTGGCGAAGAACTGGGTATACGAAATACTCGAAAAGGTAATCTGAACAAAGCTGGAATTAACCGGCTTTCCGATTTAGTTCAGTCGGAGGGGCGAATTGGCATCGCTATCAGCGAGAATTGGGTATCAGAGCGAAGTAGATTTTATATTTTAGAAGGCCGAAGATTAGAGGAACGTATCGGG
This sequence comes from Chloroflexia bacterium, assembly GCA_038206175.1. Lineage (GTDB taxonomy): Bacteria > Chloroflexota > Chloroflexia > Chloroheliales > Chloroheliaceae > 54-19. The sequence goes on from JBBRBE010000310.1 coordinate 2,462, forward strand.
ATGGTAGTGGAATTTGAAGGAGTGGCAAAAGATTTCATTCCTTCATTTACAAACCAGTTTATGCATTTGGGTGGCGAACGACGCTTTGGCCGCATTACCCAAATAGAAGCTGACGATATTCCAGGCGCGCCTTCTAACTTGAGCAAAAAATTCAAGCTGGTGCTGGTGACACCGGCCCTGTTTAAGGGGGGTTGGCTACCGGGCTGGCTGGATAAAGCGACCGGGCAAGGCTTTCTACCCGGCAGTGACCTACGGGTTCAACTGGTTGCGGCGGCAGTCGGTAGGCCGGTGGTGCTGTCCGGCTACGATGTATCGCGCAACCAGCCTAAACCGCTCCGGCGGGGAGTTCCTGCCGGAAGTGTCTATTATATTGAACTTTTAGAAGGCGATCCGGCCCAACTGGTCTCCGGGTTCCACAACGCAAATTCGATTTCGGACGAAGACGGGCAAGCCGGGTTTGGGCTTTCGCTGGTCGGTAAATGGTAAAGGAGTAATATAAAGATGGCAACTACACAGGCCGTAAGT
>JBBRBE010000311.1:0-2975 GCA_038206175.1 Chloroflexia bacterium
TCCAGGTTTTGAGCATCTGGTAGTAGCCGGAGTGCTTCTTTAGCCAGAAAGTTAGTGGCGACAGTGCCAAAGCCAACACCAGACATCAGGACAATATTTTGCTTTTGGGCTTCCTGGTCATAAGAAAGCAGCAATTGATAAACTGAAACTTCGTTGGCAATGTCGAGATAATGTATTCCCTTGCTCAAGCAGGCTTCTACCAGTGGTTTAACGGTGGAACCAAACGGCCCGGCAGTGTTCAAGACCAGGCTGACCCCGTTTAACGCCTCGGCCAGAGCAATTTTATCTGTCAGGTCAAACGCTATCCACTCTAAATTTAGAGCCTGGGCTAAAGGCTTAAGCTTTTGAGCCGAGCGACCCGCCAGCATCGGATGATGCCCGCTTTTAGCCGCTTGCCGGGCAATTAGCTTTCCGGTGTAACCAGTGGCACCATAGATCAACCATTTTGAATTTCCACTCATGATTGTTATTACCTCTTTCTATTTATGGCATTTTCCTAAAACCTTTATAAGTAAATGTTTACTCACTTATTTGTCTTGATTTTAGCACCTAAACCCAAACAGGTCAATAGATTTGACAGGCTATTTAGACTGAATTATGATAATTAGTAAGTAAATGTTTATTTTGCTTAGCGGTGCTATCAGGCGAAAGAGCAAAAAGGGAAGGAACAAGTGATGGCTAGACCAAGCCAGGAAGATAAGATACTTGAAGTTGCGCTTGAATGTTTCGCTGAGTATGGTTATGACGGCACTCGAATTCGTCAAATCGCCAAAAAAGCAGGTGTTACCGAGGGCGCACTCTACCGGCATTATTCCTCAAAAGAGAGTGTGGCCCAGTCTCTTTTCAGACACCATCTGGGTAAGTTTTCGGCCATTTTGCAAAGTGTGGCTGAGGCCGAGTCAGCATCTTCGGTCGAGGAGCAATTACGGGCTTTGATTAAAATCGGTTTACAAACCTACCGGGAAAACCCTGCCGCGTTCAACTTTGTACTGTTACGCCCTCCCGGTTTTAAGCCGGATTTACCCGCCAATTTCACTTATCCAGTGGAGGTGATTGAAGCTGTAATAAAGAAAGGTCAGGCTGCCGGGATTATTCGGGAGGGCCAGCCTAATGTTCTGGCGGCGATCTTCCTGGGCTGCCTGTTGCGCCCGATTATTGTTTCAATTGGAGCGGCACCTGGAGCCTTAGATATACTTTATGAAACTAAGCACGATCAAGTGATCGAAGACGCCGCTTTAGCTGCCCTGAAGATAGACCGAAGCTAGGCCAACGTTGACCAGATTAGAGAGACCAGGGCGTGCAAAGGTTGCTCCGCCCTGGTCTCGTCGGCCCACCCCGGCCAGAACCGGAAAAGGGCCAGTCGCTAAAGAATTACTTTATCTCCTGTACGATGAAGGGTTTGCCCCCGTTCAAATTGATCAATACGGCTGTGGTGATCAGGCGGCCATTGGTAGCCGGGTCGTAACTGTAGATACCTTTGAGACCTTTAAAGTTCTTGAGGGTAGTCAGTGTTTTTTGCAGGCTGGGTGAGTCGGTCGCGCCCTGGTTCGCTGCCCAACTGAAAATATTAAGAGTGTCGTATCCAATCATCCCCAGGCCGTCCGGTACCAGATTGGTGTCAGGTTGCTGGAGCTGAAAAATCTTTCTTTCTCGGTCATACTTCCAAATCTGCCAGAGTCATAGCGACCTACCCGGCCAGGTCATATTTTTATGTGACCTGGCGCGTGACTTCTAACTCATCCTTTTAGCCGTTAGGTCGGGTAAATTAGGGGTAGCAAAGAGGTAAAGAACAACAATTCAGGCAGCGAGATTACGAAAGGGTGCAGAGCAATGACTAATTTGATGAGGATGACCTGGCAGGCCGGTTTCACTTACTGGCGCGGCACGACGACAGCCCAACGGGTGTTGTTTGTAACCGGGACGTTCCTGTTCGGTTCGATGCTCTTTCATAGCGCAATGATCGGCTTCACGCGCACTTCGCTTGAAGGGCCGGTTTCGTTTCGCAAAGCCGCAACCTTTTCCGAATCGCTGGGCTTGATGTGCTGGACAATCGGTTGGATGTTGCCTTACTTCCGGTTTGGTCGGCGGGCGACTACCGTTCTGGTGAGCTTCCTGCTGGTTTTCACGGTTGGCGAGACTTTCCTGATGAGTATGCAGGTCTGGCGGGGCGTACCAAGCCACTACAATTTCACCAGTCTTTTCGATAGCCTGGTCTTTGCCGCTACTGGCATCGGGGCTGCCGGATTTATGGTCGTGCAGCTAATCTTGCTGGCCCTTTCGTACCGGCTAAAAGGTCTTGCGCCGAGCTTGCGCCTGGCGATTATCGCCGGACTTGGGATCAGCCTGATCGGATCGTCGGTTGGGGTTTTGATGGGGGTCAACAATAGCGGTATCTGGCAGGGTTTCGAGCATCTGCGAGAGCCAGACGGGAAGACCGGGGGCGACATGGTGCTGTTGCACGCGCTTGGTTTGCACGGAATGCAGGTTGCGCCGCTCCTGGCCTGGTTGCTCACCTACAGCCGCCTGGCCGAGGGTCGTCGGTTCAGCCTGACCCTGAGCGGTGTCATCAGCTACGCCGCTATCCTGCTGGTGCTGAGTATCCAGACTTTCCAGGCTCGATCTTTGTCGAATTTCGACCTGTCCCTGGCGATATGCCTGGCTCTGGCGGTGTTTAGCTTCCTGACAAGCAGCCTTTTAATCGGGCTAAATCTTCGCAAACAAAAGAGCCAAAGGCCGGTTTCAGGGCCAGAAACACGCGAACTGGCCGAAATAGCCCGCTAAACCGAAGGATAAGGCTGCTGAAAACACAGTTATTTAGCGGTTTTATTCTTTATTCAGAGTGTATAATGATAGAAGCCAGACAAGAGAATCCGGTAAATCAAAGGAGAACTATTATGGCCGTCACTAGCCGCACCCGGCCCGGTTTTGCAACTTTGGAACAGGAAATTAGTCTCGAAAAGCTACCGACGCAGGGA
>JBBRBE010000312.1:0-2922 GCA_038206175.1 Chloroflexia bacterium
GCAAGGCTCCCAGGATAGTGCCGATGATACCTCCTTCTCCACCAAAGAGGCTTGTGCCACCCATTACGGTAGCGGCAATAGCGTCAAGCTCGTAGCCGGTAGCCGCAATCGGTTCAGCCGAGCGTAACCGGGCCGCCAGAACCACCCCGGCCAGGGCCGCACAGAAACCGCTAATCATATAAATCATGGTCAGGTAGCGTTTTACATTTACGCCGGAAAGCCGGGTAGCTTCCTGATTTCCGCCTATTGAATAGGTATATTCACCCAGGCGGGTATATTTCAGGATGACATAAGCTATCCCGGCCAGCAAACCGGCAATAACTACCGGCATGGGCAAGGGGCCAAGACTGCCCCCAAAAGCCTGATTAAAATCTTGAGGGAACCCGAACACCGGACGGCCATCGCTATAAATTAAGGCCAGGCCGCGTACCACACTGAGCATGCCAAGAGTGACAATAAAGGGCGTAATACGCAGTTGGGTAATCAGTAAACCATTGACCAGGCCAACCGCCAGGCCAACCAGCAACGCCACCACTATTGCTAAAGGCCATAGCGTGCCACTCTTCATCAGGGTTGCCGCGACCATCCCGGCCAGGGCCGCAGTCGAGCCAACCGATAAGTCTATACCGGCGGTAATAATTACAAAGGTCATTCCTACAGCAATAATAGTATTGATGGCCGCTTGTAGCAATATCTGGATAAAGTTATCGAAGGTCAGGAATACCGGCGATAGCACCGACAGTATCCCGCCCAGCACCAGCAGAGCTACCACAATGCCATATTGCACCAGCGCATAGCGAAGCCTGCTGCTTCTGGAAATTGCCGGAGGTTGACTCGCCGTGATCAGTTCATTTTGGTCAGACACTGGCTTTCTCCCCACTTGCATAACTGAGAATTTTTTCCTGGGTGGCTTCGTTTCGGGGTACCTCCGCCACCAGTTGACCTTCGTGCATTACCAGGATGCGGTCGCTCATACCCAGCACCTCTGGCAATTCGGACGATATTAAAATAATTCCAACCCCGCTCTGGGCCAGTTCAGTCATCAGGTTGTAAACCTCCACCTTAGCCCCGACATCAATGCCGCGAGTAGGCTCGTCAAAAATAAGCACTTTGGGCTTGGCGGCCAACCATTTAGCTATAACCACCTTTTGCTGGTTTCCACCGCTTAAATTTCGTACTCGAAAATTGATGTTTGGTGTACGGATGCGCAAATCTTTTACGGCCTTGCTGGTCATTTCGTCGCGTGCTTTGAAATTGATAAAGCCTAGCCTGCTCAGTTTATCCAGGACGGTTAGCGATGCATTGACTTTTACCGACAGAGCCAGCACCAGACCCTGCGTTTTTCGGTCTTCCGGGAGTAAGCCGATACCGGCTTTGATCGCATCCTGGGGTAGCCGGATGTTCACCTCGCGGCCTTCTACCAGAATCCGCCCGGCATCTTTTGAATCTACCCCGAAAATCGTGCGGGCTACTTCCGACCTACCCGCCCCGACCAGTCCGGCCATTCCAACAATTTCGCCTTTGCGCACGCTGAAGGAAATGTTCTGAAATGCGCCCCGCCGCGTTAAACCCTCTACTTGCAAAACCACCGTACCCGGCTCAACCCGCACTTTCGGAAACAACTGATCGAGGCTACGGCCTACCATCATCCGAATTAACTGCGGTATCGGGGTTGTACGTGCGTCAACTGTCCCGACAAATTGACCATCGCGCAGCACAGTGGCGCGGTCAGCAATTTGTTCCAGCTCGTCCAACCGGTGCGAGATATACAGTATTGATACGCCGCTCTCGCGGAGTACCCGAATTATGCGGAATAACTCGGTTATTTCCTGCTGCGTCAGGCTTGAGGTGGGTTCATCAAAAATCAGCACTTTGGGGTTCCAGGAAAGCGCGTGGGCAATTTCGACCATCTGTTGCTGCGCGACACTCAACCGGCGGACAAGGGTGCGTGGGCTGATATTATTAAGATGAAGGCGATTAAGTATTTGCTGGGTATCCTGGTACAATTTAGGCCAGTTAATGAGGCCAAAGGCTGTCATTGGTTCGCGGCCAAGAAAAATGTTGCGACCTACGTTGAGAGCAGGAATCAGGTTTAGTTCCTGGTGTACCATCGCAATGCCCATTTGCTGGGCTATGTGCGGACTGGGAATCCTGGCCGGGTTGCCGTTTAGTAATATCTCTCCGGCATCGGGCTGGTATATTCCGAACAATATCTTCATCAGGGTAGATTTACCCGCGCCGTTTTCACCAAGCAGCGCGTGAACCTCGCCCTGCTCTAGCGATAGTTGCACTTCGGACAGCGCACGCACACCAGGGAAGCTTTTTGAGATATTTCTCAGCTCCAGTACGATTTCTTTTACCGGGGTCTGCGTATTGACCACAAGCACTAACCTCCTTGTTAATACCTTTTACTATTTTGAGCCGGTACAGATCAACCTGGAAGACCGTTACAGTTTTACCTGTCGAAACGTAACTTTAACTTGTCTTACGGACAACCAGTTTTGTTTCAAGAACGTGTTTTTGAGGTTCTTTTTCGTTGCCACCGATCCGTCCTAAGAGTAGTTGAGTAGCGAGCTTGCTCATTTCCTGTAAAGGCTGGGCTACGGTAGTGAGGCGGGGAGTAGTGTAGGCCGCTATCGGTATATCATCAACTCCTACCACCGCAATATCTTCTGGAATCCGTAAACCGGCATCGTGGATTGCGCAAATCGCGGCAATCGCCATAATGTCGTTATAAGCAAATACCCCACTCACTTTATCGGTCAAATCCAGTAAATTTTGCATCGCGGCATAAGCCGAGGGCGCGTTAAAGTTAGTGCGTTTTACCAGTTCAGGGTCATAGGGTATACCGGCAGCTTCTAAAGTTTCTCTGTAACCTTTTAACCGTTCGATAGCAGGCGTATTATCGGAAGAGCCTGTGAT
>JBBRBE010000313.1:0-2836 GCA_038206175.1 Chloroflexia bacterium
GGGCCTGAGCATCACCCGCCGCTATTGCGAAATGATGGGTGGCTCGATCACCGTCCAGAGTCAGCCCGGCCAGGGTTCGACCTTTACCGTCCGCTTGCCCGCTTTCGTGCAGGAATCGCCCGACCCCAACCCTGCCGAACCGGTGTACACGTCTGATCCTAACCCCGGTTCCGAACCATCTTCGGCCCGATTTGCTACGCTACCGGACAGACGGGCTTGACAGTAAGGCCAGCGACTTTACATAACTTAGGCTAAAAATGAGCGACAAACTCCTGGGCAAACCTCACCCGGCCCCGCGCAACCGCACTCTCGAACTGACCGCCGCCGATGCCGCCCGCTACGAGGCGGCCTTGCTTCGGCTCGAACCGGGCCAGTCCTACAGTCCTGCCGAACTGAGCGACCGGCTGATCCTGGGCGATTGCGTGGCTGGTTTGAAAGGGTTTCCGCCCGCCTGGGCCGATTTAATCGTGGCCGACCCGCCCTACAACCTGACCCGGCAATACGGCCAGGGCCAGTTCAGCCGCCGCTCGGCCCCGGACTACCGGGCCTGGACCGAAGAATGGGTTGCCGCCGCCGTGCGAGCACTCGCGCCGACTGGCTCGATCTACGTCTGTATCAACTGGGAGTCGTCCGGGCTGATCCAGGAAGTGCTGGGCCGTCATTTGCAAATCAAAAACCGGCTGACCTGGAAACGCGAGAAGGGCCGGGGAGCGGCTGCCAACTGGAAGAATAATATGGAGGACATCTGGTTTGCCGTGGCCGGGGACGGCTATACTTTCAATCTGGAAGCGGTCAAGGTTCGCAAGCCGATTATCGCGCCGTACCGCGATGCGGCGGGCCGTCCCAAAGATTGGATCGAGCAGCCCGACGGCCAGCATTACCGCATGACCCATCCCTCGAACATCTGGACCGACCTGACCGTGCCGTTCTGGTCTATGCCCGAAAACACGCCGCATCCCACCCAGAAGCCCGAAAAGCTGATCGAGCGGCTAATTGTTGCCAGCAGTCGGCCCGGTGATATGGTGTTCGACCCTTTCATGGGTTCCGGCACTACCGCCGCCGTCGCTCACCGCCTGGGCCGTCGCTGGCTTGGCTTCGAGCAGGACGAATGGTATTGCAAGCTGGCTCTCAAAAGGCTAGATTTAGCGGGCGCGAAGTAAGCTTAGCCGGAGGTAACATTAATGGTCGAAGTGCGCCAGTTCGGGCAGGAAACGGCCCGCCCTTTTCCTTTCCCCGGTCCTGAAGGACTTTTTAGCAGGATCATTCAGCTTCCGACGGCGGTAAAAGAGCAACTGAGCGATGAAGAGATCGAGGAGCGGTTTGGCGGCAAGCCGATCTTGCTCGACCGCGACGTGGCAGTGGCGGCTCTATACCTGGAGCCGCATGGCGAAATACACGAACACGAATCCGACCAACCTACCGTTATTCTGGTGATCGGCGGAAGCGGGTTTATGCAGGTCGGTGGGCCGGAGGCCGAAACGCAGGCGGTCAAAGCGGGCGACGCGGTGCTGTGGCCCAAATGCTCAACCCTGGTCAGGAGTGTAAAAAGTTGTCTCGAACCGGGCTGGAAGCCAAGCTTCCCTGGAAAGATGTACCGGCAGCTTTGCGTCAGGAAGTTGGAACGGCGTTAGGTGCGCCGGTGGCACGGGCCAGTCGTATCTGGGGCGGCTATTCGCCCACCCCGACCTACCGGCTCAGGCTGGCCGATGGCCGCCGGGCTTTCTTCAAGGGGACTTTCTCGGCTTCAAACGAGTTTACGAAAAACGCACTTGTGGCCGAGGAACGGGCTTATCGTGAGCTTGAGCCGTTATTAGGTCGCTTCATGCCCCAACTTTACGCTGTTTTGCGCCAGGCGGATTGGCATTGCCTGCTGCTGGAAGATGTCGGCCCAAAAAGCGTGCCTCCCTGGACGCCCGCCAGAACCCGTGCGGTGGCTCACGGCCTGGCCGCTTTTCATCAATCAACCCTGGGAGCCACCGCCCCTGATTGGCTTCCTCGCCCGGCGACCTATCTGGTCGAGGAGAACTGGGCAAAAACGGCGCAGCACTCGGCGGGCTTTACGAAAATTGCCCATTTTGCCGGGGATGCGGCTCCCCAGGCCCAGAAATGGTTTGAGGACATATCCCCAACTATCGAAGAGTTGCTGGATAGAACTATCTTGCATGAAGAACCTTTTGCCATTCTGCACGGCGACCTGCGTTCGGATAATTTGCGCCTGAGCGGAAAGCAGGTATACTTGTTCGACTGGCCTTTCGTTACACTGGGCCGACCGGAATGGGACCTGGTAGCTTTTGCCCAAAGTGTCTGGGTCGAGGGTGGGCCGCTTCCAGAGCGAGTGCTAGAGTGGTACAGGGAGAAAGCTCCATTGAATACTTCGGCGGTCGAAGTTGCTCTGGCCTTCTGCCTCACCTATTTCATCGAGCAAGCCTGGCAGAGTGAAATTCCCGGCCTGCCCCGGCTTCGTCGCTTTCAGCGTCAGCAACTTGGTACTTTAATTCTGTGGATAGCCCGTCACTATTCCTGGCCCCCGCCGACCTGGGCGCAAGCTCTGCTGGTGTAGTTAAAGAGCAACCTGACCGGACGGTCGAGCGGTTAAGAAAGAGTGTGTCGTTTGGGAAAAATCCGGGCAACTGTTAGGCAGGAGGTAAGGCTATGTCAATCCAGGACTTGAAACCGGCCCAACCGGGTTTACTTTATCCAGACGAATACCTAGTAGAGGAAGACCAGATGGGAGACGGTGGCCCGCAAGATTGGCTCTTACGCTATTTGAGCCGGGTGTTGGAATGGCTTTATCATCAAGAGCAGTGGATGATCACACTCAACCGCAATTTTTATC
>JBBRBE010000314.1:0-2819 GCA_038206175.1 Chloroflexia bacterium
ATGGCAGCCGCAGCAAGAAACCCTGCGCGAGAACATCAAGAAAGCGCAGCGTCTGTTGCCCCAGGTGCAAATCCCGGATGAGGTACTGATTAAGATTGCCGAACTGTGCCTGGCACTCGGCATTGACGGACACCGGGGCGAACTGACGATTGCTCGCGCCGCGGCGGCCCTGACCGCCCTGAACCATCACAAAAAGGTCGGGCTGGAGGAAGTGCGGCAGGGGGCGGGTCTGGCTCTGCGGCATCGCCTCCGCAAAGACCCGCTCGACAACACCGATAGCGGGGTAAAAATCGAGCAGACCGCCGCGAAAGTGCTGGAATAGGACGGCTAGTGACGACCGAACCAGGAGGGGTTGAACCTTCTAAGCGGCCCGACTTTGTTTTCAAACTGCTGACCAAGCTGCAAGCAGTCGAACTTGGCCTGGAAGTGCGCGACACCGAGCAACAACCTCCCTACAACACGCTTGGCGATCTAACTCTGGCTGTCCCCGCGCAGGTTCAGATTGCCGGTACGATGTTCGATTTCTTCCGTTCCTTGAATGTGATAGAATTCAAGAGCGAGGGGATAGATTTACCCTTCGTGAGTTTATCAAAAACCAGATACGTACCGACATTCAATTCATTCAGGGCAAATACAAGAATTACAGCCACATCCTGAACGTGATTGTAACGGCGCGGTTTCCGGCCAGTTTCTTCAGTCAGGCCGCCGCCTTAAATATTACTTTTACCCAGGTAGACGGCAAACCCTGGCTTTGGGAAGGACAAGTGGGCTTCCAGGCTGTCACGATTGTAGTTTGCAAAGATTTGCCGCTAGAACTACCCTATAGCAACTGGCTGTTCTTCATGCCCTATACCAAAAACCGATTTTTGGAGTTCTTCCAGTTTTTAATTGATACCAAACAATTAAACCTGCTTGAAAAGTACCGAGAAATGCGCCCGAAGGAGTTTGATATGACCTTCAATGAGGTAATCGAAAAAGCTCGCAAAAAAGGCTATCTCACGCCGGACGAAGAAGCTTACATTGCTCAAATTAAACAAGAAGCTCTGGCAGTTGACCTGAAAATGTTAGCCAAAAAACCCCAGGAATTGAGCAAGCTTCTTTCTGTACTGAACCCGAAAGAACGACTGGCGGATCTCACACCCGAAGAACGGTTTGCCGGTCTCACACCCGAAGAGCGACTGTCCGGGCTTACCGCCGAGGAACGAAAAGAACTCCTTAAAACTCTGATGGAGCAATCCCAGGCAGAGCAGTAGCACCAGGCTTTTCAGCGCGAAAAAGCACACATCAATATAAGGGGAATTAAATTTAAGCCTCTTGCCACGAAAAGTTATGAGAGGCAAACGGTAACAGAAGTAAAGGTCTTTCATGGAGCAGCCCGGTGTAGCTGTGCATACTACATTCGACTCAACCCCTGACCGGGTGAACTATCGGCGGGCATGGCGGGCATGGCGATGGGCCTTCTTCATCCTCCTCATTGGCGGCGTCACCGGAGCAGCCTGGGATGGCTTATGGCATATCAGCCAGCCGTTCGATGGCTTTTGGTCGCCACCGCACGTTTTCGTCTACGGAGTTTGCACTTTAACAGGTTTTATCGTTGTAGGAATGGTCTTTAGCGGAGCGATCCGGCGAGCTTTTGGGCCTGCCTTCGCGGTGGGGATAGTGCCGTTCAGAGTACCCGGTGCTTTATTCATCCTCGGTAGCGGACTGGTGCTGGTGGGCTTCGCCGGTCTCGTCCTGGATAATTACTGGCATAGCAATTTCGGTCTGGACGAAACAAGCTGGTCGTTCCCGCATGCCATGCTTGGCTGGACAATTCTGCTGGTAGTGCTGGGTTTTATAAGTTGTCGGCTGGCTCTCCGCTCCTATAAGCCGCTACGCTGGTGGAGTACGGTTGGGCTGGGTACGATGGTTTTAATTTTTACAGCCCGGCCTATCCTGGGGCCGTTAGAGGCTAACCGCACGTTGGAAACAGTGCGAAGCGAGTCGCTGATCCCGGTCTTTCTAACCCAACCTCCGACTCAACATGCCTTTCGGATTGTGGAAGAATGGAACCTGACCCGCACCAATCCAATGCTGATAGTGTTAGGGGCACTGTGGGCCGGGGCGGCCCTGGCTTTCATTCGACGATTGGACAACCGGGCCGGGGTGCTGCTGTTAATAGCTTTGCTGTGGGAAGTCAGCGACAGTGCCCGCAACCGGGCGGAATGGTTAAGCCAGTATGGGCCACTCTCGAACAATCCGGCCAATTACCTCGCCCTCCCGATACTCGTCCCGGCCATTGTGCTACTCCTCCTTTTACGGGTCAGAGTAGCCCAGAAATGGGCCTGGCTTGGGGCCGGTTTAGCCTTTGGGTTGATGGTTTACTCGATCTGGCACACTCCTAATTTATTCGCGTTCGGGTTAACCCTGCTGGCGGCACCGATGATGTTAGTGGGCAAATTCCTCGGCGAACACGTTTACGGCCTGGTCGAAAAACCTTACAGCCTGAGCAGGGTTGCGCCGCTCCTGCTGGCCGCGGTCGTCGCGCCGCTAGTGACAGGTCTGGCCGACCTCTGGCTGCGGTCGGCCACGCCCTGATCTGGCTTTAGAGCCACTTCACGATGGATTTTCTGAACGGCAGACGCATATTAAGAAGGCGATTCTTGTCTTCTGGGTCGAAGCCGCCCAACTTGCGAAACGTCAGGAAGAAAATCGCTACGCTGAGGACAGTCGCGGCAAAAGTAACCGGCCAGTTGACCGGCAGGAAAAAGATCGTGGCGACGAGCGGAACGCCAAAGGCCAGCGACGCTTTAAGAACTTTCCAGAAGAATTTGAGCGGG
>JBBRBE010000315.1:0-2809 GCA_038206175.1 Chloroflexia bacterium
GAGATGGTAATGCCAGGGGACAACGTGCAGATGGGGGTGGAGTTAATCACGCCGGTAGCCATCGAAGTAGGGTTGCGGTTTGCTATTCGGGAGGGTGGCCGGACGGTCGGGGCCGGTGCCGTGACCTCTATCGTCGCCTAAGCTGACCCCATACGAGACAGCCCGACTTCTTTCTAGCGGAAATAGAACCTCCTGGCAACCAGCCGGGAGGTTTTTCTTTTACCCTTTTTGCTTTTTGCCTGGCCTTTTGACCTTTTGACCCCTCCCTGTCACCCCGGTATAACCACCGGGACGGCTTGTGATATAATCGGCCTACTCCGCCAGGGAGTTAAAACTTTCAAGCCCGGATTTTCGTTAGTTAGAATAGAAAATCCTGTTTTTTTCCGACTGATTCTACAAGGAGATTGCCCGGTTGCAAACCCGACCCCGCCCACCTGCCGACGATACTGCTCCCGAACTTCCGACTGTCCCGCCTTCCGCACCCGGCCAGCCTGCGCGCCCCGACTGGAAACGGGTGCTAAACGTGGCGTTGGCACTGGTTGGGGTCGGGCTGGCCTTCGTGTGGGTCAGCGCGGGCTGGTCGGGCTACGCCAAAATTCCGGGCGGGCGCAAAGGCTTGTTGGCGGCGGGCCTCCTGGTGGCGGCGGGTCTGGTGGCCGGGCGGGTCTGGCTAGGGTTGGGCCGGGCCGGGCTGACGCGGACAAGCCGGAGGCTCTGGCACAGCCCGCGGGTACGCGAAGCAGTGCCGGTCGCCGGGCTGGTGCTGGTGGCTCTGTGGGTGCGTATGTGGGGCATTAACTTTGGCATGCCCTACCTCGAACACGTGGACGAGTGGAACGTGGCCGAACGCGCCCTGTACACCATCCAAACCGGCTCTTTCGACCCGCACGACTACCGACACCCTGGCCTGGCCGATAACGACCGGCAAGCTTTCACCTATCCTACTTTGTATACTTACGCCGAAACGGGCGTCTTCGCTTTGCGTTATTTGCAGGGAGTCAGCGCGGGTCAATTCGACGGCACCAGTGCGCTGGCCTCGGTGCGGGGCAAGGCTGATTTCTACCTGTGGGGCCGGGCCTTGACCGCCATTTTAGGGGCCGGAACGGTGCTGTTGCTGTATCTGCTAGGGCGGCGCGTCTATGGCCGCAGGGTTGGCCTGGTCGGAGCCGTCTTTTTAAGCTTTTTCTACCTGCACGCCCTTAACTCGCACTGGCTAACCACCGACGTACCGAGCGGCTTTATGGCTTTCCTGCCCTTTTTTCCAATCATCTCGATAGCGCAGGGACGGGACGAACGGCGACTATACCTCTGGGCCGGGCTATTGGCCGGGCTTGCCATCGCCACCAAGTATAACAACGCCCTGATCCTGGCTCCGCTGGTGCTGGCCCACTTCCTGGGACGCAAACCGACGCGCTGGCCCGGTTGGAACCTGCCCTTCGCGGTGGGCATGGCCGGGGTAGGTTTTGCGGCAGGTGCGCCGTTTGTGTTCTGGCATCTGCCACAATTTCTGACCGATCTGGCGGCTGCCGTCAACCATTACCAGAACATTGGGCATAGCGGCTTCGAGGGTGACGACAACTGGTGGCAATTCCTCAATGCTATGCTGGCCGAAAACGCCGCCGTGGTCGGGCTGGCTCTGGTCGGGCTAGGCTTGTTGGCGGCTCGGCACCGGCGGCTCGATCTGGTCGTGCTGTCTTTCCCCCTCCTGACTTACCTGCAATTATCGTCGTACCGGGTGAATTTCAGCCGCAACCTGATGCCGGTAATTCCCTTTCTGGCCCTTTTCGCGGCCCTGGCTCTGGTCGAAGGCATCGGCTGGCTCTGGCCGCGCCTGGCCCGCCGAGTGCGCCCGGTCGCCCGGTTCGCACTCGGCCCGAACCTCGCTATCGGCCTGATCGCTCTGCTTGCAATCGTCAGTCCGACCCTGACGATTCTCCGCTACGACTCGTTTAATGCTCAACTCACCAACCGGGCCAAAGCGACCGCCTGGGTCGAACAAAATTTGCCGCACGGCGCAAAGTTATGGCTGGAACCATTCTCGCTCGATCTGCTGCCACGGACAAATTATCGGCTGGAAGGCGGACAGGGCGTGCTGGCAAATTCGCTCGATTGGTACGTCGCCAACGGTTTTCACTATCTTGTCTTGAGCGAATCTTACTATGCCGGGACGATGGAAGGCGGCAACGAAGCGGATAAAACCCGCTATCGCAGTCTGCTGGAAGGGCCGCTTCCGCCCGGTTGGAGCGTGGCCCAGGATTTCAAAAAGAATAAGAACGACTGGCCGGGAGCGCGTATCACGGTCGTCAAGACGCCCCTGCCGCTCCTGCTCACTGGCGAAGAAGCCAGGCGAATAGGCGGGCCGACCAGCTTCGATTTTGGTGGCGCGATCCGCCTGAGTGGGCGCGAAACACCTGTCGCCGCCAAAGCCGGTAGCACACTTTCGGTCGTTCTCTACTGGCAAACCCTGCGGACACCCAACGCGAATTACACTACCTTCTTGCATCTGCTCGACGCGCAGGGCCAGCGCGTGGCCCAACTCGACCTGCCGCCTTTTGGTGGCACCCGGCCTACCTCAAACTGGCAGCCCGGCGAAGTCGTGCGAGATGAATATCCGATGGTGCTACCGCCGGGTCTCGCGCCCGGTTCGTACCGGCTAGTCGTGGGCCTGTATCAGACTGACGGCCCGCGCCTGCCACTGCCCGACGGCCAGACCCAGGCAATCCTCGGCTCAATCGAGGTCAGGTAAGTCAACACAGTGTCAATTACCAGTAGTAACCCTGAAGAAAAAAACCGGAGCCTGGCAGTTAAG
>JBBRBE010000316.1:0-2756 GCA_038206175.1 Chloroflexia bacterium
CGATTCTTCTTCAAGCTGTTCCAAAGGCACAACCGTATTGACCAGACCCATATCGAGAGCTTCCTGAGCGTTGTACTGACGGCACAAATACCAGATTTCACGAGCTTTCTTCTGCCCCACGATCCGGGCCATGTACGCCGCGCCATAACCGGCATCGAAGCTACCCACTCGCGGCCCGGTCTGGCCGAAGATAGCATTTTCGGCGGCAATCGTCAGGTCGCAAACCATATGCAGCACATGCCCGCCACCGATAGCGTATCCGGCCACGACTGCGATTACCGGCTTGGGAATATACTTGATCTGCTTCTGCACTTCCAGAATATTCAGCCGGGGCGTTTTATCCTCGCCGACGTAGCCGCCATGTCCGCGCACGCGCTGGTCGCCGCCGGAACAAAAGGCTTTGTCGCCCGCTCCAGTCAGCAGCACCACTCCAACTTCGGGGTCGTCGTGGGCATCGTCGAAAGCTTCTTTCATCTCGAAAACGGTCTTGGGCCGAAAAGCGTTACGCACTTCGGGCCGGTTAATCGTGATCCGGGCGATACCCTCGGCCTTTTCGTAGATGATGTCTTCGTATTCCTTAACCTTTTGCCAATCTACCGATGCCATTTCAGGCTCCTTTCCTAAACACTAACGCTGCCTGGGGCTACCAGGGGGTTTACTCTTTCGCCCCGTTAAGATAAACTTTTCCCGCCTGGAAGTAAATCAAAGCCGGGTGTTTGCCTCAGAGGGTGCCTCAATCTTCTTATAATACTCTTTTATTTCAAACTTTTTTAGCCCGAAACTTCAAACTAACCCTTGCCGAACCGCTTGCAGAAGGCTTTCGTAATCCACCTTTGCGTAATCGGTGGTATCCACTTCAAAGGCCAGGCCGCCAAGGTCAAGCGGTTCCTGACGACCTTTGAGCAGTTGCGCCCCTAGTTCGTCGTAGGTCAGGTGGTCAACATGGCCGGGGTGACGCTGGCCCGACTCGCCACGGGCACGGTAGCGTTCCAAGAGCTTTTCGCCTTCGGTGACGCAAACGATCTGGATCGGCTGGAAGTCGTAGCGGCTTTTAAGCTCCCGAAAGGGCGGATTATCCCGGTCGGGCCGAAAATTAGCTTCGGCAATAAACGACCGGCCCGCCTTTAGCTGCACCTCGATAAAATAATACAGGAGCGCAAAAGTCGCTACGCCCAGCCGTTGCGACCACTCCCGATCACTCCAACCGAGCTTATCAAACAGTCTTTCTTTAATCTCATCTTTGGTCACGAGCGGCAAATTCAGGTCGTCGGCCAGCCGCCGGGCCAGGGTCGTTTTGCCGGTCGCCGGTAGACCCGAAACAATAATCACTTCTGGCAAAAGCGGCGTAGGGGGTTCAGAAGGCGGTACGGGCGAAGTTAAGGGTGATGAAAGGCTGATTTTAAGTGAGTTTTCGTCCTTCATTTCGTAACCTTTCCCCTTTCGTCCTACTTCTTCCCCTTGCCCTGGGCTTCTTGTTGCAGAAAACTTAAAACCAGCCCCTCGAAAGCGGCAGGTTGTTCTAGGTGGACGGTGTGACCCGCACCTCCTACAATTTCCAGGCGGGAAGCGGGCAGGTGTTGGTGCATCTGGCGGGCAATTGCCACGAATTTAGGGTCAAGTTCTCCGGCCAGTAAAAGGGTTGGTATTGCCAGGGTATCGAGGCTTTGCCAGAGCGAAATCTGGGTGCCGGTTCCGGCTCCGCGCAGGCTGTTTGCCAGTCCGTCGGGCCGGTTGGCGAGACGCTGACGACGCTGGGCCGCCTGGACAGAGGCAGGCAGAGTGCGCTGGCTGTCGAAAAGCGGCAAACTTTCCCAACGCGCTACAAAGGCGGCAAGACCTTCGCGCTCGATAAAATCAGCCAGGGTCGCGTCGGCTTGCGCTCGTTCGGCGCGTTCCGTAGCGGTCGCCAGGCCGGGCGAGGCACTTTCGAGGATCAGCCTACTTACTCTGTGGGGATAGCTAACGGCAAAGTTCAGAGCCAGCCGTCCACCCAGCGAATAGCCCAGCAAAGCTACTTTCGCCAGGTCAAGCTCGTCGAGTAGCCCGGCCAGGTCGTCGGAAGCCCGGTCGAGACTGTAACGTTGCGGGTCGGTAGGGCTGTCGGAGGAGCCGTGACCGAGCAGGTCTAAGGCAATCACGCGATTAGTTGCCTTGAAAGTTTCGATCTGAGATTGCCAGGAAAGAGCCGAGCCGGTAAAACCGTGCAGCAGCACCAGGGGCCAGCCTGCGCCAGCCTCGACCACGTTCAGGCCGACCCCGTTGACTTGCCATCGGCTCATCGGGTCGCCGCACCCGTAGCGGCCAGCGCGTCGTAAACGGCGGCCCACATCTGGCGGTGTAAAACTACGTTCCGGCTGCGGTCGCTTGGCACTTCCACTACTTTGAGGCCATCCGCCGCCAGAGCTTGCGCCATCGTCTGCTGGAAATCCGCCCAATCCTGCACCCGCCGGAACGATCCGCCGTACATCTTGACCACTGGCTCGAAATCCAGGCCATGCGGCGTGCCGAACAGAGCCTCGAAATTATCGCTATAGCTGGCCTGGGGTAAAAACGAAAAAATACCGCCGCCGTCGTTGTTCAAAATAACGACCGTAGCGTTCAGGGCGTGCAACTTGGCCGCCAAAAGACCGTTCAGGTCGTGGTAAGCCGAGAGGTCGCCCAGCACCAGCACGAGCGGGCCATCCCCGACTGCCGCCGCACCCAGCGCACTTGAAATTACGCCGTCAATACCGTTCGCGCCCCGGTTGCACAGCACC
>JBBRBE010000317.1:0-2740 GCA_038206175.1 Chloroflexia bacterium
CTTAGGCCACAGGCTAAGGAACAACAACAATGTCTACCGAAGAAGGACTGCCCGGCCTGGTCGAAACTTTGCGAGAGCGCAAGGAGACTTTCGGGCGGGGCGGCAGTCCTAAAGAACACCTCAAGCAAAAAGAAGCCGGAAAGCTAACCGCCCGCGAACGGCTCGCGCTGCTGTTCGATCCCGGCACGTTCCTGGAAACCGGCGCACTGGCGAACCATCACTCGCTGCATCCCGACCTCAAAGACCGGGTGACACCCGCCGACGGCGTGATTACTGGCTACGGCAAGGTCGAGGGGCGCACGATTTGCGTCGCAGCTTACGATTTTACCGTGATGGCCGGTTCAATGGGCAGCACCGGCGAGTACAAAGTAGCCCAGATGCGCGAAATGGCCGTCAAGCAGCGTCTGCCGATGGTCTGGCTGCTCGATTCGTCGGGGGCGCGTATTCAGGAAAGCACCGGGTCGCAGTTCGCCGGGTCGGGCCATCTGTTCAAAGAGCAAGTTTTAATGAGCGGGGTCGTGCCGCAAGTAGCCGCCGTGATGGGGCCATGTGCGGCAGGAACAGCCTACATTCCCGGTCTGGCCGATTTCGTGCCAATGGTCAAAGGCACCGGCAGCATGGCTCTGGGCGGGCCAAGCCTGGTCAAAGCCGCCACGGGCGAGGACGTGGACGTGGAAGAACTCGGCGGCAGTCGGGTGCATTGTGAAATTAGCGGAGTGGGCGACCTGGAAGTGAGCGACGACCGGGCTTGCATCGAGACGATCAAAAGCTACCTGAGCTTCTTCCCGGCCCACAACGGCGAATCGCCGCCGCGCCGCCCGACCACCGACCCGCTCGACCGCCGCGAGGAAAGCCTTTATAAAGTTATTCCAACCAGCCAACGCCGGGCTTACGACGTCCATAAAGTGATCCTGCGGCTGGTAGACGAAGGCTATTTTCTGGAAATAAAGCCGGGCTGGGCCAAGAATCTGGTAGTCGGCCTGGCCCGCATTGACGGCTACCCGCTCGGCATCGTCGCCAACAACCCGCTCGTGCTGGGCGGTACGCTCGACGTAAACACCGCCGACAAAGGCGCACGCTTTATCAACCTGTGCGACGCCTTTAACATCCCCCTGCTTTTTCTGTGCGATACCCCCGGCTTCGTGGTCGGGTCGCAGGTCGAGCGGCAGGGGATTATCCGGCACGGAGCCAAGCTGATCTATGCCGTTTCGCGGGCGACCGTGCCAAAAATAACGGTCGTCACCCGCAAAGCTTACGGGGCGGGCTACTACGCGATGTGCGGCAAAGGCTACGACCCGGACCTGATCGTCGCCTGGCCGACGGCGGAAATCAGTGTGATGGGGCCGGAAGGGGCGGTCAACATTATCGGGCGCAAAGTGCTGGCCCAGGCCGAAGAAACTGGCGGGCCAGAAGCCGCCGCCGCCCTGCGTACTCGCATGCTTGAAGGGTTTCGCGACGTGATCGATCCTTACCTGGCGGCGTCCTACGCCTACATTGACGATATTATTGACCCGGCGGATACACGGGCGGTCGTAGCCCAGGCTCTCGAACTCACCCGCCACAAAACGGTCGTCCGCTACGACAAAAAGCACGGGGTGATGCCGGTTTAGGTCAGGGGAGAGGGAAGGGGAAGGAAAAGAGGGAAAATGGCCCAGCAGAGTATTTTTCGGCCCGGCCTGTTCGAGGGGCAAGTGATCCTGGTGAGCGGAGGCGGAACCGGGATTGGCCGGGCTATCGCCTTTGAACTGGCCGAACTAGGCGCAACGGTCGGGTTATGCTCGCGCTCCGCCGAGCATTTGGAGCCAACCCTGGCCGAGATCGAGGCTAAAGGCGGCCAGGCATTCACCCTTCAATGCAACATCCGCGACGAAGCGCAGGTGAAAACCACTATTGCAACCGTGCTGGAACGCTACGGGCGGTTGGATGGGCTGGTCAATAACGCCGGGGGCCAATTCTCGTCGCCCGCCGCCAGGATTAGCGCGAAAGGCTGGCAAGCCGTAATCGAGACGAACCTGACTGGCACTTTTTACATGGCACGCGCTGCGATGGAGGGCTGGATGAAAAACCACGGCGGCTCGATAGTCAGTATCGTAGCGGAAATGTGGCGCGGCTTCCCCAATATGGCCCATACCGGGGCGGCGCGGGCCGGGGTGGTCAACCTGACCCAGACGCTGGCGTTGGAATGGGCGCACCACGGCATCCGGGTCAATGCTGTCGCTCCAGGCCTGATTGATTCAAGTGGCCTGAAAACTTATCCAGCCGAAATTCAGGCTATGCTTCAATCGGTGGCCGCCGACATCCCGGCCCAGCGCATGGGAACCGAAAGCGAAATCGCCGCCGCTACGACCTTCTTGCTTTCACCCGCCGCCGCCTTCATCTCCGGCACTACCCTCAAGGTGGACGGGGCCGGTTCGCTCTACCGCTTGCAGGGTTTTGTCATACCCGAACACGAACCCTGGCCCGCCTTCGATTTAGAGGGAGTTGACTAAGAGATGTTCGACTCTGATGGAGAAAATGAATCAGGTTGCTGCTATGTAGAGGCAGGCGGCGTTCTAAATAGTTATTATAGTTATTTTGGATGGTGATGGTTTTTTAACTAAAGGAGTCAGGTCAATGCAAGACAAGATGTTCACTGCCGAACACGAGGAGATGCGGAAGGTTCTCCGCAAGTTTATCGCCACCGAGTTAAACCCTTATGCCGAGGAATGGGAAGCCGCCGGAGCTTTTCCGAGCGAGGTTT
>JBBRBE010000318.1:0-2564 GCA_038206175.1 Chloroflexia bacterium
CCACTGCCAACCGTCATATTCTCGCGGAAATAGCCCACAATTTGCAGCGAGAAATAAGTACCGCCGATCCCGGCCAGGAACCCGCTCAGCAAAACGTTGAAATAACGCATCTTAAAAACGTTGACACCGGCAGTATCGGCGGCTTTGGGGTTTTCGCCCACCGCCCGCGTCCGCAACCCCCAGGTCGTGTAGAACAACACATAATGGGCGATAAAGACCGTTATAATCGCTACTACCGGCAAAAGCCCCAGCGAAATAGAAATATCCTGGATTTTCAGGTCGAAAGTAGGCAGCTTTCCGGCGTCGTTGTTGCGCTTGGAACTGGTAAAAATCAAGCTGTACATGTAGGAAGTCAGGCCGAAAGCAAAAATATTGATTACGGTGCCGCTAATAATCTGGTCTACCTTGAAGTAGATCGCTAACACGGCGTGGAAAAGAGCCAGCACCATCCCGGAAAGCGGGGCGACCAGTAAACCCAGCCAGACCGATTGCGTCAGTGCGCCCACGGTAGCCCCGAAAAAGGCTCCCGTCAGCATCATGCCCTCGATCCCGATGTTGACCACCCCGCTCCGTTCCGAGAAAGTTCCGGCCAACGCGCCAAAAGTGATCGGCGTGGCGAAACTAAGCGTGAGAGCGAACAGCGAAATAGTATCTACAAAAGGCTGATCGCCACCCAGACTGCGCCAGATAAAGACGATCAGAACCAACCCCAGCACCAGAAGCGGCCATCGACCACTCCGCAAGTAACTCCGTAAGGAGCGGCTACTATCAATCTTCTCGCCGCGGTCGACCAACGCTTGCGCCATTGCTTACTCCACCTTTCCCCAGCCACGCGACAACATCACCTGTTCCCCGTCGGCTCGTTTTAGCCGGTACAACCAGCGCAAGACTTGATCTGCCGCCACAAAAATAATTACCAGAGCCTGGATAATCGAAATAAGATCGCCCGGCAACTGCTGGTTCTGGCCCTCGATAGGGTTGAGCGGAACTGTATTAGACTGCATATTAGAAGCTCCAGTCAAAAGAGCCGCAAACAAAAGAGCCGCCGGAATTGCTGCCATCGGGTTATTCTTTGCCAGAAGCGCAATTGCAATGCTGTTGAAGCCGTAGCCCGCCCCTAGCGAAGCACTATACTGGTAATTCGCATTTGGGCTACCCATCACTTCCAGCGCACCGCCAAGTCCGGCCAGCACACCGCCCCCGGCCATCGCAATAACCAGGATGCGTGAGACTTTGATTCCGGCGTAGCGGGCCGCGCTGGGGTTGAGGCCGACGGTGCGAATCTCGAAGCCGAGCGGAGTGCGCCACAACAGCCAGTAAATAAAACCGCAGGTCAACAGAGCCAGCAAAAAGCCCCAGTGCATCGGTACGTCGCGTGAGCCGGAAGAAGTAGCCGGGTTATAGCCAAAGATCGTGCCGATCCGGGCGTTCGGGCCGACCTGCTGCGAAGTAGTCAGTTGCTTGCCGTGTAGCGGCCCATCCGAGCCAACCAGGAAGCCGGTAATAAAACTGGCGATGTAGTTAAGCATGATCGTGGTGATAACTTCGTGTGCGCCGGAAAAGGCTTTGAGTGCGCCCGGTATGGCTCCCCACAAGGCTCCCCCGACCAGACCGCCCGCCAGAGTAAGCGGGATCGAGATGAAAGGCGACCACCCGCCGGTCATGATGCCGATCCAGGCGGCGGTAATTGCGCCTATTCTAATCTGTCCTTCGGCCCCGATGTTGAAAAGCCCGGCCCGAAAAGCAAAAATTACCGCCAGAGTAGTAAAAACATACGGCGTCATAGTCGCCAGAGTATTATTAACTCGTTCGAGGTTGCCAAAAGCCCCATCCAGAAGGGTGGTATAGGCCGAAATAGGGTTGAAACCGGAAAGGAGGATAATAACCGCACCCACGACCAGAGCCGTGAAAATACCCAGCAATGGCAAAAAGACCTGCCGACCCAATTCGCGCACCCAGCGCAGGACGGGATTCTGAGCCGGGAGAGAAGCTACACTCATTGTCTTTTCTTCTTCCGAATACTAAGTCAACATCATTATAGATTTGGTTCAGGAAAGCAATTTTAAACTAGAAGATTAGCCAGGCTTAAATAACCAACAAAGAAAAAGAAGCCCTCTTTATTTTTGATTCTAAACTTCAGATCGGCTGGAATGGCGAGTATTTCAGCCTGACAAAGCTTTGAAATAAGCCAGAAGAATTACAAGAGATTTGTAATTCTTCTGGCTTATTTTGTTTAACGACTAGCCGACTTTTACGCCGGTCTTGATCGTGCCGTCCTTGAGGCCAGCATCAAGCTTCTTCAAAGCATCCTTGAGTTCCTGCGGAATAGCTTTGTCGGTATCGTGGAAAGGAGCCAACCCGGTCGGGCCGACGTTGTTACCACCCTTGAAGGAACCTTCCTGAGCGGTTTTGATCAGGTTGAAAGTACCTTCGGTCAAAAGCTTGGTCGCGCTGGACAAGATTTTGGGCTGGGCCTTCGGCAAGGTCAGGTACTGGTCGGTATCTACGCCAATGACGTAAACCCCGGCACTGGCACCCGCTTCGACTGCACCGTTGCCGGTACT
>JBBRBE010000319.1:0-2553 GCA_038206175.1 Chloroflexia bacterium
CAAACATATCCCTGAAGTCGCTGCCGAAGCGCATAGTCAGGGTAAAGGTAATGGGGAAGGAGTTATAGTTGAAAAAGCCCAGCCGTTCGTGCAGTCCGTCCTCGATAAAGCGGTTACGCCGGATACTCATAGTACGCGGCAAAAGCGTCACCATTGGCGGGTCATGCCCTTCTGTTTCGGCTTCGCCGGGGCCGGGTTGCGCCGGTAGTTGCATGAGTGGATTAGCACTCTGGATATTTCCCATAAAATTAAACTCACCGGAAGAAGTGAGTAAGGCAGGCGTATAACCGTTGATGCTCAATTCCAGCACGCTCAGGTAGCGCGTGTCCTTGTAATAGAGGCCCCAGCCGTCTGTATTGGATTGCGGTACGTCGCCATCATCCGCGCTGACCATAAAGACGAGATTTTCTTTCAAAACCAAACGGTTCGCCACGCGTACCCCTCCCTCTTCCTCTTCACCGGGCTATCTTCCTTAACGTTTTTTTATTATAGCATAGGCGCATGCCACAAAAAACTGTTTACGAACGGCAAGTAGTGCTGCCATCTCAGGCTAATAAAGCTGATAGACAAAAGCTTGTGGCCCTTTACCCGCCACTAACCAACTCGATTTTGTTAATCAGGATGTAGGGAATACCCAGGTAGCCCGCCCAGGCGGTTTTGTTGCGCAGTATCAGGGTGTTAGTTCCGAGCTTGAGTGCGCCGGACGGTACGGCCAGGCTCATGCCGCCCCAGTAACGGTCTTTACCACCCTCGCCGTTATCGCCGTTGGGCGCGTTGGGTAAAGTATCGGGGCCGTCAAAAATGGTCTGGCCGTTAAGCTGTACCTCCAACTGGCAATGAGCCGTCCGCTCGTCGTCCAGTCCGGTCAGGCGTAGATTTATGGTTTCGGTTGGCAGGGCGTCGAGCTTAAAAGTAATTGTACCCTGGCTAAAAGGGCTGCCGGTGCCATAAAGAGCGCGTTCGAGTCGCCCGTAAAGTGTGGCGTCGTCGCGCTCGTAGGCTCCTTGCAGCCCTTTCGAGTCGAAACTAAGTGCAAAGGGTTTGGCCGGGGCTGGACTGGGCGAAGTTTGAACTACCGTTGCGGTGGGAGAAGCGGTCTTGTTTCCGTCTGCCGCCCGACCCGCCAGCAGACTGAGCAACAGCCAGCCCAAACCCGCTAACACTACTAAACCTACCAGAAGCGGCCCTAACCAACCTGCTCTGCTCTTGCGGCCAGGCTTTGAAACCTGTTCGGGCGGTAGCAGAGGGGCAACCAGGGTAGCCCGTTCGTAGGGTCGGGGTGCATGTGCAGGTGCGGATGCGGCGGCAAGGGTAGTTCGTTCCTGGGAGGGCAGGACGTAAGGAACCAAAGGCTCGAAAGCTACCGAACGCGGTTCTGCTTCGCCTTCTTCCAGGCGCGTAAGGTCGTGTAGCATTTGGTCGGCGGATTGATAACGGCGGGCGGGGTCTTTCTCCAGTGCGCGGGCGACGAAGCGTTCCAGCGCAGGAGCGGCCGCTAGTCCGGCCTCGGCCAGGGTTGGGGTTGGCTGGCGCAGATGAGCCATCAGCACTTCCATCGGGGATTGCCCATCAAAAGGCAACCGGCCTGTTAGCATTTCGTAAAGAACAATTCCAACGGCATAAATGTCGGTGGCCGGGCCGACCTGTCCGCCCTGAGCCTGTTCCGGGGCCATATAGTGGGCCGTACCCAGGACTGTCCCGGCGGTAGTCAGTTGAGTCGCACCTATCGCGTGGGCAATTCCAAAGTCGGCCAGCCGAATTGTACCGTCACGTTCGCTCACCAGAATATTCTGAGGTTTAACATCCCGGTGGATCAGACCTTGCTGATGGGCTACTTTGAGAGCCAGTAGCACCTGGCGAATGAAGGCCAGAGCGCGGGGAAGCGGAAGCGGCCCTTCGCGCCGCAATACTTCTTTAAGATCGCTACCCTGAATGTACTCCATCACGATATAATAACGGCCTTCGTGCTGGCCGTAATCGTAAACGTTCAGGATGCCCTGGCCGGACAAACCGGCGACCGCCTGGGCTTCCCGGTTGAAACGAGCGACAAAACCAGGATCGGCTCCGTACTCCTCACGCAAGAACTTGATTGCTACCGTTCGGTTAAGAGCCGTGTCCAATCCCCGGTAAACCTGCGACATGGCCCCCTGGCCTAGCATTTCCAGCAACTGATACCGCCCCCCCACCAGCAGGGTCGGAAGTGGCGGGAGTGGCTTTGGCTGGTCTGGCTTGTCGGCATCAGAAGGGGGTAACGGTTGGTAAGAGTGGGCGGATTCTTCCGGCGGTTGTGACAAATTTCTTCTCTCCTCTTCCTCCGGCTTCACCTTTCGAGGCGATGAGCAGCCTGATTGGTGCCTGTTTCTCCTGATGGCATCCGACCCTTTATCTTTATTATAAAAGAAGTTTGCAAATTATATGCCGCCAGACTTTTTGGCTGCGGCGTATGTAGCCGGGAGCGAAGAATCACCGCCGGATGCTTGGTTTTGTTTTTTGCCAGGGCGGTGATACAATCGGCTTGCCAGTTTCGAGCAAAAGGAGAAAGCTATGCCGATA
>JBBRBE010000320.1:0-2379 GCA_038206175.1 Chloroflexia bacterium
GCTGGCGAAAGAAATGCGACGAATAGTGGCACAGCACGTGGTCAATCCGGGCCGGGTCGAGCCGTCCGCCGACGATAAGCCGAACGAAGCCATCTACGCCCACCTTCATAATATTGTCCAGCAGGCGAATATCCTGCTTGATGTCAATCGCTCCGGCGGCGGCAGCAGCCTCGTAAGTGGGATAATCCTGCCAGCCTGGGCCGGGCTTGCCGTCTACTTTGTTCGTTCCGGCGTACATGCACAGGTCGTAGCAAGAGGCGTAAGAGGTCAGTTCGATCCAATCAATCCGCAGATTTAGTTCGCCTCGGCTCGGTTGCGGTTGGAGCAAGAAAGCTCCCGCTCCATCCGAAAGCATCCAGCGTAGAAACTCGGTTTCAAAGGAAACTTTCTTGTAGCTCTCGAAGCGCGTATGCTTGAACAGGCGTGAAGAAAACTCCGACGCCACCGCGACGGCGTTGCTTTTCTCGCCCAGTTTGACCTGATTGTAGGCACTTTTGAGGGCGGTCATCCCGGCGCAGCACACCCCGTGCGTGGTCAGGATTTCGAGCGGCGGCAGACCCAGTTCGGCTTGCACCATGCTTGCCATACCCGGCAGGGGCAGGTCGCCCTGGGTCGTGCCGACCGCTAGCAGGTCAAGTTCGTGCGCGTCCGTTTCGCTTTTGCCGAGGGCGTCGCGCACAGCGAGGGCGGCCATCGTGCTGTTCTGGTAAACCGTCTGCTGGTTTTTGTCCATCGCGTAATGGCGGGTCTTGATGCCGTTGCTTTCCAGGATGCGCCGCCGCACTGCCGAGGGCTTGCCGTTGACCCGGCCCAGGTAGTCCTCCATCTCGTCGTTTGGTATCGGCGGGCCGGGCAGGAATTTCCCGGCGGCGGTAATATAGACCTCTTTAAGAGCTTCCATTGCGGCTGTCCCTTTCTTTCTATATACAAATACATAAACTCGGAAAAGCTTCTAAAAATTACACCGTTTTGAAACTTGACTTGCCTGGGCCGTTTTAGCGGCTGACAGAGCTATAGTAGCCGAGCCAGAGGTCGCCAAAACAGGCTTGTAGCTCTCACAAGCTGGCAAAAAGCTATAATTTACTGTAAAAGACGGTAGATAAAGGCGAAAAACGGCCAGGTCTGGTCTTTAACTTTATAAATTAAACCCGACCAACCCACCCATACCTGGCCGGGCGTTCTGCATCTACGTCCGGCCCTCAATTTACCAGGTGTTGACAGAGAGGCGTTAAAGTCATTACAATACTCGAACCGATAGGACATACACCCCGGCGGCGCAGTGGCGGCTGTCACAATCTATCCAAAACTAGAAATACAAATTTAGCAATAGAAAACCTGGATTTTGGATCGAAGTCAGGAAAGTTAAAAGTATTATGACAGCTAACCCTGGTGCGGCAGAGCAACCAGAGCTAACCCGGCTAAATCTGGTCTACGGCCCGGCTCTTTTAGCTTACGATTTTGGGTCGGAACATCCTTTTGGTTCGCTCCGGGCAAGCCTGGCTTTCGCTCTGATGGAACAAATCGGGCTGACGCGAGCCGCCGGAGTAAGTGTGATTGCGCCGGAAGAAGCCGACCGAGACGACCTGCTGCTCTTTCACACCCGCGAATACATTGATTTTGTGCAGAACGCCTGCGTGCGAGGTTACGGCTACCTGGATGGCGGCGATACTCCGGCGGTGGAAGGCGGTTTCGAGGCCGCTTTAACCGTCGTCGGCGCGTCGCTCAAAGCCGTCGAAGGCATGATGCGCGGCGAGACACGCTACGCTTTTACCCCTGTCGGCGGGTTGCACCACGCTCATCCGGGCCGGGCCAGTGGCTTCTGCGTCTTTAACGATCTGGCGATTTGTATCCAGCGATTGCGCCAGAACTGGGGTGTCGAGCGGATCGCCTACATTGATATGGATGCTCATCACGGCGACGGGGTAGTTTACGGCTTTTACAACGACCCGGCGGTGCTGACGGTAGATTTCCACGAGGACGGGCGATACCTCTTTCCCGGCACGGGCGACCAGCACGAGCTTGGGCGCGGCCCGGCAGTTGGCACGAAATTGCATCTGCCGATGCCGCCCTACAGCAGCGATCAGTCCTTCATGTACGCTTTCGACGAACTGGTTCCGGCAGTCTTGCGGCAGTTCCGGCCCGACTTTATCATGCTGGTGGCCGGGGTGGACGCTCACGGGGGCGATCCACTCAGCGAGATGAATTATTCCGCCGCCAGCTATTTGCACGCGGTCGGGCGGTTGCGCGATCTGGCGGGCGAACTGTGCCAGAACCGTCTGGCCGTCTGGGGGGCGGGCGGGTATCATCCGGCTACCTGCGCCCTGCGCTGGACTCAAATCGGGGCCGCCCTGGCCGATTTTGCCCTGCCGGATTTCTTGC
>JBBRBE010000321.1:0-2331 GCA_038206175.1 Chloroflexia bacterium
TACCGGGCGTTGGTAGATAGCTCTTCGGTGCTGCATCTGGACGAGAATTCAGCCCTTTCACAGCAGCACATGCGCCACCTGGTTTCGGGTTTGCGGGCCAGCCCTAAAGAGCGACTGAGCGACCAGCAGGGGGCGGTGCAAAAGCCGGACGATCTGGCAGTGCTGGCAACCGAGATTGACCGGCTCAAGCGCGAGGCGAAAGGGGCCAGGCTGATCGTGATAGACGTGAGTGGTGCGAACGAGACCTTAATGGAGCCAGTGATTACCGCGGCTTTGCGGCAGGGCCAACGGGCAGTGCTGGCGAATAAACGCCCTCTGTGTGCGCCCCTGGCCGATTATCGCGCCATGATATCGGCGGCAGGGCCAGGGGCGGGACGACTGCGCTACGAAACAACGGTCGGTGCGGCTTTACCGGTCGTCAGCACGCTCCAATCTCTGCTGGATGCCCAGGACAGCGTGCGACAGATCAGTGGCACTTTTAGCGGCACGCTGGGCTACCTGACCAGTCGCCTGGAAGAGGGGGTGCCGTATAGTCAGGCCGTGCGCGAAGCCAAAGAGCTAGGTTACACCGAACCCGACCCGCGTGACGACCTGGGCGGGGTGGATGTGGCCCGCAAAGCTTTGATTCTCTCGCGCCTGTTAGGAAGTAATCTTGAGCTTAAAGACGTTGAAATCGAAGCGCTCTACCCGGCGGAAATGGCCGAACTGAGTATCGAAGACTTTATTCGTGGTCTGCCTGAACTGGATGCCTCCTACCGGGCGCAGGTGCAAGCTGCTCAGGACGCCGGAGAAGTTTTGCGCTACGTGGCGACGGTCGGGGATGGTCGTTGCCGGGTTGGATTGGAACGGGTCGCCCGCGATACCCCGCTTGGTCGGCTGAGCGGTACGGCCAACATGATCGTTTTCCGCACCGCCCGTTACGACGCACAACCGCTAGTAATCCAGGGGCCAGGGGCTGGAGCCGAGCTTACCGCCAGTGGTGTCCTGGCCGACATTCTGGCTTTGTGCCGCTAGGCCCGGCCAGGACAAGCCCTAAATAAATCGGTCGTGCCGGGCTAGGCCACCAGTTCTTCGACCTCAGTATCGGGTTCAACCGCGATCCACTCGCCATGCGGGGTGTACTGGTAAAAAGCGTTCGTTGCTGCGTCGTAGGCCAGCAAATTGATCCATTTATTTTGGGTCAAATGCTGCAACTTTTCGTGCCGGTCAATAATGCGGGAAATGCGCGAGGTAGGAGCTTCGATAATAACCGAAAGGCGCATTGGTTCGTGATAGAGTTCGTCGCCCAGCATTACCGATTGCCTGGGTAGGCCCAGCAGAAGGTCGCTTTGCCGCCCCTGCATTACTCCAATCTGGCTGACAACCGTATGCAACAGTTTGGTATCGCTGCCAAATTTATAATTGTCTACCGTCGAAAGGTAGTATTGCAGATTGATCCATTCCGCCACCACAACCGGGGCAGTCAGGATCACTTCCAGAACCGCTCCATCGCTGTCCTGGTGAGGGTCATAAGAGTGCAAAAAGGCCCGGCTATCCAGATTTAGCCCGGCGGTTAGCGACCGGCGACCGCAAATAAAAGCTGCGTTCCTCACCAGACCCCATTCGGGCCGTACCTGCGCCCAATCCGCCGCTCTTTGGGCCAGGTCCGTCTCGGTTTTCGCACCCGGCAACTTCTTGGCCCGGTCTAAGGCATTGTGCGTTCCGGCCAAAGCCAGGTCTTGCTTGAACCGGGCAAACTCGGCCTGATGGCTCGGTGGAACCTGTTCTTCGTTCCATAAAGAAATACCGTCGGTAGTAGTATTATGTTCGCCCGCCACAAAGTAAGTTTCTTCGGGTATTACCAAACCTTGCCCGGCCAAAACTGCCCGCACTGCCGCCTGGTTGAGGATAGTAGCCGCCAGATCTGCACTGGTTCCGCCGTGATTGCCGCCGCAGGCTCCGCAATCGAGGCCCGAAGCATAAGGATTATTTTCAGTTTCGCTACCATGTCCGCACAGGAAAACTAACCGGGCGAAGTTTTTGGTCAGGCCAATCGCTTTGAGCATTCCGCCTACCGCCGCGGCCTGAGCTTCAAGGCTCATTTCCTCGCCGTTCGCACTAACTGACGGTTCGGTTGGCAGGGGCGGGGTCAGCTTTTGTTCCATTGCTTTGTGAAGTTTACGCCATCTGGCGGGTAGCAAAGTTTTGCCCAGCAGTGGGAAGACCGAAAGCCAGCCCGCCATTTCAACAAAAGCAAACGGCGTAAGCAAATTCTCCCGCAAATTGTGTGTAAGCTCAGCCCGGCGGTATTTCCAGTTGTTGTAATCTAACCGCCGTTCGACTGCTTCCGGG
>JBBRBE010000322.1:0-1784 GCA_038206175.1 Chloroflexia bacterium
CAACACGCCAGCGCGGGCCGTTTGGCTACGGCTACGGCGCACCTCGCCGCCGGGGTTTATTCGGCTCCACTTACGGCTATGGCAATAATTACGGCGGACGGCGGCGCGGCCTTTTAGGTGGGTCGCTCGGCCAGGTCGCCATTGCCGCCGGGTTGGGCTACCTGGGCAGTCGCCTGTTTGGGAACCGCAACCAGAGCGGCAGTGGTCAACCCTTTATTGACCAGGGCGGCAGCAGCGGCTCTTTTGACGATAACAGCGGCGGCGGCTCAAGCTGGTAGAAGCTTTGCCAGGAGCCACCAAAAGGTAATGGGCCAGAGTTAGTCAGTTAATAAGTTAGAAAAAAGAGCTTTCCCACACTTAGATTTGTAGGAAAGCTTTTTTCGTTATAAAATTAAAAACCGGGCCAGAAGGAAGAAACGTAACTGTCCGGCCCCGCTCACGTTATAGTTCTTGAAAAGTCAGCCCAAGAACCCCGGCCTGGGCCAGATGAATTGCAATTGCCAGTGGGCTGTGATTAACTACTGCATCGGCCCGCCGCCAGACCGGGTAAGCATCGCGCAAAGTGGAATTGAGAGAAGTATCAGGTGAAGATTAAGAAGTTCGATAGGATAAGGGATTAAAAAATGGCCCAGGAATTTGACTTTAGTTACCCTATTGACCCGGCTTTTCGGCGCAGCCTGAGCAGCGCACAGCAAGCCACCCTCGAAAAGATTGAACGCCTGAGCGAGCTAGACCCCGAACTGACCCGTCGGCTGGCCCGCACGCTCGACCGGTTGCAAAAGAGCCAGCCCTACCAACCGATTTCCCGGCCCGTCTCGGCGTCGGCCTCGGCTGACTCGGCCCAGGCCGAAGTGCTTCTGCCCCAGGCCAGCCTTAGCCCCGAAGAAATGGCCCGGCGCGAAGACTTCCTCAACCAGGAACTAAGCGCATTGCTGGCCGTCGCCGGGCAACTCAACGCCCAGTTCGAGGCCGAACGCCGCCGCGCTACGCCGGACCGACACTTCCGCGACGCTCTGCGTAGTCAGTTCAAGTAACGGGAGCAGGGCTAATCGGTCAGGCCCAATTCGCCCTGCTGATTGGCGGCATCGGCCCGGCCCTGGCGAAAGCGCACCATAAGACCGTGTTCGGGGTCCCAATCGCACTCGGCCATCAGAAAAAAAGTCGGGGTTGTCACCTCATAATGCTTTTCAACCTTCATGTAAGTCGGTTGGACGTGTTGCCACACCTCGGTAGGGGTTTGCAGAGGCGGCATTTCCTCATCGCCAATCGCCTCACGATATACTTCGTAATTTTGCACCACTGCCGGGGCCGCTTTTTGAAGTACACCGGGTGGCAACGAATAAATATAGCGCAAGGCTTGTCGCTGAACGGCTGAAATTTGGGGCGGATCGTCATTTTCAGGTTCGATGCGAACGGGTAGGACTACCCCGTTGAAGGTTACGGTTTGTTCCAGCGTCCACCCAAAATTTTCGAGGCGAACAGGCCCAAACTCAGGGTCCTGGAAAATGTCCATATATGCCTCTTAGTAAAGAGTAAAAAGTACCCGCTATCTACCAACCAGATACCGCCACTCTTTCCTGTTATTGAAAAAGCCTGGCCTGTACCGCTATGCCCCGGCCTGCTTTTAGCGGAACAGCCGGAAACCCATAAAAATAGCACTGAAGAAGCAGACCAGCGAAGCCCACAAAGGCGAAGCCGTCGCCGTGAGCGTTACACCCGAAACCAGAAAGCCACTCGCCAGCACCCCCGAAAGCAACCGCTCGTTGGATTTCTGGAAGCGGTCG